>JBFGRM010000024.1:0-19111 GCA_041563675.1 Nitrospiraceae bacterium | reverse complement strand
GTGCCCTTGTCGTGGCGGCGGCCGAAGAGGCCCTCCACATTGGGAAACGCGTAGAACGCCCCGGCGGGCAGCGCGCAACGCAGGCCGGGCATCTTGCGCAGGCGCTCGACCATGTACCGTCGGCGGCGATCGAATTCCTGCACCATCTGCCGGGGGAATGCGTCCCCTCCGCGCAGCGCGGCCAGCGCGGCCTTCTGCGAGATCGAGCAGGGATTGGAGGTGCTCTGGCTTTGGATGTTCGCCATCGCCGTGACCAGCGTCCTGGGGCCGGCCACATAACCAATCCGCCATCCCGTCATGGCGTAGGCCTTCGACACGCCGTTCACGATCAGGGTCCGCTCGACGACCTCGGGGACGACGGCCGTGATGCTCACATGGGGCTGCCCGTCGTAAATGATCTTCTCATAGATTTCGTCGGACACGACCAGCAGGTCCTTCGCGATCGCGACCCGGGCGATGTCCTCCAAAGTCTGCCGTGAATAGACCGCACCGGTCGGGTTGCTCGGGCTGTTAATGATGATCGCCTTGGTCCTCGGGGTGAGATGGCTCTCCAGTTGCTGCCGGGTCACGGCGTACCCATCAGCCTCTCGCGTGGGCACGATCACGGGGGTCGCGTCATTCAGCACGATCTGATCCTGGTAGGAGACCCAAAAGGGGGCCGGGACCAGCACCTCGTCGCCGGCCTGGAGAAAGGCTTCGCAGAAATTGTAGAGCGAATGCTTGGCACCGCAGGAGACCAGCACCTGGCCCGGCTCATACTGCAGGCCCTGATCGCGCGCGAGCTTTTCGACGATCGCCGCTTTGAGCTCGGGGATGCCCCCGGCCGCCGTGTACTTGGTGAAGCCGTCGCGGATCGCGGCCTCGGCCGCGGCCTTGACGGGGTCCGGTGTGTCGAAGTCCGGCTCGCCCGAGGCGAAATCGACGACGTCGATCCCCTGGGCCGCCATGGCCTTGGCCGTGGCCGTGAGGCTCAGCGTCGGGGAGGGGACGACCCGGCCGGCTCGCGTCGCGAGCTTCATCGTCCGGCCCCCTTGAGCTTCTCCTGTAGCCGCGCGGCCACCTCGGGGTGGACGACGTCCTCCAGCGTCCCGCCGAGCCGGGCCACTTCCTTGATGATGCTCGACGTCAGGTAGGCATATTCCTGGCTGGGCATGAGGAAGACGGTCTCGACGCGCCCGTCCATCTTTCGATTCACGAGGGCCATCTGGAACTCGTACTCGAAGTCCGAGATCGCGCGCAGCCCGCGGATCACCGCCTGGGCCCCGCGTGTCTGTACGAATTCCACCAGCAGGCCGTCGAAGGCCGCGACCTCGACACCCGCCAGATCCTTGGTCACGAGCCGCACCATCTCGACCCGCTCGGCGAGCTCGAAGAGCGGTCCTTTCTTGACGCTGGGCGCCACTGCCACGATGACCTGGTCAAAGATGTGCAGGCTGCGACGGATGATGTCGGTGTGACCGTGGGTGATGGGATCGAACGTCCCCGGATAGACTCCAATCTTCACTGAGGGGCAGTCCCTTCCGCAGCCAGGGCAAAGAGGGTCAGCATCGTATCACCATAGCGGTATCGGCGGACCTGCTCCAGGCGCCCCACCTGCTTCGGAACGGACTCTCGGGTGGCATGCTCCAAGACGACCACCCCCGTTGGCTTGAGGGGCGCATCCGGGGAGACGGCAGCGAGGACCTCCTGCCAGCCGGAATCCCGGTAGGGCGGGTCGGCAAAGACGACGTCGACGGGGGGCAGCGTGCTCGCCCAACGCCGGCACAGAGACTCGACGGGGACGGCATGGACCGATGTCCGGTCCGCGACCCCGCAGCGTGCGAGATTTCCCCGCAGCACCCTCAGGGCTTGCCGGTCGACCTCGACGAAGTCGACGTGGGCGGCCCCCCGACTGAGGGCTTCGAGTCCCACGGCGCCGGTTCCCGCGTACAGGTCGAGCCACCTGGCGCCCTCGATCCGCCCGCGGAGAATTGAGAACAGAGCCTCCCTCACGCGCTCGGAGGTCGGACGGAGGCCACGTCGCGGGGGCGCCAGCAGACGCCGACCTCGTTCACCGCCGGCAATGATGCGCATGGGGGACCTGGAAGGCCATCAAATCGTGTGATGCTAACACACCGATTTTTCACATATCAAGGAAGCGTTGGTCGTCGCCCTCCGCGCGACGGCGCGGGGCGCGGGCGCCCGCCAAAATGCGGCGGTGCTCGCTTTGACAGGGTTCGGGGGCTTCCCTATAATGCACCCCTCGCCGGCAGGCAGGCCGTCGCACGGGCCACAGCCAGCTGGCGAGGGGACGGGGAAGGGGTGCGGGGATTGACGGGAGGGGCTTAGCGGGTGGTAACTGGCTGGGCCTCGCGTCCGGCCATGCTCCGTCTGCGGTTCATCGAGATGGTGCGGTCGATAATGGCGCCGCAGTTGATGCATTTCCAGGCGTAGAAGATGAGGAAGAAGTCAGAAAACCTCTCCAGCATCATCAAGCCCTTGCATTTCGGACATTCCATAACCGCCTCCTGGGTCGCGAAGGTTGAATTTGCTCGCAGAGTCAAGCAAGTAGCAAGCCACATAGGTACTTCATGCAATTTCAATGAGTTAGGTTATTCACAACCCATGTCCCCCTGGACCATATTTCGTCATGAAGTGACAAAATTGTCCTTGGGGTGAGAAGCCAGCCTACACATGCCGCGCGCGCGTGCCACGAGAACTGCCAGGGGAATTCTGCATTGGCCGGAGACCGAGCGCCCGCGTGAACGACTTCTTCGGGAGGGGCCCGAGGCGCTCTCGGATGCGCAGCTCCTGGGGATCATTCTCCGCGTGGGGCGGCGGGACGCCTCGGCGGTCCAGGTCGGGTTGGACCTGCTCGAGGACATGCACGGGCTCCAGGGGCTGGCCAACCGGGGCATCGAGGAGCTCCGCCGGGTCCCCGGCGTGGGTCTCGCCAAGGCCGCGCAACTCAAGGCGGCGCTCGAGCTGGGCAAACGGTCCCTGGCGCTGCCGCTGAACACCGGCGCCCGTATCCGTTCGAGCGCCGATCTCTTCCAGTACTACCACCCCCGGCTGCGGGACCTCCGACACGAAGTCTTCAAGATCATCCTGCTCGATGCGAAACACAGCGTCATCCGTGACGCCACCGTCTCGGAAGGCAGCCTGACCCTGAGCATCGTGCACCCCCGGGAGGTCTTCAACCTGGCGGTGCGCGAATCCGCCGCCGCGGTGATTTTCCTCCACAACCATCCAAGTGGTGATCCACAGCCCAGCCCGGAAGATCGGGTCCTGACGACACGGCTCGTGAACGCCGGAGAGCTGCTTGGCATTCCGGTCCTCGACCATGTGATCATGGGCGACGGACGCTACATCAGCTTTGCCGATCGCGGCTGGCTCCAAGCAGGCAAAGCAATATAGTGCAGCCCCATGGCTTCACAGCCGCGGGGCTCAAAAGCGTTTCGGCAGATAAGTAGGCGGGCAGGCCCGCCGAAGCTTCAGCGAAGGCGGGGAGGGGAGGACAGGCCGGATTAAGAGATAGAGAAGGAGAACAGCGCGACGCCATCATCATGGACATGTTGTGTTCGGACGTAGGAGGGCACCATGAGCGAGCCGAGGAGCAACACGATCAGAAATGTGGCTATCGTCGGTCCGACCGGAGCGGGGAAGACCTCCCTGGGGGAGGCTCTCTTGTACACCGCCCGCGCCATTCCTGCGATCGGATCGGTCCTGGGCGGCAACACGGTCTCCGATTTTGAGCCGGAGGAGACGCACCACAAGTTTTCGATCAGCTCGTCCGTGCTGAACTTCACATGGAAGGACACCATCTTCAACTTGGTCGACACACCCGGCTCGCTCAGCTTCCTCGGCGAAGCCAAGACCGCGCTCCGCGGGGTGGATGGGGTCCTCATTGTGCTGAGCGCCTCGACCGGCGTGCGCACCGAGCTGGAAAAGGTCTGGGCTGACATCACCGACCTGCGCCTGCCCTGTCTACTCTTCATCAACGACCTCGACAAGGAGCATACCGACTTTCGGCGCGCACTGGACGACTGCCAGAAAGCCCTCGAGTTCTCCGGCCTTCCGCTGGTGCTGCCGGTGGGGCAGGGACCCGAACTCTCCGGGGTCGTGGACGTCCTGGCCAATGCGTTGATCCGATCGAGCGCGGACAATCCGAAGGTGGAGCAAGGCGAGGTGCCCGGTGAGCTGTCGGGCGCACTCGGCGAAGCTCGAAAGGCCTTGGCCGAAGCCGCCGCCGAGACGGAGGATCAGCTCCTGGAAAAATATCTGGGCGAGGGGGACCTGTCCGCCGAGGAGATCAGTCGTGGCCTCCAGGCGGGGACCGGCTCGAAGGCCATCGTGCCTGTCCTTGGCGGGTCGGCTATCCGGAACATCGGTCCGTCTTCCCTCCTCGACGCGATGGCGGCCCTGCTCCCGTCAGCGGCCGCCGCAGCCTCGTTCCGGCCGCTCGAGGGCACGCATCCCCAGAGCGGCGAAGCCGTCACGCGGCAGCCTACGGAGACCGACCCCTTCTCGGCGTTCGTCTTGAAGACCATCATCGATCCCTTCGTCGGTCATTTGAATTACGTGCGCGTGCTCTCCGGCACCTTGCCGGCCGACTCGGGCTTCTTCAACGCCACCCGCCAGTCGAAGGAAAAAGGGGGCCACCTCTTCATCATCTTGGGGAAAAAATACACCCAGGTGCCGAGCGCCTCCGCCGGCGACATCGTGGCCATCGGAAAGCTCAAGGAGACCCATACGGGGGACACCCTCTGCGACGAGCGGCAGCCGATCCTGTACCCCCGCCTCGAGGTCGTCAAGCCGGTGCTCTCCTTCGCCATCGAGCCCAAGTCCAAGGCGGACATCGAAAAGGTGAGCCTTGGATTCCACAAGCTCGTCGAGGAGGACCCCTCCCTCGAGTTCGTCCGCAACGTGGAGACCAAGGAAATGATCCTCAGCGGCACCGGGCAGCAGCACGTGGACGTCACCTTCGAGAAGCTGCGGCGCAAGTACGGTGCCGAAGTGAACGTGCACACGCCGAAGGTCCCGTACAAGGAGACGATTCGCAAGACGGCCCAGGCCCAAGGCCGGCACAAGAAGCAGACGGGGGGCCACGGGCAGTTCGGTGACTGCTGGCTGCAGCTCGATCCGCTCCCGCGCGGGAAAGGGTTCCAGTTCGTCAACAAGATCGTCGGCGGCGCGATCCCCCGCCAGTTCATCCCGGCGGTAGAGAAGGGCGTCCATGAGGCCCTGCACGAGGGATCCCTGGCGGGCTGCCCGGTGGTCGACCTTCAGGTCACGGTCTACGACGGCTCTTACCATACGGTTGATTCGTCGGAAATGGCGTTCAAGATCGCGGCCTCGATGGGCTTCAAGAAGGCCATGGAGAGCGCCCAGCCCGTGCTCCTCGAGCCCATCATGACCGTCGAGGTGGCGACCCCGGACGACTGCGTGGGCGCCGTGATCGGCGACCTGAACTCCAAGCGCGGGCGGGTGCTGGGCATCACGACCAAGGGCAATACCCAGGTCATGAAGGCGCTTGTGCCCCTGTCGGAAATGCTGAAATATGCCCCGAGCCTCAACTCGCTGACTGGCGGCCGGGGCACGTACTCGATGGAATTCTCGAGCTACGAGGAAGTGCCGCGGGACATTGCCCCGAAGCTCATCGAGGAGCAGAAGGCGGCCAAGCACGCCGTCGCGTCATGACCGGCCTGCTCCAATTCCCTCTCCCTCCCTCTGAAGGGAGAGGGGGGCACGGTTGGGGCATACTAACGCTCGGTAGCGAAGACGATCGGTTAGCCCATCAAGAGATGGTGGTCCGGTTTGTTCAGGATGTCAGTTGGACGGAAGAATATCTTGAAGTGTTACGTGAGGTTTAAAGGACTCAGGATTCGGTCTTCCTGAGGACGACATAGAACGCGCGGGACTCACGGAGGACGCGGAGGAGGATCGTCTCGCCGCGCTTGATCTGGGCCATGGCTTTCGAGAACTGCTGGGCGGAGGCGACATCCTGGCGGTTGAGCTCCTTGATGAGGTCCCCGGCACGGAGCCCCTCGGTTTGCGCGAGGCTCCCCTGATCGACTTTTGAGATCACGACCCCCTCGCTATCCCCGAGCTTGAACTGCTGGACCAGCTCGGGCGTGGGATCCTCCACATGCAGGCCCAGCTTGTCTTCGCCGGAGGGGCGGGGGAGCGCGGACACGACGCGGGCGTCCCGACGCTCGGTTACCGCCACGTCCAGCTTTATCCGTTCCCGGTCGCGAATGACCTCGATGTGGGCCGTGTCGCCCGGCTTGAGCCCCGCAATCACCCGCGAGAGGCTTTTGGGCGACTCCACCGTCGTGCCATCGACGCTGGTGATGATATCCCCGGGTTGGATGCCGCTGCGCGCGGCCGGATCGTTCTCGAAGACTTCGTTGACGAGCACGCCCTGACCTTCCTCCACGCCGAACTTCTTTCCAAGCTCCGCGGTGACCTGCTGGATGCCCACGCCGAGCCAGCCCCGGACGACCTTGCCCTGCACCCGCAATTGGTGAACGACCTGCTTGACCATATTCGAGGGAATGGCGAACCCGATGCCCTGCACGGAATTGATCACGGCGGTGTTGATGCCGATGATCTCGCCCTTGAGATTGAACAGGGGTCCGCCGGAGTTGCCGGGAAAGATCGAGGAATCAGTCTGGATGTAGTTTTCGTAGCGGGACAGATTGATGTCCTGGCGGCCGATGCCGCTGACGACGCCGAGTGTGACCGTGCGATCGAGCCCGAACGGATTGCCGACCGCCAGGGCCCACTGTCCGATCTTGACTTCCTCCGAGTTGCCTAGGGTGGCCGCCGGGATGCGGCCATTGGGGGAGACCTTGATCAGCGCCAGGTCGGTGTCGGAGTCCTTCCCGACCACACGGCCCTCGTACTTGGTCCCGTCGTGAATCCGAACCTCGACCACCTCGGCGTCGCCCACCACGTGGTTGTTGGTGACGATGAAGCCGTCAGGCGACACAATCACGCCGGACCCAGCCCCACGGGGGTTGCGAAACCGCTCCTTGGAGAGATCGGGGCTCGAGCTGGGGGCGATGCTGACGACGGCGGGGCTGACTCGCTCGGCCAGATCCGTCAGGGCTGCTTCGATCTCCTGGAGCATCTCAAGCCCGCGGACCCCCGCGGACTCGGGCGAGACCGCGGCCCAGGTCCCGGCCGGAGCCGTGGCCAGAAGACCGGCCAGCACGACGACGCTCAGGATGCGACGGACCATCTCGACGTTTGGGGTTAGGGGTGAAGCGCGCTGCAGACCATCACTACCAGTATCACAGTACGACAGACCCCGGGGCAAATGCCAGCATCGCGACAAAACCGCGCTCGACACCCAGAGCCTCGCCCAAGACCGCGCCGCGCGACCGGGACGGACTGGGACAGAATACGTGACTTGAAAAAGTGCGGTTTGAGGACAGGCTGCGACCGGCTCGGGAGCGCGTGAGCGAAGGACGGGACGCGCTCGCTTCAGGGATACAATGTCGGATAAGAATGATTATGTCAACTAGCACTTCCGATCCGCGGTTCCGTGCCTCGCCACAGGCGCACGATGTTGTCGCAATGCCGGTAGACGATCAGCGCCGCCAGCAGCCCGGCAAACAGCACGAAGACCATCCCCTTCCCCAATCCCGCGGCCAGGAACGGCAGGACGACAAAGGCCGCGAGGGCCGCTCCAGAAGAGTACCGAAAGAGCCCCAGCGCGACGAACCAGGTGACGACCACTCCCAATCCGACCCAGGGCGCCACGCCCAGCAGAGTGCCCATGGCGGTCGCCACGCTCTTGCCCCCTCGGAAGCCGAGAAAGACCGGATAGCTGTGCCCAAGGACGACGGTCAGGGCGATGAGGAGGACGGCGGGCTCCTGCTCCACGACCCTGTGGGCGGCCCACCCCACCAGCCAGCCCTTCCCGAGATCCCCGGCAAGGGTGAGCGCGCCCGCCGCCTTTCCCGAGACCCGGAGGACGTTGGTAAAGCCGATGTTGCCGCTGCCCGCGGTCCTCGGGTCGACGACCCCGAGGGCGCGGGACACCAGGACTCCGAACGGGATCGAGCCGATCACGTAGGCCGCCAGGACCATGCCGAGGATCGCCCATTCGCCAGTCGTCATATTCGGTGCTGTGTTAAGGTTCGCGACCCCCTCTCCCTTCCCCGTTCGCGACACGGGGAAAGGGCCAGGGTCAGGGAATACGGTGGGTGGGATTGTTCAGCGACTCTCGAGACGACCACGCTAGCCCGGGCTAGGTCTTGCTCGAGCCCTGCCGCCAGTAGCTCACGACATACTTCCAGCCCGACACCAGCCCGAGCGCCAGCGCCAGGTACAGCACCGCAGTCCCCGCCAGGTGCGGATTCAACCCCATCGGCGCCAGTGACTCGTCGAGGATCAGCAGGAGAATCGCAACGACCTGCGCGATCATCTTGTACTTGCCCGTGGTCTCCGCCGACAGAATGACCCCCTCGGAGGCCGCCAGCGCCCGGACGCCGGTCACGGCCAGCTCGCGTGCGATGATGACGATCGCCACCCAGGCCGCGACCCGCCCGAACTGCACCAGCAGGATCAAGCCCGACAGGACGAGCAGCTTGTCCGCGATGGGATCCAGCAAACGCCCCAACCGGGTCACCTGAGAGCGCCGTCGTGCCAGGTACCCGTCCAGGAAGTCCGTCACGGCCGCGATCAGAAACACCGCCGCCGCCGCCAACGACCGTTCGGGGGTCGGTGAGATAAAGACGAGGATGAAGACGGGAATCAGGAGAATGCGCGCAATGGTGAGGACGTTGGGGAGGTTGACGTTTTGCTCCTGGCCCGCGCATTCGGCCGGGAAGGTCTCGGATGACTTGTAACTTGGCATGGCCACTCAGACGATCCCGCTCTTGAGGAGATCGTGAAGGTGAATGATGCCGCGCACCTCCCCCTCCCCGCCGGCCACGACGAGCGACGTGATGGAGAACTCTTCCATAATCTGGAGGGCCTTGGCGGCCAGCTCATCCGGAGCAATCGTTCTGGGATGCGCGCTCCCCAGCTGGGCCGCGGTCGCGCGCGTGATATCGTGACCGCGCTCGAGGAACCGCCGCAGGTCCCCGTCCGTGATCACCCCCGCGAGGCGACCCTGCCGATCGACGACTGTCGTCATGCCGAGGCGCTTGCGGGTCATCTCGAGGATCGCGTCCCGGGCGGGCGCCTCGTGGCTCACCGAGGGCACGGCGTCGCCGACGTGCATCAGGTCTGCGACGCGCAGCAACAACCGTCGTCCGAGCGCGCCGCCCGGATGCACGCGCAGGAAATCCTCCTCCTTGAATCCCCGGCGCTCGAGCAGCGCGATCGCCAGCGCATCTCCCATCGCCAGGACCACGGTGGTGCTGGCCGTGGGCGCGAGCCCCAACGGACAGGCTTCCTCGGCCACGGACACGTCGAGCACGACCTCGCTGTGCTTGGCCAGGGACGACTGCGGCTTTCCCGTGAGCGCCAGCACCGGCACGTCCAATCGCTTGACGTAGGGCACGAGCTTCAAAATCTCATCGGTCTCGCCGCTGTTGGAAATGGCGATGAGGACGTCGTGCCGGGCGACCATGCCGAGGTCCCCGTGGATGCCCTCTGCGGGGTGGAGGAAAAAGGCCGGCGTGCCGGTGCTGGCGAGGGTGGCCGCGATCTTCTGGCCGATCAACCCCGACTTCCCCATGCCGGAGACCACGACCTTGCCCTCGCACCGGTGGAGCAGGTCCACCGCATCGACAAACCGTTGATCGAGCCGTGCGGACACCGTCGCGATGGCCCGGGCCTCGATGTCGAGGACCCGCTTGCCGCCCGCCAGGATCGGAGCCTGTCCATCCGCCGTCATAGGACGACTCCCTCCCCCTTGCCGGTGGCCTCGACGATGCGGAGGAGGCGTTCCAGCAAGGATTTCAGGCGGTGCAGCGGCACCATGTTGGGGCCGTCCGACAGGGCGCGGTCGGGATCGGGATGGACCTCCATGAAGAACCCGTCGCACCCGACGGCCGCGGCAGCGCTCGCCAGGGGCAAGATGAACTCCCGCTGACCGGAAGATGCCGTCCCCGCGCCGCCCGGGAGCTGCACGCTGTGCGTGGCGTCGAAGACGACCGGGTAGCCGAAGCCCCGCATCACGGGCAGCGATCGCATGTCGACCACGAGGTTGTTGAATCCAAAGGACGAGCCACGCTCGGTCAGGACGATCTTCCTGGTCCCGCTCTCCTCCAGCTTCGTCACGACATTCTTCATGTCCCAGGGCGAGAGGAACTGCCCTTTCTTGACGTTCACCACACGGCCCGTCCTGGCCGCGGCCACGAGCAAATCCGTCTGCCGGCAGAGAAAGGCGGGAATCTGCAGAATGTCGGCCGCCTCGGCCGCCACCTCCGCCTCCCCGACCTGGTGAATGTCGGTCAAGACGGGCACGCCCACCTTGTCGCGGACCTTCTTCAAGATCGCGACGCCGGCGTGCAGGCCCGGGCCGCGAAACGAATGGATGGAGCTGCGATTGGCCTTGTCGTAGGAGGACTTGAAGACATAAGGAATCTTCAAGCCCGCCGCGATGTCCGCGATCCGTTGGGCCGTCTCGATCGCGAGCTCCTCGCTTTCGAGCACGCAGGGGCCCGCGATGAGCACGTGCGGCCGCCGGCCTCCCAGCCGAAACGGACCGAGGTCGACCTCACAGGTCAGGTCAGCCGCCCCGCCAGCCTTCTCATTACTCGTGGGATTCATGGTCTTTCAACGATGTTACTGTTACTCGTTGCGACTGCCTCAGGATTCGTGCGCTCCACGTGAGATCAATGTCGCGTTCACTGGCTTCCCAGCTTGGAGCCTGAAATGTGGGGCCGTGATCTCCCGATCGCTTCTCAACCCTGTTGAGTTCCCGCTAGCGTCCACACTTTTTGGTAAGTGCCGCGCCGACGAACGCGCTGAACAGCGGATGGGGCCGGTGGGGTCGCGAGTGGTATTCCGGATGAAACTGGGTCGCCAGAAACCATGGATGCCCGCGCAGCTCCACAATCTCCACGAGTTGATCGTCCGGGGAAAGCCCGCTCAGCACCAACCCGTGCTGCTGCAGCACGTCGCGATACGCGTTATTGAACTCGTACCGATGCCGGTGGCGCTCCTCGACCTGCTGCACACCGTAGGCCTTGTGCGCCAGGCTGCCCTCCAGCACGGTGCACGGATAGGCCCCCAGGCGCATGGTCCCGCCCTTGTCGGAGACCGCCCGCTGGTTTGCCATGAGATCGATGACCGGATGCGGGGTCTTCGGATCGAATTCCGAGCTGTTCGCCGCCGCAAGACCGGCGGCATGGCGGGCCAGCTCGATGACCGCGCACTGCATGCCGAGGCACAGCCCAAAGAACGGGATCCCCCGCTCCCTGGCGTAGCGGATCGTCTCGACCTTCCCCTCGATCCCCCGCAGGCCGAATCCCCCGGGGATCAAGATGCCGTCGGCGTCCTTCAGGAGACGCTCCGGGCCCCAGCGCTCGACATCTTCCGATTCGACCCAATCGATCGTGACCCGCGTCTCGTGGTCAATCCCACCATGGACGAGGGCCTCTGTCAAACTCTTGTACGATTCCTTGAGCCCGACGTACTTGCCCACGAGGGCCACGACGACCTCGTGCTTGGGATACTTGATCTTCTGGACCATCGAATCCCATTCCCGCAGGTTGGGGGCGCCGGTTTCCAGGTGCAGGAGCTGGACGATCAGATCGTCCAGGCCCTCCTTGCGGAAGACGATCGGCACTTCGTAGACGGTTTCGACATCCTTGGCCGTGATCACCGCCTGCTTCTCCACGTTACAGAAGAGGGCGATTTTCTCCTTGAGGTCCGGCGGGAGGAACCGATCGGTGCGACAGAGCAGGATATTGGCCTGGATACCGATCTCCCGCAGCTTGTTGACCGAGTGTTGCGTCGGTTTCGTCTTGAGCTCGCCGGATGCGGCCATGTACGGCACCAGTGTCAGGTGCACGTACAGGACATTTTCCCGACCGACGTCGTAGGGGATCTGCCGGATGGCTTCCAGGAATGGCAGGCTCTCGATGTCCCCGACCGTGCCGCCGATCTCGACGATCGCCACGTCGTGCCCCTCGGCGGCCCGCCGAATGCAGGCCTTGATCTCGTCCGTGATGTGCGGGACGACCTGGACCGTCGCGCCGAGGTAGTCGCCGCGCCGCTCTTTGGTGATGACGGCGTCGTAAATGCGTCCGGTCGTGTAGTTGTTGTCTTTCGTGAGCGTCAGGGAGGTGTAGCGCTCGTAGTGGCCGAGGTCGAGGTCCGTCTCCGCGCCGTCGTCCGTCACGAAGACTTCCCCGTGCTGGTAGGGGTTCATGGTGCCGGGATCAACATTAATATACGGATCGAGCTTCAAGAAGGTGATCTTGAGACCCCGGCTCTCCAAGAGGTTCCCCATCGAGGCCGAGGCCAGCCCCTTGCCCAGTGAGGACACCACCCCACCCGTCACGAAGATGTACTTGGTCATGCCCTTGCTCCCTTCAGCCATCGCTTCGCTCAGACAGGGAAGAGATTTTCAGCCACTGACGCGATTCGTTGCCTCGGAAGCCCGTCACGTGCAGGCTAGCGTTCCGCATCTGCCAGCGTATGGAGGCCGAGCAGCCGCGAGGCGGCTGCCTCCACGTCCTCCGGCCGATCGACTCGCAAAGAGGGATGGGTCGTCTCCCAGACCCGGATGGGAATGCCATGCTCCAGCGCGCGAAGCTGCTCCAACTTCTCGGTCTCCTCGAGTCGTCCCGTCGGGAGCTTCGCCAACCGTTGCACGGTCGCACGCGTGTAAATGTAAATCCCCAGGTGCCCATAATGCAACCCGGGAGTTACGCGCCCCGCTGGCCCGTCCCGGTCGAGCGGAATCGGGGCGCGGGAGAAGTACAGCGCGTCACCCTGCTCCGTGGTCACGACCTTCACGATGTCTGGACTGGCGAGCTCCCGCGGGTCGGCCAGCGCCCGCTTCAGCGTTCCCATCATGCTGCCGCTCGCCACGAAGGCGCGGACCAGGTCATCGATCAGCGCGGGGTCAAGCGGAAGCTCGTCGCCCTGCAAGTTCACGAAGACGTCGCCCGCAACCCCGCGCGCCACCTCGGCCACGCGATCCGTCCCCGTCCGCTGCGAGATGTCCGTCATCACGACTTTTCCCCCGAACCCCTCGACCGCATCACGGATTCGGGCATCGTCGGTGGCGACGAGCACCTGCGTGACCGAGCCCGCCGCCGCGGCCCGCTCCCAGGCATGGCGGATCAGGGGCTTGCCGGCCAGGAGGGCCAGGGGCTTCCCGGGGAAACGTGTCGACGCGAAGCGGGCTGGAATGACGAGCGTGACGGACGGCTCAGGTGACATCCGTGAGCGCCTCAGAGAGCTGCGCGGGCGACGCCGTGGCGGTGCCGATCATGCCGACGACGATCCCAGCGGCGTGGTTGGCCAGAATCGCGGCGTCCCGGAAGCTTGCGCCTGTGGCCAAGGCGAGCGCGAGCGTGCCGACGACGGTGTCGCCGGCCCCGGTGACGTCATACACCTGCCGGGCGGCCGTCGCGATATCCCACCGGGCGCCGTCCGCCTCAAACAGCGTCATCCCCCTCTCGCCGCGTGTCACCAGGACGCATTGACAGCCGAGACGCTGTCGCAGCAACTCGCCGGCCTCGGAGATGGCCCGATCGTCCTCGCCGAGGACCCCGGCCGCCTGGGTGGCCTCGTGATGATTGGGGGTCATGGCCGTGACGCCCTTGTAGTAGGACAGGTGCTCGACTTTCGGATCGACAAGGATGGGAATGCGGCGCAACACCGCCAGCCGGGTCAACTCGGACATGAGCTTGGCCGTCACGACTCCCTTGGCGTAGTCGGACACCACGAGGCAGGACACTTCCCGCAGCCGCGACTCCACGAAGCGGATCAGACGCTGGTGCAGGGAGGTCTTGATCTCGCTCCGTCGTTCGACGTCGAAGCGGACGATCTGCTGGTTGTGTGCGATGACGCGCGTCTTGCGGGTTGTCGGGCGGTCCGGGTCGATGATGACGCCGCCGCGTCCGCGCCGGTGCGTACCGAGCTCCTGCAAAAGGCGGCGGCCCCCCTCGTCCGACCCGACGATGCCGCAGAGCTCGGCGCGTCCCCCGAGCGACAGGATGTTGTGATAGACGTTGGCGGCCCCGCCGAGCTGGAGCGACTCCGAGTCGACGTGGACCACGGGCACGGGGGCTTCCGGGGAGATGCGGCTCACCTTGCCCCAGACGTAATGGTCGAGAATCAAATCGCCGACGACCAGAATGTTGGCTTGCGGAAACCGCTCGATGTAGCGCCGCAAGCGGTCCGCGCGGGCGGACGACGACCTCTTCGCCTCCCCCCTTGCGTGCCGATTGCGTGCCCGTTCCGGCATCGTCACTCGATGGCCTTGCCGAGTCGATCCCAGCGGACCCACTCGGACCAGCTCCCCTTGCCGTTCCATGACCAGTAGATGCGAAACGCCCGGCCCCGGATCTTGTCGCGTCTCACGAATCCCCAGAAGCGGCTATCGAGGCTTTGGTCGCGGTTGTCACCCATGACGAAATACGACTCGTCGGGCACCGTCACGGGGCCGAAATTGTCCCGCGTGTTGATCGAGCCGTCCACAATACCGGGATCGATCCGTTGCGTGAACTCCGCATCGTTCAAGGGTTGGTCGTTGACGTAGACGGCCTTGTTCTGAATCTCGATCTTGTCACCGGGCCTCCCCACGATGCGCTTGATGAAATCCTTGTCCTCGTCCTCTGGAAAGCGGAAGACGATCACATCCCCGCGCTGGGGCTCCTCGAACTCCACCAGGGTCTCGGACCGGTAGCAGGTGGCCGGGGGGAAGCTGACCTTGAACTCGCAGTCGCTCGGCCATTGCAGCCCATAAGCCAGCTTGCTCACCAGGATGTGGTCCCCGATCAGCAGGGTCGGAATCATCGAGCCCGAGGGAATCTTGAACGCCTGCACGACGAAGACGCGGATCGCGAAGGCCAGCAACATGGCGATGATGATCGCCTCGGCGTACTCCCGCAGCACGGATTTGCGCGCGCCGCTCTGGGAATCAGCCTCGGTTTCCGGCGAGGCCGCGTCCAGGAGCCCCTCCGTACCTCCCGGCTGGGAGAGCGGATCGTTGGAAACCCCAGGGCTCTCGTCCATGTTGGGTGGTTTCGACTCCACAATCATTCACCGGAGATTTTCAGCAGCGCCAGGAAGGCCTCCTGCGGCACTTCAACGCGCCCCACCTGCTTCATGCGTCTCTTGCCCTCTTTCTGCTTCGCCCAGAGCTTGCGTTTTCTCGTGATGTCGCCGCCGTAGCATTTGGCGGTGACGTTCTTCCGCAAGGCCCCGATCGTTTCCCGGGCGATGACCTTGTTGCCAATGGCCGCCTGAATGGCGATCTCGAACATCTGCTTGGGAATCAGCTCCTTCATCTTCTCCGCGAGCTGCCGCCCCTTATTATAAGCCTTCTCGCGGTGGGTGATGAAGGACAAAGCATCGACCTTTTCCCCGTTGAGCAGGATGTCCAGCTTGACCAGATCGGAGTCGCGGTACCCGATCAGCTCGTAGTCCAGCGAGGCATAGCCCTGACTGCGCGACTTGAGCCGATCGTAGAAGTCCAGGATGACCTCGTTCAAGGGCAGCTCGTAGATCAACATGACCCGCGTGGGATCCAGGTACTGGAGGCTTTCCTGCACGCCGCGCCGCTCCTGGCACAACCCGAGCACGTTGCCGACGTAGCGCTCGGGCATGATCAGCGTCGCGCGGATGAAGGGCTCCTCGAACCCCTCGATCTCCGCGGGTGGCGGCAGATCGGCCGGATTGTCGATGTCCAGGATCTCGCCCCCGGAGGTCATGATTCGGTACACCACCGTCGGCGCGGTCGTGATCAGGTCGAGCTTGTATTCCCGCTCGAGCCGCTCCTGGATGATCTCCATGTGGAGCAAGCCGAGAAAGCCGCACCGAAAGCCAAACCCCAGCGCGAGGGATGTCTCGGGCTCGTACACGAAGGAGGAATCGTTCAAGCGCAGCTTCTGCAGCGCATCGCGCAAATCCTCGTACTTTGCGGTGTCCGTGCAGTAGAGCCCGCAGAAGACAAGGGGCTTGACCTCCTTGTAGCCCGGAAGTGGCGTGTCCGTTGGGCGCTGCGGATCGGTGATGGTATCGCCGATCTTGGTATCCGCCACCTCGCGGATCCCGGCGCAGACAAACCCGACCTCGCCCGCGCGCAGCACCTCGCCCTTCGTGCGCTTGGGGGTGAACTGCCCCACGGTCTCCACCTCGAAGATCCCGCGGGTGGACATCATTTGAATCTTCATGCCCGGTCGAATCTCGCCGTCGACCACCCGGGTCAGGACGACCACTCCTTGGTAATTGTCGAACCAGGAATCGCAGACCAACGCCTTCAGCGGCTTGCCGGGATCGCCGGTCGGCGGCGGAATGCGGCTGACCACTGCCTCCAGCACGTCCCCGACTCCCCGCCCCTCCTTGGCGCTGACCAGGAGCGCGCCGTCCGCGTCCAGTCCGAGGGCATCGTGGATCTGGTGCTTGACGGCCTCGACATCCGCGCTGGGGAGATCGATCTTGTTGATGACGGGAATGATCGTCAACTCGTTCGCCATGGCCAGGTGCACATTGGCGATCGTCTGCGCCTCGACACCCTGGCTGGCGTCGACGAGCAGCACGGCTCCTTCACAGGCCGCCAGGCTCCGTGAAACTTCGTACGAGAAGTCCACGTGGCCAGGCGTATCGATCAGGTGGAGCGCGTACGTGTGGCCGTCCTTCGCCTGATAGCGGAGCGCCACCGCGTGTGCCTTGATCGTGATGCCACGCTCCCGTTCGAGATCCATGGCATCGAGCAACTGGTCCCGGAATTCCCGTGCAGAAATGGCTCCCGTCAGCTCGAGGAACCGGTCGGCGAGGGTCGATTTTCCGTGATCAATGTGGGCGATGATGCAGAAGTTGCGGATGTAGCGCTGCAAATTTCGATTCATTCCATTGTCAACCGGGTCATTATATTGACTCGTCCTGAGGTTGTCAAAGAATTCTCCCCGCCATTATAATCCGCCATCACGCAGGACTCGCAACACCCCGCGACGCGCCGCGGTGCTGCGGGAGCCCACCAAACTCCGTATGACCACGCCACCACACACGAGCGCCAAGGCACGCCGGACACGCCTGCTGGCCGACTGGGATCGCCGGTTCCTCTGGCACCCCTTCACCCAGATGCGCGAATGGGAGCGGGAGGAGCCCGTGATCATCGCGCGAGGGAAGGGTCCCTACCTGGTCGATACCCGGGGTCGGCGCTACTTGGACGGCATCTCCTCCATTTGGGTCAACATCCACGGCCACCGGCACCCCGTGCTGGACCGCGCCCTGCGCCGGCAGTTGGGCCACATCGCGCACAGCAGCTTTCTGGGCCTGACGAATCCGCCGGCGATCGAGCTGGCCCGGGCGCTCATCCGCGTCGCCCCGCGAGGCCTGACCCGCGTGTTCTACTCCGACGACGGCTCCACCGCGATGGAAGTCGCGCTGAAGATGGCCATCCAGTACTGGCAACAGCGCAAGCCGAACGCCCCGGACAAGCGCACCTTCGTCCATCTGACGCTTGCGTACCACGGCGACACTGTGGGAGGGATGAGCGTTGGCGGCCCCGGGCTGTTTCAGGACCGCTTCCGCTCGCTCTGCTTTCCCAGCGCCGAGATCGACGCGCCCTACTGTTACCGGTGCCCGCTCAAGCTGACCTACCCGTCCTGCCAGATGGCCTGTCTCGAGCCGCTCGAACGACTCCTCCGGGCGCGACAGGGGGAGATCGCCGGTGTCGTGATCGAGCCCGTGGTGCAAGCCGTCGCCGGCATGGTGACCGCGCCGCCTGGCTATCTCACGCGCGTCCGCGCCCTCTGTACACGCTACAAGGTGCTGCTCATCGCAGACGAGGTGGCGACGGGATTCGGTCGCACCGGACGGCTCTTCGCCTGCGACCACGAAGGCGTCACGCCGGACCTCATGGCGATCAGCAAAGGACTCACGGGCGGCTACCTCCCGCTCGGCGCGACGCTCACGACCGAGGATGTGTATCGCGCCTTTCTTGGCGAGTATGGCGAATGGAAGACGTTTTTTCACGGGCACAGCTATACCGGAAATCCGCTCGGCTGTGCCGTCGCACTCGCCAGCCTGAAGCTCTTCCGGCAGGAGCGCACCCTCTCGCGCGTCAAGCGCGGCGAGCGGCTCCTGCGACAGGGGCTGGCGCCGCTGGCGCGGCGGCCCCACGTGGGAGACATCCGCCGGCGCGGCTACATGGTGGGGATCGAGCTGGTGCAGGACAAGATCACGAAGACCCCCTACCCGCCCGTCGATCGGATGGGGCACGCGGTGGCGATGGAAGCCCGGCGGCGGGGCCTGCTCATCCGCCCGATCGGAAACGTCGTGATTCTGATGCCGCCGCTCTCGACGCCCGAAAAGGAGCTTGCTCGAATGGTTTCGATCGTTCAAGAATCCATCGTGGCCGTTACCGAGAAAAAATCTAAAACGCCGGCCTCGCAAACTCCCTCTCCCTCCAGGGGAGGGAGAGGGTTGGGGTGCGGGGGGCCCCCCTCACCGTGGCCTCTCCCCCTGAGGGGAGAGGCAAGATTTGAGGCGATGCGTCAACAGCATTTTCGGTTAGAATTTATTATGAAGAACTGAGCTCATCTGTAAGCCGTCATGACTATTCGCGCAGACACCCTCCCCTATCGAAAGCCCGAGCTGGGCAAAGACTACTGGATCAAGGACCAGATCCTGCCCGACCCAGATTCGGTCGCCCGCCGTTGCTTCAGCACCCCATCCTGGCTGCTCGGGCATCCCTGGCGGGGCGAGCCCTGGCCGGGCATGCGCGCGCCCGACGCCTTGACGCCCCAGGAGCTGGCCGTCGTCGAGCACTGGGTGCAGTCCCAGATCGGGGTGACGACGCTGCGCCCGCAGGGGGCCCCGCCCGACGCGCTCTCCGGACACAATCATGCTCAGTTAGTCGGCGGCGCGGACGCCGTCGCGCGACCCCATGTGGACTCCAGCAAGCTGTGCGACTACGCGGGCGTGCTGTTTCTCCATCCCTGCCCGCCGACCAAACATGCCGGCACGTCGTTCTACCGGATCC
>JBFGRM010000023.1:0-19433 GCA_041563675.1 Nitrospiraceae bacterium | reverse complement strand
TTACAAGATTGAACAGGCTCGGCTTGAGATCAGGGAGCTGAAGCTCGAAGGGGACGCGGATTCACCGGAAATCAAGCGTCTCGAGACCGAGGTCGAAAAGCTCCGAGGGCGCTATCAGACCCACGTGGCTGCGTTGGAGGCCCTTTACGACCAATTGAACGAGCACTCCGTCCTGCTCGTCGATGCCAACGGGCGGGAGAAGGAGTTGGCGGCGGGACAAATCATTCGAGCCCTCCGTCCCAACGCCATGGGCGTGTTCTCGAAGACGCTCGAATACGTGGCGAACGTCTGGACGGTGCTGACGGACGAACCACGTGAGGCGAATACCGAAGGCGGCATTTTCCCTGCAATATTCGGCACGGTTATGATGGTCCTGATCATGAGCGTGGCGGTGGTGCCGTTAGGCGTACTCGCGGCCTTTTATCTGCGGGAGTATGCCAAGCAGGGGCTGATCGTGAAGGTGGTGCGGATCGCGGTCAACAACCTGGCGGGAGTGCCCTCGATCGTGTTCGGGGTCTTTGGGCTGGGCTTTTTCGTCTACGCTGTGGGAGGGACGATCGATGCGCTCTTTTATCCCGAGGCCTTCCCCAACCCCACGTTCGGAACCGGTGGGCTGTTATGGGCCTCGCTGACCCTCGCCCTCATGACGGTGCCCGTCGTGATCGTCGCCACCGAGGAAGGTCTCTCGGCGGTGCCGCGTGAGTACCGCGAAGGTGCGGCAGCCCTGGGGGCGACGAAGTTCGAGAGCATGTTCAAGGTCATCCTGCCCTGCGCCATGCCGGGCATCCTGACCGGCCTGATTCTGGCGGTTGCGCGCGCGACTGGCGAAGTCGCACCCCTCATGCTGACCGGCGTGGTGAAGCTCGCGCCGGCGTTGCCGCTCGACGATCATTTTCCATTCCTTCACCTGGATCGCAAGTTCATGCATCTGGGCTTCCATATTTACGACGTGGGGTTTCAATCCCCGAACGTCGAGGCGGCCAAGCCCATGGTCTACGTCACGACGCTCATTCTGGTGGCGGTGGTCATATTGCTCAACATCTCGGCGATCGCCCTCCGGAACCACATGCGAAAGAAGTACCAAGGATCGGCGGTGTGAATATGGCTATTAGGTCTTGCAAGAGGACATCATGGCGACCACAATAAGATATGCCCATGCCCCCCCGACTGGTCGGGACCAGCAACCGCGGACGGTGGCTCCGATGACCGCAGCCGATGGCAAGCCGGCTCCCGCTGCGCGGCCGAAGTTCGTCATCCAGGACATGAACTTTTACTACGGGGACAAGCCGGCGCTCTTCAAGGTCAACCTTCAGATTCCGGAACATCAGGTCACGGCCTTCATCGGACCGTCGGGCTGTGGAAAGACCACCCTCTTGCGCTGCCTGAACCGGCTGAATGACCTTATCGAAGGGGCGCGTGTGGAAGGGAGGGTTCTCCTCGACAACCAAGACATCTATGGGCCCCATGTGGACGTGACCGACCTCCGTACACGCGTCGGGATGGTCTTTCAGAAGGTGAATCCCTTCCCCAAGACCGTCTATCAGAACATCGCCTATGGGCCTCAACTGCACCGGCGACTGAACGGCTCGGAGATGGACGAGCTGGTCGAGAAAAGTCTGGTTGGGGCGGGACTCTGGGACGAGGTCAAGGACCGGCTCCACGCGAGCGCGCTGGGTCTGTCCGGGGGCCAGCAGCAGCGCCTGTGCATCGCGCGGGCGCTCGCGGTAAACCCGGAGGTGCTGCTCATGGACGAGCCCTGCTCGGCGCTCGACCCCATCTCGACGGCCAAGATCGAGGAGCTCCTTTTCACCTTGAAGAACGAGCTGACGGTTGTTATTGTGACCCACAACATGCAGCAGGCGGCGCGGGTTTCCGATAGGACGGGCTTTTTCCTCTTGGGCGAGATGGTCGAGTTTGCCGACACGAAAAAGATCTTTACGAACCCGAGTGACCGCAGAACGGACGATTATGTCACTGGAAGATTCGGATAAGAAAAACAATTGGCAAGGGGCTCGTGGCTCTCGGCAAGGGGCCGGGGGCTTGCGCTGTTTCCCTGTGGCACGGGCCTCGCGCCCTGCATTTAGGTGTGACTATGCATCGCCACTGGCATGAAGAGCTGGCCGCGCTGAAGGAAAAGATCCTGAAGATGGGCGCGCTCGTCGAGAAGCAGGTGCAGGGCGCCGTGCTCGCGCTCGTCGAGCGGGATACCGATCTTGCCCGTAAGATTATCGAGGGAGATCATCAGGTCAACGGGTTCGACGTGGAGATCGACGAGGATTGCCTCCGGCTCCTTGCCCTGCAACAGCCCGCGGGGCGTGACCTCCGCTTCATCACCACCGCGATGAAGATCTCGACCGATCTCGAGCGGATCAGCGATCTGGCCGAAAACATCTGCGAGCGCGCGATCGAGCTGAATGAGGAGCCGCAGCTCAAGCCGTACATCGATCTCCCCAGGATGGCGAACTGGGCGATCCGGATGGTCAAGGAGAGCCTGGATGCCTTCGTCAATGCCGATGTCGAGCTCGCTCAGAAGGTCGTCAAAGACGACGACTTCGTCGATAACCTGACCGAGCAGCTCTTCCGGGAGCTGGTCTCCTTCATGATCGAAAACCCACAGACCATCTCGCGCGCGATTCGCCTGACGTTTATTGCAAAATATATCGAGCGCATCGCCGATCACGCGACCAATGTCGCCGAGTTGGTGGTGTACTTGGTTGAGGGGAAGATTATCCGGCACACCGTCCCATCCAGTTCGGCCTAGCATGGCCAAGCACGCCGTTCTCGACATCGGCACCAACTCCATCCACCTCGTCCTCGCGGAAGTCGAGCCCGATTTCTCCTACAAAATCCTCGACCGCTTCAAAGACATGACCAGACTCGGCGACGGAGTGTTTTCGACCCGTCGGCTGTCCGATGCCACGATGGCGCGCGGTGTCGAGGTGATTCGCAATCTTGCGACCCTGGCGCGCAACAAGGGGTACGACCGCATCGAGGCGGTGGCGACGAGCGCCGTACGGGAAGCGAAGAACGGCGGCGAGTTCCTCAAGCAGATCTATGCGCAAGCAGGCCTCCGGGTCCGGGTGGTGACGGGCCAGGAAGAGGCCCGCCTGATTTATCTGGGCGTCCGCCACAGTCTCGATCTTCCTGACGAGCCGACGCTCATCGTCGATGTCGGCGGCGGCTCCGTCGAGGCCGTGCTGTGTGTCAAGAAGGAGCTCGTGCAGGTTTTGAGCCTGAAGCTGGGAGCCATACGGCTGAAGGACCTGTACATTCAGGAAGATCCTCCCTCAGGGTCTGAGCTCCAGAGTCTCCAGCAGCGGGTCGAGGGTGACATGACGACCGCAATCAAGCGGTTGAAGGTCCAGGAGATCCAGCATGTCATCGCCACCTCCGGTATGGCGGGGAATCTGGCGCAGGTCGTGCATCTCCAGCGAACCGGGAAGCCGCTCCTCCAGCTCAACCTGGCCAGCGTGGGGTTGCGCGACATGGCCGACCTGGAGAAGTTCCTGGCCCGTTCCACCGCGAGAGTCCGGGCGGGCATTCCCGGTCTGGATGCGAAGCGCGTCGACACCCTGCTCCCCGCCACGATGGTCCTTCGAAGTTTAGTTGAGGTTCTCGGGCTCAAAACCATGACGGTGTGCGACAAGGCGATCAGAGAGGGTCTGATCTACGACTTCATCAGGAAAAATCGTGATCGTTTGCAGGTCGAGCATGAGATCCCGAACGTCCGGCGGCGGCAGGTCGTGGCCCTGGCCCGGCGGTGTCATTACCCGGAGCGGCACGCGCTGCACGTGGCCCGACTCTGCCTGGAGCTCTTCGACCAGACCAAGTCCCTGCACCGCCTTGGCGACCGGGAACGCGAGTGGCTCGAATACGCCGCCCTTCTGCATGACATCGGCTATCTGATCAATGTCCGACGGCACCACAAACATACCTACTATTTGATCAAGCAAAGCGATCTCCACGCCCTGACCGCCGACGAGATCGAGATCATCGCCAACGTCGCCCGCTATCATCGACGGGCCGTGCCGCGGGAGGGCCACGAAGGCTTTCGGGACCTCACCAGGCAGCAACGACGGACGGTGAAGCTGCTGAGCGCCATTCTCCGGATCGCGGACGGCCTGGATCGGACGCATTTCGGCATCATCCAGGGTATCAGGGTCAGGATCGGTCAGCCGGTCAGGATCGGGGTGCAGTGCAGTGGGGACTGCGAGCTGGAATTGTGGGCGGCCCGGGGGCGGAGCGACCTATTTGAAAGAGTGTTCAAGCGTCGCGTAGAATTGAGGCCTCAGGCTTCTGTCGGAGCAAAGTGATGACTCCCCCGGTGTATTCACTCAACGAGCCCCATCCCTTCCCCGGCAAGCTCATTATCGTCGAGGGGATCGACGGCTCAGGAAAAAGCACGCAGCTTCTGCTGTTGCGCAAGTGGCTTGAGTCCAGGGGGTTTCACGTCTTGTTTACGGAGTGGAACTCATCGGAGCTGGTGCGTGCCACAACCAAACGCGGGAAGAAAACCAAGTCGTTGACGCCCACCACGTTCAGCCTGCTCCACGCGACGGATTTTGCCAGCCGTCTGTACCACGACATTCTCCCTCCGCTGAAAGCCGGGATGCTGGTCCTCGCCGATCGGTACGTCTACACGGCCTTCGCCCGTGACGCAGTCCGGGGCGTGTCGCCGGCGTGGGCGCGCAAGCTGTACAACTTCGCAATCCGGCCCGACATGGCGTTTTATTTCCGCGTCCCGATCGAGGTCGCCATCGACCGTCTTTTGAAAGGAACCCGTGCCCAGCTCAAGTATTACGAGGCAGGTATGGACATGGGGTTCAGCCAAGACCTCGTGGAATCCTTCCGGATCTTTCAATCCCGCATTCTGGGTGAATACGACAAGATCGTGGACGAATTCGGCTTGATCACGATGGATGCCCAGCAGCCAATCGAAACGCAGCAGGAGCATATGCGGCAGGTGGTCTCCAAGGCTCTGGAGGACTACAAGCCCAAACGGGGTACTTATGGGAAGCGCACGCTTTTTTGGCGACGGTTTGACGTATCTTGATCCGAATGAGCTGAAAGGCAAGCTCATCGCGATCGAGGGGACGGATGGTGTCGGCCGGTCGACACACATCGAAATGCTGCAGGACTGGCTCGAAGTGCAGGGCTATGGCGTGATCAGCACCGGATGGACGCGCTCCAACCTCATGTCGAAAACGATCGAGATGGCGAAGCAGGGCAACATCCTGGATCGCTGGTCGTTCAGCCTCCTCTATGCGACGGACTTTGCCGATCGACTGGAAAACCAGGTGATCCCCGCCCTGCGGTCGGGCTTCGTGGTCCTGGCCGACCGCTATATCTACACCGCCTTCGCCCGTGATTTCGTACGGACGGGTGACCGTAGATGGATTCGGGATGTCTTCGGGTTCGCCCTGGTGCCCGACCTCGTGTGCTACCTACGGATCGACGTGGAGACACTGGCGCTACGGGTCATCGAGACGAGTCGGATGAACTACTGGGAGTCCGGCATGGACTTGCGGCTGGGCGCGGACCTTTACGACAGCTTCAAGAAATATCAGATGCAGATGATCGAGGAATTCGACAAGATGGCGGAGGAATTTGGCTGGGCGGTGATCGATGCGCGCAAATCCCCGGATGACATCCAGGAAGCGCTCCGCTCGCGCATTGCGCCCGTCCTCAAGGGCCACACCGACGAGCCGAGCGAAGCCAGCCCGGTCCCCGTCGAGTCAACCTCGGATCGCAGCGGTGAGTCGGTCCCTACCCCTTCCGCAAATCCCTGAGGAGGGCCGGGGTCAGCCACCAGTGCAGGGCGCCCTGCCCCGCGCGCGGCGGTCCGTCAAACGCGATCAAGCACGCGCCCGCCTTCTTGAGTGACAAGCCCGCGACCGTTCTTCCGAACAGCATGACCCCTGCGGTCTCGCCGAGATGCGGCTCGTGCCCGACACAGACGACGAACGCGTCCGGAGGAAGAGAGCTGAGCAGGACGAGGAGCTTTTCAGGGGGCGCCTCCGGGACGAGCTCGTCGCAGATTCGAAGGTTCCCCTTGAAGCGAAGGGCCTCCTGGACGAGCTTGGCAGTCTCGATGGCGCGGGTGTAGGGGCTGGATAACATCAAGTCCGGCATCACATCGAGCCGGTGAAGCCCTCCCGCCGCCTTGCGGGTCTTCTCGATCCCTCGTGGCACGAGGGGGCGATCCGCGTCCGGACCATCCCAGGCCTCCCGGTCCGCGGCGATGCCGTGCCTAAAAAGTATACAGTCCATACCTGCTCCTTGACGGGGCGCGAATGCTAGCACAGACAGGTTTGGAACGGAAGGCTTGGGGCGGCATCTTGGTGTGTGATGGCGACGCTTTTCAAGATTTAAACAATGATTATTTTAAAGCCGCTTTCATCGATCACTTAATGCTGTGGTTGAGGTATTTCGTGGTAGGGTTCGGATCTTCACAGTTATAAAATTTTGTCTGGTGATGCGGCCCTGTGAAGCGGCGAACGTTGGCTCTGTGGAGGAGGTCGATTCATCGTGAAGCCCCGCGTGCTGTTCCTCTGCACGGGAAATTCCTGCCGCAGTCAGATGGCCGAGGGGCTGCTCCGTTCGCTCGCGGGGGACCGGTTTGAGGTCGACAGCGCGGGGACGAATCCCGTCGGGCTCAATCCCGGCGCGGTGGCCGCGATGAAGGAGCTGGGGGTCGACATCGCGGGACACGCCTCGAAGTCTCTCGATGGTTTCCTGAACCAGAGGATCGACTACGTGGTCACCGTCTGTGATCGGGCCAGGGAGTCCTGTCCCACGCTGCCGGGTGCCGTCACCCTCCTCCACTGGTCCTTCGACGACCCGGCTGTCGCGAAGGGGTCGGTTGAGGAGCGGCAGGCGGTCTTTCGCCGCGTGCGCGATGAGATTGCGGAGCGGGTGCGGCAGTTCGTCGAGGACGTGCGCTGAGCCGGACCGTTGTCGTCAGGCCGCGGGCGGTAGCGGCTGGATCATGGTGTCGGGGATCTGCTCCTTGAACCAAGCGAGCACGTGCGGGTGGCAGGTGAAGAACAGCACCTGGTGCGTGCGGGCGATCTCGGCCAGGACCTTGATGGCGGCCCTGGCCCGGTCGGGGTCGAAATTGACGAGAATGTCATCCACGACGAGCGGCAGAGGACCGGCGTGCTTTGCGTATTCGCGGACGAAGGCGAGACGCATGGAGAGGTAGAGCTGCTCGGCCGTGCCGCGGCTGAGACGATCGGTTGATTGCGTCCGGCCGTTCTTGAGCTCCACCTCGAGCCGCGTCTCCCCGAAAGGGACGATGACCCGTTTGTAGCGGCCGCCGGTCATGACCCGGAAGAACTCGGATGCCTGCTTGAGGACGGCCGGCTGTCGCTCCCGCTCGTAGGTCTGGCGGGCCTTGTCGAGGAGATGCCGTGTCACCGCCCGGACGGCCCAGCGCTGCGCCTGCTGATCGAGCTGCGCCAGCAAGGTCTGGTACTCCAGCAGCGACTCGGAGAGGCGGTCGTTGTGCTCGAGGCTCTGGAGCTGCTGCTCGAGCCGGCCCTTGTCCTGCAGCTTCCTGGCGAGCGCCTCCGCCAGGGGCCCACGCTCGGTGGTCTCCGCCTCGGCACTCTCGCGCTCAAGCTCCGCCCGCGTGGCCGTGCTCAGCCGCTCCTCTAAGATTTGTCTCGCCTCTGCCGTCCCCGCGTGGACCTCGAGGGCGGTCTCATGCTGCCTGATCTCGCGTTCCAGCCCTGCACGTTGCTTGAAGATCGCGGCACGCCGCCGAAAGTCCTCGCCGTCATAGGCGCCCGCCGCCGCCAGCAGGCTCTGCCGCTGCTCGAGGGCGCGGGCCCGCTCGGCCTCGGTGGTCTCCAACTCACGCTGTTTCTCCTTCGAGATCTCGACCAAGCGGTCGCCTTCCAGGCGGGCGTGCAGGCTTTCGCCGAGCGCCTTGCGCAGGGCGAGGATCGCCGACGGCGCATCGATGAGGCTGGTCGGCGCACGCCCGCAGCGCTCCAGCACGGCGTTGATTTGCTCGCCGGCCGAGGCGATCTCCTGCTCCGTGCGCTGGACTGCCTGGGTGCTCTCGCTCCACTCGCGGAGCTGTGCCTTGGCTCCTTCCACCGTCGCCAGGACCTCGAGGGCACCGTCCGGCGTGAGCCCCTCGGCCAGCTCGATGGTCGCAAGAAAGGAGGCCCAGGCTTCCTCGGCCTCTTCGTAGGCCTGGTCGGCTGCGCGGGACGTGTGGTCCAGGACCTCGCGCTCGTTGAGGAGCCTGACCAGGCTCTCCTCCTCCTCCTGGACGCGTGCGTCCAGATCGAGGCGGCGATCCACGAGTCGGCGCTCGGCATCCAGCGCGCGCCGTGCTTCCTCGGCCTCCTCCATCGTCTCGAACGCCTGTCCCGCGGCCAGCGTGCTGAGCTCCAGCATTCTCCGGGCGAGGTCCTCCTGCTCACTGTCGAGCCGCTCCACTTCCTTCAGCACCTCGCGCGCGCGAACGGCCAGCGCCTGGTGCTGCCGCTGCAGCTCATCGAGACGGGCGAGCCGCTCGTCGCCCAGCCGGTCCTTCCACCAGATGAGGAGTCCTTCCAGCAGGATACCCAGGGCAATTGAGCCGGAGGCGAGGAGCCACTGGTTCATGGACACGGCCGCCGCGGCCAGCAGCGCGAAGAGCACGCCGATCGCGATGATCACCCACGTTGGCATGCCCTTGTGAATCTCCAGATGAACGATCTCCGCCTTGCGGCCGCGGGCCTGTTCGGCGAGGGGATCCCGCATGTCCTGCAGGCTTTTGCGCCGCTGCCGCATGAGCTCGAGCTGATGGTGAAGGTAAGCCCACTGGTGAAGCGCGCGCTCCCGCTCCTCCAGGGGTGGACGGGCCGGGGCGTCGGCTGGAATCAGCGTCTCCAGATGCCGCTGCAACCGGTCGACCTCCGCCTCCTTCGCTTTCTTCACGCGCTCGGCCTCGTCGCGGCGTTTGCCCGCCTCCGCGGCCTCATGTTTGGCCGGCGCCAATCGGTCCCGGAATCCACGGATCCGCTCGCGCATCGGGATGGAGGCATCGAACTCCGCCAGCCGCCGGTCGTTCCAGGCAGGACCCAGCCGCAGCAGGATGTCGTCGAGCGCCTTTCGGCGGGATTCCATCTTGGCCCGCAACGTCGGGACCTGCTCGAGAAGCTTTCGGAAATGCTCGCGGTCTTCCGAGAGGGCCTGAATCGTTTCCTGATGCTCGAGCACGACCGGATCGGGATGGAGCGCGGACCGCCGCTCCTCGAGGTCGCGGACCGTGCGTTCCAGCTCCCCGCGGCGCCGATCGAGCTGCCCGAGCGCGCGCTCCGTCTGCTCCAGCCGCTCAATGCCGCCTTCGGGAAACGAGATGATGTCCGGGAGATCCTCGAGCTCCCGTTTCAGCGCCACCATCCGCTCCCAATCGGTCCGGGCTCGCAGCAGGGTCCCCAGCCAGTCCACGCGCTGCTCGGCTTCGTGCAGCTGCCGCCGCAGATGCTGGATGTCGCTGTCCACTGTCTTGATCTCCTCGCGAAGGACGTAATACTCATCGGGAATGGCCTGCCGCTCGCGAATCTGTCGCTGCATCTCGTCGAGACGAGCCAGAAGCAGGTTGATCGCCGGCTTCTTGCCGCCGGGCTTGAAGATCTGGCCCTGCTCCTCCTCCAGCGTGCTCATCACCCGGGCAAAGGGGGTGGCACCGGTCCCCATCCCCGCCGTATAGATGTGGTGGCTCACCTCCTCCGCATGGAGCGTGTCCAGGCGCTGCAGCTCACCGAGTCCGAACGCGAAGACGTTCTGATAGAGCACTTTGGAGGTCCCGTAGAGGAGTCGTTGGAGCATGTCTTCGTCGTAGTGGTGTCCCTCCAGGTCCGAGATCGAGAGCCGGCCCGCCGAGCTGCCTTCGCCTCGCTCGATTCTATAGATGGTCTGCTCGTCGGACAGCAGGGTCAGCCACCCTCCGTGCTTGCCGCCGCGCAGCGGCTCGTACCGATTCTGGGCGCCCTTTCTGCTCTCGAACCCGAAGAGCACGGCGCGGATGAACGACATCAACGTGGACTTCCCCGCCTCGTTCCGGCCCTCGAAGAGGGTAAGCCCTGGGGAGAGGTCGGTAATCGCGACGTCCTTGAAGATGCCGAAACCGCTTATGGAGAGATCTGTAATGCGCATCGGGATCTAGAAGGTCGCTAAAAAGGCTTCCCTTCCGTCATGCCCGCGGGAGCGGGCATGACAAGAGTAGAAGGAACGGTCAATCATCATCGGTCAGTAACCGATCCACCCCTTGTCGTTCAGCGGAACGAATCCAATCCCTGAGTCTCGCTTCGTCCGGCGGGCTCAGGTGCCGGCGGATCCGGGGATCTTCAAACAGGGCGTTCAAAGATTTCTGCAGCTCGTCGATCAAGTGCTCGTCGTCATGCTCCGACAGCTTGAGAAAGTCGCCCAAGAGGTTCTCCTCACGTCGCAACGCGTCAAGGTCGATGTCCCGGGCGGTGCCGTCCTGGATGGACTCCGGCCAGATGAAGTCCGGCTCGCCCCCGCATCGCTCCCGGAGCGTGGCAAGAAGATCCTCAAGCCGCCCCGGGCGTGACAGCTCGCGATGGAGCGGGCCACGGCCCGTCAGGGCCCAGCGGACGATATTGCCCCGCCCATTGGCGTCACGGCGAATGGCCTCCATTCGCTCCTCGAGCCCCGCCAGCAAATCTTCGAGCCGGGCGAGGCCGTCGATGCCGATTGAGGAATGATGCCATCGCACCACGTCGGCATCGACGAACTGGTAGGTGCACGTGCCCCGCTCGTCGATCTCCACGACGTAACACCCCCGCGGACCGGTCTCGCGGGGGTGCCGGCCCTGAGGATTGCCCGGGTACACGATCAACGGGCTCCCCTCGCGCAGGACGCGGTGGGCGTGGATGTGGCCAAGGGCCCAATAGTCCATGCCGGTTTTGACCAGGTCCTTCACCTCGCAGGGGGCGTAGTTGAGGTGGTTTCGGTCGTTGCCCACGTTGGTATGGAGGACCCCGATCGCCCAGGGCGCATCCCCCTCGCGCTTGAACTGTGTCGCCAAGTTGTCCGTGACTTGCTCCGCGCCGTAGCTGATGCCGTAGACCCGTGCGACCTCCGCCCCTTTTTTCACCAGCGGGCGGGCCTCGATGCGATCCGTGCCAAAGACATGGACATTGTCCGGCCAGGTGAATCGAGCCTCCCACTCGGACAAGGGATCGTGGTTCCCATGGCAGATAAAAACGGCGATGTTGCGCTCCGCGAGACGGGTGAATTGCTCGCGCAGGCGGATCAGGGAGCGGAGGCTGCGGTCAGCGGCGTCGTGCAAGTCGCCGGCGATGATGAGGCAGTCCGCCTTGCGCTCGATGCAGAGGTCCACGATCCGTCGGAACGCCTGGAAGGTCGCGTCCCGAAGCGTGTCATGGAGATCGGGTGGGACCTCGGTCAACCCCCGGAACGGACTGTCGAGATGAAGGTCGGCGGTGTGAACGAAACGAAAGGCGGTCATCCAACCCTGTGATGTGGGCGGCGGCGGATGCGAGGCGCGGGGTGATGCCGCTGGAACTCGCCCGACGCCGCAGCCTTTCTCAAAGGTCGCTCCTGAGGCGGTCGGGCACAGCCCGAGATGCCGTCGGTGCCGGTCTAGAGGGGGCAGCGGGAGGACGGCATACGCCGGCCGCGCCGTAACGCGCGGCCCTGGCCACTGCTTTCAGGAGGGCCTCGATCAATTGGAGATGCGTGCAACATAAACCCGGCAAGCGGCTGCGTCAAGAGCAATTCGAGGCGGGTCGGAGATCCCTGTTCGGGACGCTCGCGAAGGACAGATCGCTTGCCCGTACGACCAAACCTGGTAAGCTTGAGGGGAGCCGTCTTAGGCCTGCTGGACCGCACCATGAACCCTTTTGGCGTGTGGGCTCGCACGCCCGCGGTCAATGCGACGCGTCGTGTGCAAGGGTGACAATGGAACACGGGAAGTCGAGACAGACCCCGGAAGTCAACGGTTCGGACCACGATGAAATCAGCGCATTCGTCGGTCCCGGCGTCGCGCTCAAGGGATCAATCCGCTACGAAGGAAACGTCCGCATCGATGGCACCCTGGAAGGCGAGATTTACACCGAGGGATCGTTGATCGTCGGCAAGGACGCCGTGCTCCACGCCACAGTCAATGCGGGAGTCGTGGTCTGTGAGGGGAGCATCCTGGGGGATGTCACCGCTCGAGAACGCGTGCAGCTCCTCGCTCCCGCGTTGGTCAAAGGGACGATCACCAGCCCGGTGTTGGGGATGGTGGAAGGCGCCCAGTTGCAAGGCAGGATCCACATGACATTGATGGACCGATCGGCATCTCCACAAATGAAGGGGAAACCGTAGCGCGTTCCTTGCCTCCGTCGATTCCGCTCTTTTTCTTCAACGAATCGCCTGCCCCGCTCACGCTTCATGCATTCGTGTTCCCCCGATTGAGGGATTGTCGCGTTGACGGGAGCCTGATAGGCTCCAGTTCATGCTGCCGCTCGACTGCCTGATGCTGGACGCGAAAGAAGCGCTGCTCGATGACCAGCACCGGAAGTTTCTCCAATGCTATCGGGAGGGACGCTGGGACGAGGCGAACACGCGCTTGCAGGCTAGTATGAGCTGTGCGACGGACTTGCTGCAGTACTCTCTCGAGCTGCTCAAGAGCTTTGAACCGTCCGGGTCGGACTCGCTCCACGGACCTGATGGCGGGCTCGCGCGCTCGGACGTTGATCCAGCGGACTCCTGAGCCAGGCCCCTCTCCACCCCTTCGCTTCTCACCCGCGGCGTGACCTACTGCCGTGATCGCTCGTGCATCCAGTTCTGGATATCGCTTCTGGTGAAACGCCAGTGTTTTCCGATTTTGGATGCGGGGATCTGACCGATCCGGGCGAGCTTGTAGACCGTGGACTTGGGGACCCGCAGAAAGCGGGCGACGTCATAGACCGTCAGAATCTCTGCGTCGGCTTCGGCGAGCTTCTCTGGCGTCATGTCGGTTCCTGCGTGCTGCGGTCTGTTTCTTCCTAATAGCGTATCGGCGGAGCCGGGGAAAACTTAAGGGGGTGGCGTTCAGGGAGGATGGCGCAGGGGGCCTGTGCCGGACTGGGAGGGGGCAAGCCAGGGCGCGCACCCTCCTAACAGCCCGATAACCCGGGGGAGCGAGGCTCGCGAAACGACCTGTTTTAATGGGAACTCATGACATGGATCGGGATTTGACGAGGTGCCTTGCGACGGGCCCACCCGCCTCCGACCGGCGTCAGGCCGAGAGGGCCACGGTCAGGATCGCCTCGTTGCCACGGTCGTTGTACGCGAGGTCGGGAAACAGGGCACGTGCGACCAGCATCCCGCGTCCACAGGGCGCGTCGGCCGAGACCGTCTCGGGGTCGCGGGACAGCATCCCCTTCCAGTCGAACCCTTGCCCCTCATCCGCAACGCGAAACTCGACCGTCTGCAGACTTCGGTCGTAGATGATTCTGATCGTCACGAAGCGGCCCTTGTAGCGGGGATCGAGGCGTCGACGGCTCAGGAGCTCGTCGTAGGTGCTGCTGGCCAGTGCCTCCCGCTTGGACGGAAAGGAAATGTCCAGTGATCCATGCTCCACGGCGTTGAGCAGCAACTCGTGCAGGGCGGCGCGAAGGTGTTGGCTTTGCGGCTCCGGCAAGGTCACCATGGCCCCCGAGATCAGATGGGAGATGGTGGTTTCGATGTGCGCGGGGTCGGTATTCATGACGACGAGATGCTCGAGGCGCTCGATGCCCGGGGCGTCATTGAGGGATCGCGGGATGGCGACGAAGGCGCGATCCAGAGAACGCCAGAGCTCATCCGCCCCGATGGGCTTGCACAGGTAGTCGAGGGCGCCGGCCTTGAGGGCGGACACCACGACCCCCTGCGTGCTGTCCGTTCCCATCATGATGACGGAGCAGGCGGGGCGCCGCTTTTTGATCTGACTCGTCAAGGTCAGCCCCATCATGTCCGGCCCGAACAAATCCGTGATGACGACGTCCGGCACGCTCATTTGAAACGTGGTGAGGGCCACGTGTGGATCCGTGGCCGTAATCACGGACAGTCCCCGCCCCTGGGTCTGTTCGAGAAAGCGTGCGCGCGATTCCGCGCACGCATCGACCACGAGGACGGTCTTGCCCGCCATGTTCGGTTTCATCCGACCTTCTGCGCGTGGGACCATCGCTCCAACGCGTGCTTCAGTCGATCGAGCTCGGGCTGTAACTTTGCGAAAGCGGCCGCGGCGGCCTGGAGGTTGCCGCTGCGGCTGACTTCGTCCAGCTCTTTGACCGCCGCGACCACGCCGGAGGCGTTGAATTGGATCACCGAGCCCTTCAGCTTGTGGGCGGCGCGGGCGAGGCGGGACGCGTCGCCCTGCTGGAGGGCCTCCTGGACCTCGTGCATTTCCTTGGGCCCCTGCGTGATGAACAGATCGGCAAGCTGACACAGGAGGTCCTGGTCGCCATCCAAACGCGTGAGCGTCTGCTCGGGATCCCAGACGCTGTCTCCCTGGTCTTTCCCGGCAGCCTGGCGGTCGCCAGGGGATGAGAGGTCGCCGTTTCCGGCGGACCGGGTTAAGACAGCCTCCCCCTCCCCGACCCACCGTCGCAAAATTTTCCCCAGCTCTTCCTTGCTGATCGGTTTGGGAATGTAATCGTCCATGCCGGCTTCGAGGCACCGTTCGCGATCACCCTGCATGGCATTGGCGGTCATGGCGATCACGGTGACGCGGTCCTCGGTGCCGCCTTTCTCGCGAATCCGTCGAGTCGCCTCGAAGCCGTCCATCTCGGGCATCTGACAGTCCATGAGGACGGCGCTGTAGGATTGCCGGGACAGAGCGTCGAGAGCCTCTTTTCCATTGCCCACCACCTCGACCGAATAGCCGAGCTGCTCCAACATACGCGCCGCGACTTTCTGGTTCACCGCGTTGTCCTCGGCGACCAGAATGCGTGCCCTGGTGCCCCCTCTCGCCTCCACCAAGCTGTGCTTGGTGACGAGCGGCTTGTCGCGACCGGCACCCGCGCCTGATGCAGCGGCGCCTTCAGACGGCTCACCCATGAGCGTGGCGAAGCAGTCGAACAACAGCGACTGCCGGACGGGCTTCGTCAGGTAGGCGGCGATCCCCGCCTGTCGAGCCGCCTGTGCGTCGCCCCGCCGGCCCACGGAGGTCAGGAGCACGATCTGGGTGGACACCAGGTCGGGGTTCCGCTTGATCATTCGGGCCAATTCCAAGCCGTCCACACCCGGCATCTGGAGGTCCAGCAGGACGATCTCGCAGGGCTCCTTGCGCGCTGCGGCTTCCCGGAGGACCTGCAGCGCCTCGCGAGAGCTTGCTGCGGTGACGCTGGGCATGCCCCAACTGGTGAGATAGTCCTGCATCGAACGCCGACTGTGCTCCTTGTCGTCCACGATGCACACGCGCACCCCGCGCATGTCCGCTCGCGGCCGTATCTTCATCTCCTCGGCGCTCTCTGGCTGCTTCGACAGCTGGACGGTAAACCAGAACGTGCTGCCCTTCCCGGGCGTGCTCTTGACTCCGATCTCTCCCCCCATGATCTCGGTCAGGCGTTTCGAGATCACCAATCCGAGCCCGGTGCCCCCGAATTTGCGCTTGTCCGAGTTGTCGGCCTGAGTGAAGGGTTGGAAGAGACGGTCGATCTCATGCTGGGGGATACCGATGCCGGTATCGGTGACCTCGAAGAGAAGCGTGACCGAATCGGCGGAGTCCTTGACGAGGGACACCGTCAGATACACTTCCCCCTGCTCCGTAAACTTGACGGCGTTGCCCACGAGATTGGTCAGGATCTGTCGTAGACGGCTGGGATCGCCGCGAAGCGCGGTGGGCACCTCTGCGTGAAACTGGTAGGACAGGTCCAGCGCCTTCCCCGCCGCCTGGCCGGCGAGCAGGGCGATCGTGTCTTCGACGGCCTGCCTCAGATCGAAGTCCATGACCTCGAGCTTGAGCTTGCCCGCGTCGATCTTGGAAAAATCAAGAATGTCATTGATGACCGTCAACAGGTGGTCTCCGCAGTTCTTGACCATGTCTGCAAAGCTGCGCTGCTCCTCGTTGAGCTCCGTGTCGAGCAGCAGGGCGGTCATTCCGATCACCCCGTTCATCGGGGTCCGAATCTCGTGGCTCATGATGGCCAGAAACTCCGATTTGGCGCGATCTGCGGACAAGGCCTGGTCCCGCGCTTCGCCGAGCTCGCGATTCTTTTGCTCCAACGCCCGGGTGTAGTTGTTGACCACCTCTTCCGCCTCTTTGTGATCGGTAATGTCGGTGTTGGTTCCGTACCACTTGGCCACCCGGCGTTTCGCATCCATCAGCGGAATCGCCCGGACAATATGCCAGCGATACTCCCCATCGCTCGCCCTCCTGAGCCGGCATTCCATCTCGTAGGGCGATGCGGTCTCTTGCGCTTCCTCCCAGCGCTTGAGACATTTGACCTGCTCCTCCGAATGGATGAACGGTTGCCAGGCCCATCCACGGGCCTGCTGCAGAGAAGGACCAAAATAGTCGGCGACCCGCTGGTTGATGTAATCTAGCTCTCCGTTTGGCTTGGCGGTCCAGACCTGCTGTGGAATCGCCTCGATCAGAGTCCGGAAGCGTGCCTCTGTCTCGATCAATGCGCGTTCGGCCTGTTGCCGCTCGTGGATCTGATCCTGCAAGTCCGCTTTCTCTCGCTTTGCCTCGCGCAGGGTTTGGTTCATCACGCCGTAGAACAGGCCCATGACGAGCAGGATGGGGATCCGGATGAGGTGGCCTTCCTCGAGAGTTTGCGCCTGGCCGAGCCCGTACAGAAGGATCCCGCCGTACACCATGGAGACCCCGATCGACAGACCGATCTTCAGCCGCAAAGACCGCGCGCTGGCCGAAATCAGGATGATGAAGAAGTACGCGAGATAGAGATCGGAGCCCGTGTCCCCGGACAAATAGATCACCGCAGACGTGACGCTCGTGTCCACGAGCAGCGCAACGATCGTGAAGGCGCGCCCCTCCACAATCGCCGCGGGCAAAAACATCGCCGCGGCGACGAGCGAAAGCAGACCCAGAATAAGGATGTGTTGCATCTCCGGCGTAATGAGCGCCGCCGGGCTGAAGAGAATTTGATAGGAGAGGACAATGGAGACCAGGCTCTGGAGGAATATCACCTGGATGCGTTCGGTGGAGAACGCCCTGGCCTCAGGCTCAGCGGAAGCCGATGGGAGTGGTTCGGGCTGGGCTGTTGAATATGGCATCTTCGGTCACCTTCCGTGCATCGATACGCGGCCTGTGCGCCCGACATCCGTCTCGCTCCGCGAATGCGCGGCGGGTCTCGCGGCTGTCTGCCCTGCGCGCGACGGCGGCGTGCCGGAGGCCTCAGGCCACGGGTGGAGACTGATCGATCATCTCGAGACCGAGCAGGGCGGCGTCATCGAGAAAGTGCTCCTGTTGGTGCCAATCCCGTGCGGCTCGAACCGTTCGGCTCAGCGCTTCCGCCAGCGGGGTGTTCCCGGAGCCGGCCAGGACGGATTCCAATCGTTCCCGGCCCCACAGCTCTGCAGTCGGCGAGCGAGTCTCATACAATCCATCGCTGAACAGGAAGAGCCGGTCGCCCGTCTCGAGCGTCAGGGTTTGGCTCGTGTACTGCGTCTCGGGTTGAAACCCCAGCGGAAACGTCGCACGGGCGAGCGGGACCATGGTCCCACCGCTTCGGAACAGCACCGCCCCGGCATGACCGGCCGTGCTGAAACGCAGCACACGGCTGGGCAGGTTCAGGGCGCCCACCCACAACGTGAAGTAGTCTCCCTCCGGGCTCAAGGGGAACCGCCGGTTCATCTCGGTGACGATGGCACCGGGATCGTAGGAGCAGACGTGCCGCACCACGCTTGAGGTGCGAAGGAGCGACATCAAGGTCGCGGCGCGTAAGGCCGCGCTGGCCCCCTGCCCCGAGGCATCGAGGATGCAGAATCCCAAATCGCGCTCGCCCCAGACAGCCACGTTGAAGAGATCACCGCCCAGAGCCTTCGAGGGCAGGTATTGCCAGGAGAGGGTCACCCCCGGCGCCCAGTTACCCGATGGCGGGAGCAGCGATTGGACGAACTCGGCCGCCGAGCGCAGATCCGTCTCCAGCTCCTCCTGGTGGTGGGCCAGGAGCTGATACGACCGATTGAGGGTGTCGCGGGCGGACTCCAGCTCCTTGACGAGAGCGTGGGCCCGGAGTCCCGCCTGCACGCGGGCCGTGGTCTCCTGCAAGCTCGCTGCCTTGCTCAAGAAGTCATCTGCTCCGCGGGCCAGCCCTTCCGCAATTTGCTCCGGCTTGTCGTGAGCCGTCATGAGGATCAACTGCATGGTCCGGTGCGCGGGATCGCCTTTGAGCCTCTCGCAGAGCGTGGGCCCGTCGAGCTTGGGCATGATCCAATCCAGGATCATCAAGTCGGGCCGCTCGCGTTGCGCCACCTCGAGCGCCTCCGCGCCATCGGCCGCTTCGAGCACGTGGTAGCCGAGCTTGTGCAAATGGTGCGTCATCTTCTTTCTGACGAGCGGTTCATCGTCCACCACGAGGATCTTGCCGGGCGACCGGCCCGGTGCGTCGATGCACGCCTCCGCGGGCGTGGACGACGCGCGGCCGAGGGACGCGCCGCGACTCATACACGCTCCGGTCGGGGAGCCTGCTTGCTGATGGGAGGCAGATCGTCCTCGCTGAGGCAAATGGGGATGATGGCCGGGATGTTCGCGATCGTCAGAATTTCGCGCACCCGCTCTTGCGGACGAAGCAGGACGAGACGGCGTCCCTCACACTTGAGCAGATTCGAATAGAGGGCGAGGACTCCCAAGGCGGCGCTATCCATGAAGCTGACATGTTCCACATTGAGGAGGATGGTGCGGCAGCTCGTGGTTCTGGCCTTCTCGATCGCGGCCGAGAGATCACGGCGGCTGTTGAAGGTGAAGTCCCCCAGCATTTGGATCGTCGTCACGTCTTCATGAGAGGTATGGACGATCTGCATACTCGCCGGTCTCCTTGTCGGATCCCTCGGGTGTCGGTCTCCGAGGCTGTGGGGGGAGCGGCCCTGTTGAGACCCGCTCCATGCGCGCGGTTGGCCACCCGGCAGGGGCTGTCCCGCTGGGCCTCCGAAGCCTTTCTGGCCGCACCTATCCCCTACGTTCGTGGTACTACCTTGACTCAAGCCTAGCAGAAAATTCGAGAATTTCAGGCCATGCCTGGGGGGTCATCCTGGTCGAGGCAGCCATTGGGAGCCTAGCGTCCCGAATCGCAGTACCACCAGCCGAGGATGCCATTTTTTGTCCGTTGGGACCGGTTGCTGCGGCGTCCTGCCGAATGGAGGGCTTTGGTTAAGGTTTTTCATCGTTTGTCCGAAGAGTGGGATACAGGCGTGTCCCTCCCTGTGAAAAGGAGGCCCCATGGGACTCAGCGTCGCAGCCTCTCCCGACAATA
>JBFGRM010000022.1:0-19585 GCA_041563675.1 Nitrospiraceae bacterium | reverse complement strand
GGGGGGACGGGGCTTTCGAGGCGGGACTCGACCTTCGAGGCGATCGATGCCATGTTGGAAAAGCGGCTCGACGGGTTTGGCGAGCTCTTCCGCTCCTTGAGTTTTCAAGAGATCGGCTCACCTGCCATGATGAGCCGGGCGACGGCGGGGATCATCAAGGGACGGATCGTGTTTTCAACCCCAGGCTCCGAAAGCGCCGTCCGTCTCGCCATGGAGCGGCTCATCCTCCCTGAATTGGGTCACATTGTGCGGGAACTGACGAAATGAAGTGAAAAGTGAGAAGTGAAATGACAAAGGCAGGTAACTCAGGTCCCCTCACTCCGCACTTTTCACTCCTCACTTCTTTCGATCAATCCTGTGTGATCTTCGGCTCAGACACTCGCTTGAAATAGACAAGCAAATCCCGCACCGAGATCACGCCGACGATTGAGCTCCCCTCCGTCACACCCAAGTGCCGGACGTTGAGATCGCCCATCATGTCGTGCGCGTCCTGGACAGTCCGGATGCCCTCGATGGTCACGATGGGCGACGTCATGATATCCTCGACCGTCAGTTTGTTCAGGTCGCTCTTGTCGGCGACGCCACGTCGGACGATGTCCGTGTCCGTGACGATGCCCACCAAATTCCCCGCCTTCTCCACCAGTAACGAGCCGATTCGGTCGTCCTTCATCCGACGAGCGGCATCCCGTACGCTGGTGTTGTGTGCGATTCGCTTGATTTCCTTCCTCATCACGCTGGCAACATTAGGCATCGGATCCTCCTGGCTCGCTAAGCTATGTGACGGTCAACACGACCTTTCCGAACGCGTTTCGACTCAACAAATGCTCCTGGGCCGCCCGGGCATCGGACAACGGAAACGTACGGTCGACCACTGGCCGCAACGTGCCGGTACCGACCAAGGCGGCCGCTTCCAGCAGCTCCGCCCTGGTACCCATGTAGGAGCCCTTGAACGTCAGCTGTCGTGAAAATAGGTATCGAAGATCCAGCTTGACCTCGCCGCCGGTCGTGGCGCCGCAGGTCACGAGACGGCCACCCTTGGCGAGCACGCTGACACACTGGCTCCACACGGCCGGTCCGATATGCTCGAAGACGACATCCACCCCACGTCCTCCGGTGAGCGCCTTGACTCGCTTGGCGACATCCTCGGTCGCGTGGTTGACCACCTCGTCGGCCCCCAGCGCGCGTGCTTTCGGGGCCTTCGCGTCGGCCCCCACGGAGGTGATCACCTTGGCGCCTGCCAGTTTCGCGATCTGAATGGCGATGCTGCCCACGCCGCTGCCTGCCCCCATGATCAGGACCGTCTCGCCGGGTTTCAAGGCCGCGAGCGTGAAAAGCATGTGCCAGGCGGTCACCGAGACGAGGGGAAACGCAGCCGCATGCTCGAACGTCAGCGAGTCCGAAATGGGCAGTGCGTTGACAGCCGGAACGGCCACAAACTCGGCGTAGCCACCGTCGACCTGGGCCCCGAGTATTTTGTAGGACGGGCACAGATTGTCTCGCCCGGCCAAACAGAAGTGACAACGCCAACAGCTCAAGCCCGGGGAGACCGCCACCCGGGTGCCTGCCGTCATGCCTGTCACGCGGTCGCCGATCTGCTCGACGACCCCGGCCACATCACAGCCGGAGATATGAGGCAGGGGAATGGAGTACGAGGGAATACCCTGCCGGATCCAGATGTCGAGGTGATTGAGCGCGCAGGCCTTGACGCGGACCAGGACTCCGTCCGGATCGCATGAAGGGCGGGCAACCTCGGCGAGCTTCAGTTGTTCGGGCCCGCCGTGCTGCTCGAATATGACGGCTTTCATCGAGGCCATATCGCGGCGGGACGGCCGGATTGGGTATCGCGTGGACGGCGTCCCCTCCTGGATCAGTCATTCTATCAGTGGCGATGTGGGAGGGTGCAAGTCCGCGTGCGTGGGCCGCGTCCGCGCGGGCCTCAAAACGTGAGCGTCCCCTCGATCACCATCACTGCCTGTCCGCCGACCTTGACCTCCTGGATGACGTCGTCGTCCGATTCGACCTGAATCAAAATCCGCGACGGTCGCTCAAGCTCATAGCCCTGCTCCGCGAGGAGCTCGGTCGTGGGCGCGACCTCGACGACACCGTTCTGTACCAGATAGGCGCCCAACGCGCCGCTCGCGCTGCCGGTTGCGGGATCTTCCAGGACACCGATGGGCGGCGCAAACATGCGGGTGTGTACCGCGGAAGCATCCTCCACCGTCATGGTGGTGAACACCATCAACCCGCTGGTACCGTGACGGGCGCAGAGATCGTTGATGCCCGTGACGTCCGGGACTATGGATCTGACAGCCGTCAACGTTCTGATGGGCACGATCAGGATCGGCAAACCCGTGGACACAACCTCCACAGGAAACTTCGTGTCAGTGATCTGGTTCTTGGCCAATCCCAGGGTTTTGGCCACGTCGTAGAGGTCCTTGACGTCGTCGACCGTGCCCAGGAATTGCGGCTTCGGCTGGGACATGACCACGCCCAGGATCTCCCCCTCACCCGTGCGCACCTCGATTGAAAAGGATCCCAAATTGCACTCGTACAGCATCCTGGTCACGGATTGTTGCAGCGGCAGCCGGCCCAGCTTCCCGAGCACGAAAAAGGTGCCGATAACCGGATGGCCCGCGAAGGGAATCTCCTGCGTGGGGGTGAAGATCCGCACCTTCACCACCGCGTTCGGATCCGTCGGCGGCAGCACAAAGACGGTCTCCGACAGATTCATCTCGCGGGCGATGTGGTGCATGGCCCAATCGCTGAGATCCTGCGCGTCTGGAATGACGGCCACCGGGTTTCCGCCGAACGGGCGGCTGCTGAACACGTCGGCCTGGTAAAACCGAAGTGTTCGAGGGTCCGAGGGCATCGGCGACGAGACCTCTCTTTGTGGTTATGCGGGACGAGGGAGCGCTTCGTACGCCTGCGTGAGGGGATTGTGGAGGTAATCCTCGACGTAGTGGCGTAGCGAGCCGTTGCGGTAGAGACGCTGATTGGCGAACTTCGTATCAACCTTCTGCAGCACCTTGACCCGCACACCCGTCTTCCTGGCGAACTGAGCGAGGGACACACCCGCGATGTCCGTGTCGGGGCCGCGGCCGGATTGCATCACGCATTTGGGCACGTGAATCACCTTCTCATTCGTGAGACGCTTGGCGATATCATCGAAGGTCAGGAGCACGGTACAGTCGGAATCGCCCCCGAGCGTGGCATTGGGGACATGAAGAAAACGGGCTCGATTCTTCCGAAACATGGTCAGGACGTTGTAGACGCTTCCCGCCATCACCACCGTGTCCTTCTTGGACAATTCCAGCGAATCGAACCGGCTCACGATCCGCTTCCGATTGAGGAAGGCGGTGATATACGCTTCGGTGTGGATCGTTTGCATGTTGGGCAGGCCTGCGTCATAGACCCGTTCCGCCTCGAGCGGGAGGTAGCGGCGCCCCTGTCGCATCAGTTCGGCGGTCTCCGGTTTGATCCCGCAGACCGGGGTGAGACAGCCCATCCACAGCACGCAGCGCTGGTTGACCTTGGAAATCGTGAACGCGTCCTGGGACATCGTCCCGGCATCGAATGTGTAAAAGTTCGCCGACGACACCGCGGGACCGTCCAGGACCTTCATCACATGCTTCACGGAGGGTGCGTGTGGCATCAAGCGTTGTCGATACGCGCCCAGGGTGATCACCGACAGCTCGAAATTGATTCTGCCGGGGTATTGCGCCACGAGTTGATGGATTTTCGGGACATGGACGAAGCCCACGGTGAAAAACTGGATATTCTTGTCCGTGTGCTTCAAGAAATCCTCGACCCACTCCATGGCCTTGGGATGGAGAAACAGGTCCGTCCACTCCATATACTCGTTGCCGCCCAAGCACCAAAACTGCATCGGATCGGTCGGCTTCTTGCTGATGTAATCGAGGATGTAGGCCCAGTCTTCCTGCGTGGTCTTGGGCGGCTCCTGGGTCTCGCGGTAGGAATGGTCGATCTCGTAGCAGAACTCACATTGCACGGGGCAGCCCTTGCCGAGGCTCAGCGGAATTTTCCCTGCATCCATCTCCCGGCGCAGGACATCGCGATAGTCCCCGCTCGTCAGGACGGGGGTCGGCTGGAGCATCGGAAGCGGCATAGTCATTCGTGCGACGTCAGCTCCGTATCGGCACCGTCTGCGTTGACAGCGCGAAGAGTGGTTTGGCAGACTGCCATGTCATGTCGTCTCTGAAATGGTTGCCGCCGGAGGGACGGCCGTGAATCGCGACGCCATCGACCGCGCGTTGGAGGTCTTGGGGCTTTCGGAGCCCGTCACACAGGAGCGTCTCGAGGCGAAGCGCCGTGAGCTCTTGACCACGTGGAATCCTCACCGATACGCCAACCTCACCAACAATCCCCGGAAGTACATGCAGATGTACAAGAAGGGCGAGGCCATGACGAAGGAGATTCGGGAGGCGTGCCGGGTCCTCGCCGAGTGGCTCGCCAGCGAGGAGAGCCGCAAAAGTTAGGACGATGAGGACGAGACGGCGTGGCTGACCACCCGCGTCATCGACGCTTCGCCTTCTTTCCCGCTTTCGGCATCGCCTCTCGCGACCGGCCACGTCACCAACCCATTGACACTGTCGTTCGCACGGGTGGCCGCAAGCGCCTCACGTTTGGCATAGATCTGGCCCAGCTGATTCGTGCCGAACTTGGAGATGTACAGGAAGACGTGCTCGCGGGCATTGACGCGCACGGCCCAGGGTTCAAAGTCATTCTTGTAGAACTCCTCGCAGAGCTGCATGGCATCCAGACAGGACACCCCGCCCGGCTCATTGAGCGTGTAGTAGTAGTCCAGCGGGAGGTCGTAGTCTTCCTGTTTGTGAATGGTGACACCGAACTTCTCCGGATTGCGCACGATCGGCGTGTGCCGGTAGGCGACGAAATAAAACAACTCCACCGAGTGGATATGGGGTTGGTTGTCCAGGAGGAATTGCCGCGTTTCCTCGGCCTCCTCCCGCTTTTCCCCCGGAAAGCCGTAGAACGCCATCACGTGGTTCCAGATCCCCGCCTTGGCGGCCTCGCGCAGGTTGTTTTCGATCACGGATTTTTTCACGTGCTTATCCATGAGATCGAGGACCCGCTCGTTCGCCGACTCCATGCCGTAGTACAGCGTGCAGCACCCGGACTGTACGGCCAGGGTCCAGATGGTCGGATCCTGCAACGTCTCTTCGAATCGAATGAGCGTCGTCCATTTGATGCCCACGTTCTGGTCGACAAGCAGCTGGGCCACCTTCTTGAGCAGCGCAGGGGGATACGATTCGTCCGAAAAGAGAAAATGCGTGCACTGGTATTTGTCCTTGAGCGCCTTCAGCTGACTGACGACCTGCTGGGCCGGCATGCCGCGGTATTGATCGAAATACCCCTGCCCGTGGTCGCAGAAGGTGCAGCGTCCCCAGTAACAGCCCCGGGTGGCCAAGTAGGGAAGGATGCGGACCGGGACGAAATAACTGTCCAAAGGCAGCCCGTCGAAGTCGGGAAGCGGCAGCGCGGTCGTCTTTTCGGTGTGGATCTCCTTGTTCAGATGGACACCCGACTCGTCGCGGAAGAGCAGGTTGGGCACGGATGTGAGCGCCCGTCCGCCCGCCAGCGCCTCTAGCAGCCACAGTAAGGCGTGCTCGCCTTCGTAGAGGATGGCGGAGTCGAAGATCGACGAGAAGAATTCGGGGTGCGCGGTCAGCTCTTCCTGAAGCCTGGTCATGATGTTCCCGCCCACCGTGACGTGGATGTGCGGGAACGTCTCTTTGATCATCTTGCAGAAGGTCAGCCCGGCGAGCAGTTGCATCTGCGTGCCGATGGAGATCCCCACGACATCGGGCGCTTCCTTGCTCACCGCGGGCAGGACGAGTTGTCGACACACGTCACGGTAGACATTGACCTGCTCGTCCTCCAGGCAGGCGAAGACCTCTTTCGACACGCCGGGACGATAGCCGAGGTTGCTTTCCATGGGGTAAAACACGATCGAGGCCGGATAGTACGCGGCGGAGATGTACTGCATGACGACCCGAAACGTGTTCAACGCCCACTCGAGCTTGTCGGCGTCGTAGAACTCCTCGCTCCGGACGATGGTCTTGGCCCGCTCGGCCCGCTCGATGAGCTCGAAGATCTCGACCCCGGCCTTGGCTTCGAGGGCGTGTTTCCGCTCCACCTCCTGATCCGTCAGCCAGCCGGCCCGCTCCTTGCCTTCCAGCTCCCGCAACTGCATGTCCATCCGTGCCTTGACCCAAATCAGAAAGGCGTCGCTGAAAAACAGGTCGTACATCTCGATGTTGACGTCCTTTTGCACGACCTCGTACCCCTGTTCCCGCAGGACCGCCGTCAGGCTCGGCAGGGCCAGATAGGGCGCTGTCGGCACCCACTCCGGGGGGAAGAGCAGCATCGTCTTGAGCTTGCGGACCTCACCCTGCTGGGCGGGCCGTCCGTCGATGTGAATGAGTCCTGCGCTCATGACTGGTCCTTGACTGCAGCCTCCCTACCCGACCGGCGCCCCGACGTTTCCTGACACCTCGGTGTAGTGCTCCGGATTGAATTGCAAGGCGGGCAGCCGGTTCGTCCCGAACCGGGCCACGTAGAGAAAGACGTATTCCCGGATGAAGATCTTCAGATCCCAGCCGGGATAGTGGTTGCGCTCGAACTCCTCGAAGACACGTTCGGCGTCGGCGATGCTGAGGCCCTGGCTCACCGTGTAATAGTAATCCAGCGCGAGGTCCCATTCGGGATTCTTGTACGGTGTCACCCCGAACTTCTCCGGATTTTTGGCGATGGGGGTATGTCGGCTCAGGTCGAACGTGCCGAATCCGATCGAATGGACGTGGTCGCGATGGTCCTCCAAGAATTTGATGGAGACGCGCGCGTCGGTCTCGGTCTCGCCCGGGAACCCGAAAAACCCCATCACGTGGTTCCAGATCCCCACGCCCGAGGAGAGCTGCAGGCTCCGCTCCATGACCTCCGTGGTGACCGCCTTGTCCATGAGCTTCAGCACCCGCTCGCTCCCCGACTCGTATCCGAAGTGGAGATACTTGCACCCGGATGCGGCGGCGTCGTTCCAAACTTCCTGGTCCAGAAGACCCTTCTCGAACCGCATGTGTGTGGTCCAGGCGATGTTCGTGTTCGTCTCGATGAGTCGGCGCGTCAGCTTGCGGAACAGGGCCGGTGGGTAGGATTCATCCGTGAAGTGGAAATGCCGGGTCTGGTATCGATCCGTCAGGTGCTGGATCTCCTCGACGATCTGCTCGATCTTCTTGGTGCGGTACCCGGCCGTATAGCCCTCGCCGTGGTCGCAGAACTCGCATCGTCCCCAATAGCAGCCTCGCGTGGCCAGGTAGGGAAGCACACGGGTCGGTACGAAGTAGCGATCCAGGGGCAGCCCGTCAAAGTCCGGCGGCGGCAGCGACGGCATGTCTTCCGAGTAGGTCAGCTCGGAGGTATGAATCCCCGCGTCGTCCTTGTACAGGACGTTGGGAATGCCGCTGAGCTCCCGCTGCGCGCCGACCGCTTCGATGAGTTGGAGAAACGCCGTCTCTCCTTCGTAGACCACCGCCGTGTCGAACTGGGCAAACAGGCTGGGCGCGTTCGGCAGCACGTCGCGAAGTCTGGTGACCGTGTTGCCGCCGATCGTGACGTGGATGTGGGGAAAATGCTCTTTGATGAGCGCGCAAAACGTCATGGAGGAGAACAGCTGCTGTTGGAGCACGATGGAAATCCCCACGACGTCCGGCTGCTCGGCGACGATGGCCGGCTTGACCAGGTGCTCGAAGACATCCCGGTAGACGTTGACCTGTTGGTCCTGCACCGCGTCAAGCACGTCGGACGACTGGAAGACGCGGTACGAAAGGTCCGTCTCCATGGGAGGCATGCAGATCCGCGCCGGCGCGTAGACGAGCGAGATGATCGACGTGACCTCACGAAAGGTGTTGATGGCCCGTTCCAGCTGATCCGCCTCATAGAAGTCTTCCCCGCGCACGATGGCCTTGGCCCGTTCCGCCTTGGTCGCGAGGTCGGCGATCTTCTCCCGCGTCAAGTCGCAGAGGGCGAGCTGCAGGTCCTGCTCCCATTCCTCCAGGTCACGCCGTTTGGAAAGCTTCCGGAGCCGGTCCAACTGCTGGGGCACCCGCCGCAACACGCGCTTCAGAAAATCTTCGCTGAAGAACCAGTCGTACATCTCCAGGTTGACGTCCTTTTGAATGACGTCATGGCCTGCGGCGCGGAGAACGGCGGTGAGGGTCGGGAGGCTGAGGTAGGGCTCGGAGGGGTACCAGTCGGGGGGGAAGATGAGCATGACCTTCATCTTGCGCCCGCTGGCCGCCTCTGATGTTTGCCTATGTATCTGAATGAGTTCGGAACTGGCCCGAGTGCCTTTGGAATACTCTACCTTCATGCCGCCAAGCTCCCGATCGAAAGGGGTGAGCCCCGGCCGGCGCAGACACCTCGGCCGGACCCCGGGGCGAAGCCCATTCTATGCGGCTCTGAGAGGCAGGGTCAAGTGAGCAAGGGGGACAGGCACTGCCTGGGCGCTAGAGGAATGGGGGCAGGCACTGCCGCAGACGGCGGAGCCAGTCCCCTGGGCTCACGCCGGCGCGTCGAGGACCGAGCGGTTCGCCTCCAACAGCTCGGCGTAATAGGCCTCCAGGAGGGCGCGGCGCGACGGATCCATGACGACGAGCTGGCGCTGGTCGAAGGTATTGGCACAGTACACGAATACCAGGCCGTCCGAGGTCCCGAGCTCGATATGGAGCTGCCGCCCATCCGCCTCTGACGCTTCCGTCTGTTTCTCGACCATTCTGCCGGGCAGGGCCTCCCAGGCGGCTTGAGCCGCCGCCGTGTGATTCTCATACAGCGGCGCCTGAGCGGCATCCTCCTCGGCCGGCGGCATGGCGGTGGTTGTCCCCAGCGCCTCCCTGAGCACGGCCCGAGGATCGTCGCCGGTCGTCGACACCTGGTGAAACAGGGAGGCCAAGAACGGGTGTGCGTGCATGGGTGCGAGGAGTAGCACGGGTGGAGATGATCCTGCCGCCATATAAAGGTAGGCGAAAGAGGCGGCTGCACGCCCGAGCTCGGCGCTGCGGTCCCCGCGACCGGCTCCCGGGCGGTCCGCCGCGGTGACTTGCCTGCCGGGCAGCCGGGACCAGTTCGCAGTGGCCGCTGCCCCGTGGCAGAGTGAGACCTCGTCCCGCGACGCAATGTGTGGCGACTCCGGCCAGGAGGCCAGGCTCTCGGTCCCCCCGCGCGCGTCAGATCTGCCGAGGACGTACAGCAGGTCGGCCGCCGAGGCGCCCTCCCCCTGGCCGTCCGGGAGCGGCAAGGGCGGCTCCAACAAACGGAAGCCGCGGGAGGCCAACGCCCGTTGAAACGGCACGCGGCGGGCCAGGTGTCCGGTCTTCTCGAACAGCACGACACGCCCGTTCACAGTCAGGAGGTCGGGCAGCCGGTCGAGTCTCCCGCCGAGCCCGGTCCGTCGCTCAAAGGCGGCCTGGCGCAGCGGATCGTCCGGACGCTCGAAGGTCTGCCAGGAACGGCTGGGCAGGCCCGGGTCCTGCTCCGCCTGGAAGAGGGCCTGCGCGGAGAGGATCAGGTCCACGCGCGTGTCAGGCGTCCAGGCCGTCAGGTCCGCACAGACAAACTGAATGTTCGTCAGGTTCAACGACGCCCCGCGCTGGCGTGCGGTCTCGATGCACGAGGGCGATCGATCCAACCCGAGGAACTCGCGGTCTGGGCGATGGGCGGCGTAGAACGTCGTGAGGATTCCCGGACCGCAGCCGAGATCGAGAATGCGCTGCGCCGAGCCGAGGCGATCCCCCAACGCCGGCCCAACCGCGACGTAGAATTGATACCGCTGGCTGTAGAGGACGGAAAGAACGGCGGGATCAACGGAGGCGTCGTAAAAGGCGACGTCGTCGGCAACCGATTGTGAGTGGCGTTTGGCCTCCAGCAGGTGAGTGAGGCGGGCGCGCAGCTCCGCGGGGAGGACCTGGCGCTGCCACTCATCGTATCGCTCATCCGACCCGGCGTACCGGAGGCCCCACCAGGCGAGGTGGCGTTCAATCGCGGTCTGAAGTCCGGGGCGATCAGTCACGACTCAGCGATGAGCGCTGAACGAGGAACGATGAGCAGAGAGTCCGGAAAGACGTTGTCTTGTGCTCATCGTTCCTCGCTCCTCGTTCCCCGCTTTTTCAGCCCATTCCCTTCTTGAGCATGATGGCGTCTTCGTACACGGTTGGGACCGGATGGGGCTGGCGCAGTTGGCCCGTGCCGAGGATCACATACTTCTCGCAGGTCAGCTCCTCCAACGCGACCGGCCCCCGGGCGTGTAGGCGTCCCGAGCTGAGACCCATCTGCCCGCCCCGTCCATACTCGACCGCATCGCTGAGCCGGGTCGATGCGTTGACGGCGACGGTGCTCGCGTCCACCTCCTGTGTGAACCGCATCGCCGTGGCGTAGTCGCGGGTGACGATCGACACGGTCTGCGCGGGACCGTAGCGTGCGATGTGATCCAACGCTTCGTCCATGTCGTCGACCACCTTGATCGCAAGAACGGGCGCGAGGTACTGCTGGCCCCAGTCCGCGTCGGTGGCTGCGACCGTGGATTTGTAGGACGGCAGCTCGAACGTGCCCGTCAACGCCATCGTCTCCGGACAGCCGCGGACCTCGACCTTGTAATCATCCAGCATCCGGCGCGTGAGTCCGGGCAGCAACGGCCGCGCGATGGTCTTGTGGACGAGGAGCGTGTCGACGGAGTTGGGTGCGGTCGTCTGCTGCGCTTTGGAGTTGGCGACAATGTTCTGGGCCATGGGAAGATCGGCATCCCCGTCCACATAGATCGTGCACACGCCGGCGTCGTTGCAGAGGACGGGCATGCGGGCCTGCTCCGTCACGATCTTTTTCAGGCTCGCCCCGCCGCGAGGAATGACCGCATCCACGAGCTTCGGGACCTTGAGCAGCTCCAGGGCGGCCTCCCGCTCCGTCCGATCGATGAGCGATACGGCGCCGGCGGGGACCCCGGCCTCCTCGAGCGCAGCTTGGAACAGCGCGAAGATGACCTGGTTGGTCAGGTTCCAGTCCGGATGCGTCCGCAGCACGCAGACATTGCCGGACTTCAAGCAGAGGCTGAGCGACTCCACCGCGACGGGGGGGCCGAAATCCGAGATCACCGCGATCACGCCGATGGGCACGCGGACGCGGCTGACCATCATGCCGTTGGGCCGGGTCCACAGGTGCGGCGTGTCGCCGACCGGATCGGGGTACTCCGCAATCTGCCGGACGCTCGCGGCCATGTCCCGCACATCCTCGGCGGTGAGCGTGACCCGCTCGACGGCCTCCCTGACCCGTTCGCGACTGCCTTCTCCCTCGAGGGTCTTGCCGACGTGTTCGACGTCCTGTCGATTGGCCTCCAGGATCGCCTCTTCCTGATCCTCGAGACGCTGGGCGATCGCCAGCAGCGCTTCCGTCTTGACCCGGCCTTCCAGATACGAGAGCGGCCGAGCCGCGGCGCGGGCCGTTTTTAGGAGCCGTTCGACGTGGAGCTTAAGGGGCAGTTCAACCATGGTTCTTCTCCGGCCGCCACGATCGCGTGGGCGGTGTCTCGACGTTGACCAAATCCGTGGATGCTCAATTTCTGCACGAGTTTCGGGGCGCCGGATGGTATCATGGGACGTTCGTTCTTCGCCAGCGGCCGTCTCGGGCTGCTCGTCGGCGGAGGGCTGGCGCCGGTCATCGTGCCGAGGCCGAGGCCGACGGCTTGTCAGCGGACGACCGGGTTCCGTATGATGCGCGGCGACCCTGCCGGTCTGCGTGGAGCGCGTTCATGATCGACCTTCGCAGCGACACCGTGACCAAACCGTCGGACGCGATGCGGGAGGCGATGGCCCGAGCGGCCGTCGGGGATGACGTGTATGGGGAGGATCCGACGGTCAACCGGTTGCAGGAGATGGCGGCGGCGCTCCTAGGCAAAGCGGCGGCGCTGTTTGTGCCGTCGGGCACCATGGCCAACCAGTTGTCCCTGCGCGTGCAAACGCAGCCCGGGCGGGAGGTGATCGCGGACCACCGCTCCCATGTGATCCGGTACGAGCAAGGAGCGGGCGCGGCGCTGTCCGGGGCGCAGTTTCATGGGCTGGAGGGGCGCCGCGGCCTGCTGACCCCCGACCAGGTCGAGGCGGCGATCCGGCCCAGGGATCCCCATACCGTCCAAACCGCGTTGATCTGGCTCGAAAACACGCACAATACCGGCGGCGGCACGGTCTATCCAATCGAGACTGTCACGCGCATTCATGAGGTCGCCCGTCGCCACGGCTTGCCCATGCACCTGGACGGAGCGCGGCTGTTCAATGCCGTGGTCGCCACCGGGGTCTCGGCCTCTGACTACGCGCGGCCTTTCGACACGGTCTCCTTCTGTCTCTCCAAGGGCCTCGGCGCGCCGGTCGGCTCAGTGATCGTCACCGACAACCTGTCGCTAATGGAGTCGCTGCGCCGGTTTCGACGCATGTACGGCGGAGCCATGCGCCAGGCCGGCATCATCGCCGCGGCCGGGATTTTTGCGCTCGAGCACAACATTGACCGACTAAAAGATGACCATCAGCACGCGCGGCTGCTGGCCTCCCTGCTCGCAAAGGCTCCCGGCGTGGCCGTCGATCCGGCGGCGGTGCAGACGAACATCGTCATGTTCGACGTGATCACGCCGCACCTCTCGGGCAGCGACATCGTCAAGGCGTTGAAGGAGGAAGGGGTGCTCGTCAATTGTGTCGGCGGGCAGACCTTTCGCGCGGTGACCCACCTCGATGTCGGCAAGCGCGACATCGAGCGCGCGGGCGAGATTGTTCACCGCGTGCTTGCACGCTGAGCGCCGTCCCGCCTGTGCGCGGCCCTCTCATTGACAGCCACTCCGCCCGACCTTAGAATGAGCGCAGTTGGCGGGCTTTCAGGGAATACCATGGCGGACGCTGTCTCCTTCAAGCAGATCAGCGACATCCTGATGTTGACCGATCAGCTCGGATTCAATCGAGAGTGGGTTGAGATTCCGCTTTCCACGTCGAGTCCGGGCTCCGTGCATAAGCTGCCGAATGGGAAGATCGAGATCGTCGTCGATGCCGACGCGCCCTTCGACCGGTGGTTGGCATCCCTGGAAGCCCAACTGAAGCCGTTTGCTCCTCAATAGGCTCGGGGAATCCTTTCCCCGAGCGGTTGGGCATGTCCATGACGGACCGCGCCTCTACAGACCACCCCTGCGAATCAGACCAGGCGTTGCCGACCCGGGACGAGCTGCAGGCCGAGTTGCTCGACGTCCCCGACCCTGCCCCCGACATCTCGAGAGAAGCGGAGACGCCCGGGCTCGACGCGGTGCTGAGCGCCGCGCTGCGTCACGTGCGGGCGCAACGGGGCGGGGACCTGCTGGCGGTCGTCCTCGTGGGGTCCGGAACGCGGCGCGTCCTGACCCCGCACAGTGACCTCGATCTGATCGCCGTTCTCAAGGGCGAGGACGAGAAGGAAGAGGTGATTCGCATCGCCGACCGCGAGGTGGAGATCCGCTACAGAGGCCAGAAGGTGATCGAGCGGGAGCTCCCCTACGCCGCGCGTCTGCCGCCGATTCTCCGAAAGGGGCGGGTGCTGTTTGAGCTCGATGCGACCGGCACCAAGCTGATCGACAAAGCGATCCAGCGGTTCCGGCAGGGGCCGCCTCCCCTCACGTTGAATGAAAAAATCCGTCTCAAGGCTCAATGCTTGCACTGGCTGGGAAAGGCGCAGGACCTCGAACCCCATCCTGTCGCTGGGTACCTGCTGGCGCTGTTTACGGACGACGCCGTCCAGGCCTACTTTCGGCTAAGAGGGTTTTGGTTGACCTCTCCGGCAGACACGGTACGATTTGTCACGTCCAGAGAGCCGGCTGTCGGAGAGAGCCTCACGCAGTTCCTGGCTGCCTCGACGCTGGCCGAGCGCCTCGAGTTCGGTCGTCGGCTCGCCGATCTCATATTCAGAGACATTCCCCTTCCGCCGCGCGTCGATTGACGCGTGCGAGTGACGGCCAAGGTCCGGCACCTCCGCCGACACGAGCTCGCATCAAGAGGGTGTCCATGCCGCAGCCCGGGGTCACACTTGCATCGGTCGTCGACACGACCCGGAGCCTCAAGCCCGAGCCTTGCACGCTCGTGATTTTCGGCGGTTCGGGCGACCTCGCCCGACGCAAATTGGTCCCGGCCGTCTACAACCTCCTCCTCGATAAGGTCCTCCCCTCCAACTTCGCAGTCCTGGGCCTGGGACGAAAAACTTTTTCCGACGAAGACTTTCGAGAGATTTGCCGGAAAGGCATCGAGGAGCACTCGCGCCGCGAGCTCGATCGGGGGGCGTGGGAGAGCTTCGAGCGGCACCTGTTCTTCCAGTCGGGGGCCATCGACGAACCGAGCACCTTCGAGCAGATCAGGGCGCGGCTCGAGAAGATCGAGGCGGACCTTGGCGTGCCGAACAATCGCATTTTCTACCTCGCGATTCCCCCGGACAGCTTTGCCCAGGCCTGTGAGGGTCTGAAGGCGGCGGGGCTCGTGCGCCCCCCGAACGGCCGCACCTTCTCGCGGGTGATCGTCGAGAAGCCCATCGGTCACGACCTGGAGTCCGCGAAACAGATCAATGCCGTCATCGGCAATGTGTTTGCCGAGTCGCAGATTTTCAGGATCGACCATTATCTGGGGAAGGAGACGGTCCAGAACCTGATGGTCATCCGGTTCGCAAACAGCATCTTCGAGCCGATTTGGAACCACAAGTACATTGACCACGTCCAGATCACGGTCAGTGAAGCCGAGGGCGTGGGAACCCGCGCCGCGTACTATGAGGGATCGGGCGCCTTGCGGGATATGGTGCAGAACCATATTCTTCAGTTGCTCTGCCTCGTCGCGATGGAGCCGCCCTATTCCCTGGAGCCGGACGTCGTGCGGAACGCGCGCATTGACGTGCTGCGCTGCCTCAAGCCGATCGCCGGACAGGATGTGGAGCGGTTCATGGTGCGGGGACAGTACACGCACGGGAAGGTCAAGAGTGAAGACGTACCCGGCTACCGCCGCGAAACGGGCGTGGCGCCGGATTCGACGACGGAAACCTATGTCGCCCTGAAGCTCTTCCTCGAAAACTGGCGCTGGTCCGGGGTGCCCTTCTACCTGAGAACCGGCAAGGCCATGACGAAGCGCGCGAGCGAGGTGGCCGTGCAGTTTAAAGACATTCCGCAGATCCTCTTCAACGCCAACCCGGCGGCGCCGCAAGCCCCCAACGTGCTGGCGCTCCGCATCCAACCGGAGGAGGGGCTGTCCTTGCGGATTATTTCCAAGGTTCCAGGGTCCAAAGCCCAGACCAATCCCGTCGAGATGAACTTCACCTACGGCGAAGCCTTCGGCGGGCAATCGCCCGAAGCCTACGAGCGATTGCTGCTCGACGTCATGGCCGGTGACGCCTCGCTCTTCATGCGGCGCGACGCGGTCGAGGCCTCCTGGGCATGGATCACCCCGATCCTCGAGGGATGGCGGGAGTCCGGAGTTCGATGGCTGCCCGAGTACCGGGCTGGAAGCTGGGGGCCGGTCGAGGCCGACCGGCTCATCGAAACGGACGGGCGGATGTGGAGAAAGCTGTGAGGAAAATGGGCAAGTGGCGCGGGGCAAGGGGCTCGGGGGTGAAGAAAGACGATCACATGCCGGGATGTCTTGGCCCGCGAGCCGCTAGTCGCGAGCCTCGAGCCCCAGTTGTCTCATGATGTCGTCTTTTTTGCCGATCCCGCCGATGAAGCGTTCGAACTCGCCGTTTCGATAAAGGGCCAGGGCGGGAAGGGATGAGATCCCCAGCTCCGCGGGGATCTGATAATTCTCCTCGACGTTCATCTTCACGATCAGCAGACGCTCGCTGCATTCCGCATCGATCATCTCGAGCTGCTTCAACAGCGCACGACAGCTCCCGCAGCCGGGCTGCCAAAACTCGACCAGAACCGGGACCGGCGCGCGTTCGACCACACGGTCGAAAATGTCATCTGTTACATCTTCGATCAACGTAGCACCTAATGTGATGCTTGAGGAATGGTGTCAGGTTTGATCTTACGATCCCCCGCCCCCTCCCCTCTCCCCCGGAGGGGGAGAGGGCAAGGGTGAGGGGGGAAAGAGGCAGAGCCAGGGCGGCGGACATTCCACAAGCCATTCTAGCCCGCCCCGGGTCCGCCTTCCGCCGTCACGCCCAACCGAGGCGCAAACACCTCATCGAAGAGCAAGGCCGCAAGCCGACGGTACCCGGCGGTCGTCAGATGCAGGCCGTCGTTCGAGTACTGAAGTGCGAGGAGTCGGGTCCCCGCCTCCGCAGTGTCGGTGAACAGGTCCACGCAGGCGATCGTCTTCGACCGGCAGTAGTCGGTAATCAGAGTATTCAGCTCCAGGCGGCGCGCGATGTGTTCCTGGATCACGGGCTCCCCTGCCCCGCCGTCTGGGCTCTGGCCCGCCCGCAGTGACGGGACGGTGACTGCGACGGGCTCGATCCCGAGGGCCCGCGCCTGCTCGTACATCTTGAGGAGGTTCCGCATGATCTCGGCGGGACGGGCATTCCACCCCAGATCATTGGTTCCGCCCAGGATGACGACAGAGGCCGGGTGATGGGCCAGCACGTCCGCGCGAAAGCGCATGACCATCTCACCCGTCGTCTCCCCGCAGATGCCGCTCACCGCGACGGTGGCGTGCGAGCCCAAGGCCTCCTGCAGAAAGCGACCGTACGGGGTCTCGGCGACTCCACGGTTTTCAAGGGTCGGGCTCTGGAACCCGGCGGTCAAACTGTCGCCGAAGCAGATGATCAACGGAGGATTGGAAGGGGCCGTCATGGGTGACCGAGCTGTGGGACGGGGCTAACCGCGCGATTCGGGCGGGGGCCAGTCGACATCCACCCGACGCCCACAGTAGTAGCACGAGATCCGGTAGCGGGCGCGGCGTCTCGGATTGGGCAAGGAGGTGAAGACCACCGGCGTCCCGTCGTTTGGACAGCTCGGCTGTTGGTGCATGAGGTGCTCATCCGCCATCAGGAGCAGTGACGCGTCATCCCACGGCGGATGCAACTCCTCTTGGCCCGTGAGGCGATCTGTTTTCCCGCAGACGTGGCAACGAACGTCAAACGTTTTGACGCGGTCGGCAAGTTGCGACGTGTCCGTGACCTCTATGAGGCCGCGGCAATTTGCGGCATCGCAGGCCAATGACTCCCCCTGCAAGGCCTTCACAAATCGCTGGTGCGCGAGCCGTTCGCGTGTTGCCATCCTGATTCCCCGACAAGGCCGCCGACCCGGTCGCGAGTGGCCCGCCTTCGCTGAAGCTTCCGCCTTCGCCAAGGCTTCGGCGGACGAGCCGGCGGGCTCCGCGGTGCTCCGCTCCCGCCGCAAGTCATACGGGGTCTCGTGGGCCCAAGTCAACCCGTGCCCGCTCGACGCACGATGCTTGACAGTTCCGTGGCCTGAACGATATTCTCGCGGAGCTTGCCGAATCGCGCGCACCCCGTGCGGCGCACGCCTGTCGGACACACGATTGCCGAGACGAAATCAACTGCCGGGTGGGGAAATGGGTCGGATTGTGCCAAAGGAGAACGCCATGGTTCACACAGTGCTTCGGATCGCCATGTGGAGCGGCGCATGCCTGCTCGCCGTCCTGATGGCGGTTGAGTCGCCGACATGGGCGGCTAGCTTCAAAATGGGCGTCGTGGATCCGCAGGCCGTGCTGGAGCGGTCGAAGGCGGGGCAGCGTGCGTTGGCCGAACTCAAGAAGTATGCCGAAGCGCGCCAGAAAATTCTCGCCGAGGACGAGGGGGAGCTCAAGAAGATGCAGGAGGAGATCCAGAACGGCGGCGGGGACTTGAGTGAGGAGGACCGGCGGACGAAGCAGCTGAAGTTCCGCGAGAAGCTCCAGTCCTACCAGCAGCGGGCGCAGGCATTCAATGACGAGCTTGGGCAGAAGCAGCAAGAGCTGGTGGATGAATACATGGAGAAAATCAGCGACGCCACTAGGGTCGTGGCTCAGAAGCGGGGTCTGTCCTTGGTCATGGACAAGGGCAGTGACGCGACGCTCAAGATCGTCATTTACAACAAGAAGTCCATCGATGTCACAGACCAGGTCGTCGAGGAGTTCGATCGACGGTACAAATAACCCGCCGGTTACTCCCAACTCAAATCTAAGAACTCAAAACTTTCCTATTCCATCGGGTAGTCGGCCTCGCGCCAGGCACGGATGCCGCCGTCCATGGAGATGACGTTGGTATAGCCCATCCGCCGAAGATTGTCGGCGGCCAGCGCCGATCGAAAGCCCCCGCCGCAGTAAAGAATCACCTCGGCCTGCTTGTCCGGAATCTCTGTTTCGATGTCGCGCTCGATGATGCCCCTTCCCAGGTGACGGGCCCCCTTGATGTGCCCCTTGGTAAACTCGTTGTCCTCGCGCACATCGACCAGATGAAAGCATTCACCTCGATCGAGCTTGGCCTTGACGTCCGTGATCGTGCACTCCTTGATGTGGCGCTTCGCTTCTTCGACCAGCTTCAGGAAGCCGGGGTTGTGCTTCATGGGAGTCCTCCTGTCGATGGGAACAGTGTGGTCTGTGCCGATGGGGGGCGTTTAAACGTGTCCCTCGCGGAGGGACCGGCCACGTCGGAGAACCCCGCCTTGCGCCGACCGACCTCGAACAGCTGCTCAATCATGTCCCAGTAAGTCCCCTGCCCCTCGTGTCGCCGGAAGAAGCGCCCGTCCGTGAGGGCGCCTCCTCGCACCTCGCGGATGCGGTTCGTCATTCTCCGGATGCGATCGGGGAAGGCCTTCGCCATCCGCTCGAGAAAGACCGACTCGATGTTGCCGGTCAGTCGCAACAGAATGTAGGTCGCATCCTGTGCGCCGGCATCCCGGGCCAGCTTCAAGACCTCGGGAATGGTCTTCTCGTTGAGCCCCGGAATGACGGGAGCGACTGAAACCCCGGTCGGGATGCCGGCGTCGGACAAGGTGCGCAGGGCCTGCAATCGTCTCGTGATGGAAGGTGCCTGAGGCTCGACCTTGCGGGCCGTCTCATCGTCGGAAAACGGAATGCTAAAGTACACCTGCAGCCAGGCGTCGCTGTGGAGCCTTCTGAGCAGGTCAAGGTCTCTGACGATCAGCGAGGCCTTCGTGATGATGCCGACCGGATTACGGAATTCGGCGCAGACCTCGAGGCAGCGGCGGGTTAGCCCGTACGTCGCCTCGAGCGGCTGGTAGCAATCGGTGTTGCCCGAAAAGACAACGAGCTCCCCTTTCCAGGACGGCTTCATGAAGGCCTGGCGAAGGAGCGTCGGTGCGTCGTGTTTCACGATGATCTTCGAGTCGAAGTCGGTCCCCGCTCCAAAGCCCCAATATTCATGGGAAGGCCGGGCGTAACAATATGCGCAGGCATGGAAGCACCCGCGGTACGGATTGACGCTCCATCGAAACGGGAGATCGGGACTGTCGTTGCGGCTGAGGATTTCGCGCGTGCCGTCCTCGAACACCTGCAGCGTGACGCGGGGCGGTGGCTCGAGGAATTCACGATGCTCGGATTCGAAGGGATTCGGTGGGTTGTCG
>JBFGRM010000021.1:0-19762 GCA_041563675.1 Nitrospiraceae bacterium | reverse complement strand
ATCGGAGCGTGGTAGGGTTGGCACGCGTGGGGCTGCGGGCGCTCGAAGGCGGTGGACGCCTTCACGGTTTCGCGCGTCGCGGGATCAACGTAGTAGTGGCCCTGGGAGGGACCGGTGAGCCCGTAGGCGAAGTGCAACCCCGTGTTGAACCACTGGGGGGAGTTGGGTGCCGCCATCTGGTTGGCGAGCATGTAGCAAAGCTCATCGTAAAACGCCTGCGCATCGTCGTCGCTCCGGAAGTAGCCGTACTCCTTGCCCCAGTGCGTCCAACAGCCGGCCATACGGTGGAACACCTGGCGCGCGTCGTGCTCGCCACCGAGCACGGGTTGCCCGTCGGCGTCCAGGATCGGGGTGCCATCTGCACCGAGCTGCGGGACGCCCGCCTTGCGAAAATACTTCTGGGCGAGGATGTCGACCGCGAGCTGGGACCACCGCTCCGGGACATCGATGTTGTCGAGCTTAAAGACAGTGGAGCCGTCGGGATTCTTGATCTCGGAGGAGCGCTGGGCGAATGGGATCGCGGCGTATGGGCTTTCCCCCTGTTTCGTGAATCTCCGCTCAATCTTCACAGCATCCCTCCGGTTAAGGTCCCTCTCAACCCATTGTTATTGCTGATAAATATATTCCGCTGCAGGGCGATTTTGGCCGGGCCCCGCTATCAAGACGCCCCGGGGAATGCTACATATAGCGATTAGGAATTTTTGTCAATACCAAATATTGTGGCTTCACTGTGGAAAGTGGAAACAACCTGGGGATAGCGAAATCGGCAGGCCTCCCAAGGCCGGGGGCCCGATTTGGGGGGAAGTTATCAACAGGCCGGGAGGGTTTTGGGGCACCTATTAAGATGGGGCGATGGCGGTTTGCTCGAGCTCCCGCAAAGTTTCTTCCGGGTCGGTCAGGGGAAAGAACCTCCCGCCGATCCCCAGGACGAGGAGGCGGGTCGACAGCAATTTCGTCTCGAACAGGCTGCCCAGCCCCAGATTCAGGCGGGTCGTCTGCGATCGGACCAGGGACTTCAGGAACGATCCCTCCTTGGACTTGACGAGCTGCCGGAGGACGCCCCGCCTGGCCAGATCATTGGACTTGCCGATCCTTTTCAGGGCCTGCTCGAGCAACTGGTCTTGGTACCGCTCGTAGTCGCGCTCGGTCGGATTGCTCCAGGCCAGCGCCACCGCACCGGCGAGCAGCAAGGCAATGACGGCGAGCCCCTTCGTCCCCACGAGCACCTCCGGCGGGTAAAGGCCGGCTGAACCGGCCCCCCCTCCCAGGGACCATGGTCGTACGGCCCCGTGACCCTGTCAAGTTTCCGAACGAATCCGGCGCAATTGACAAGGGTGTCGGCACCCCTCTAGGTTAACGGCCCTGCTGTGGGATCAGGCCGGCACGAAGAGAGAGGAGCTGCCCATGTACGTATGGAGCAAACGGTTGATCTTCGGACTGCTCGGGGCCTTCGCGGTCCTGCTCGTGCTGTTCATTCTGGAAGGGATGGCGGCGGAGACGAGCATCTTGAAGGCGCACACGACGCGGTGGATGGCCCTGAACTACATCGGCGTGCTGGTCTGGCTGTTCGTGTGGATGATCGACCAGGCCCGCGTGCGGGGGAAGAACGTGTGGCTCTGGCTGGTCCCCTTCGCCCTCGCGCCGCTGCCGACGCTCATGGCGTTCATCCTCTTCCTGCAGCGACGGATCAAGACCTAGCCTGAGCCGGCAGCGGGGCCTCAACCACGGACGCGCGCAAGTACCACAAGAGCCAGAGGCCGGGTAGCGCCGCGACGAAGGTTGCCGAGAAGAACAGACCCCAGCCGACCGCATCCGCCAGCAGTCCCGCCGGGTACCCGACAAAGACGCGACCGACCGCGGCCAGGGCCGACAGCAGGGCGTACTGCGTCGCGGTGTAGCGGTGATCGCAGAGGCTCATCAGCAGGGCGACGAATGCGGCGGTCCCCATTCCCCCGGCAATATTCTCCAAGGCCACGGACACCACCATGAGCGCGTAGCTCTTGCCGACCACCGCCAGAACCACGAAGACAAGATTCGTGACGGCCTGCAGGGCCCCGAAGAGGAGGAGCGAAACAAAGAGCCCCAGCCTGACCATGAGGATGCCGCCGAGCAGCGCGCCCGCCAGTGTCGCCGCCAGGACCATCGCCTTGTAGACCACGCCGATCTCCGTCAGGGTGAAGCCGAGGTCCCGGAGGAAGATTCCCGTAAAGAACCCGGCGAAGGCGTCCCCGATCTTGTACAGGAGGATCAGGACCAGCAGCCAGACCGCCGCATGGCGTGAGAAAAACTCGCGCATCGGCCCTTCGACCGCCTGGCGGAGCGAGCGGGGTGGGGGCGGCGCCTCCGCAGGCTCGGGCGCGAGCAGGGTCCCCGCGATCCCCAGGGTCATGAGCCCGGCCATGACGAGGTAGGTGCGCTCGAACCCGATGTGGTCCGCCAAAAAGAGCGCGAAGCCACCGGAGGCCAGCATGGCGAGGCGATAGGCCGTCACCGAGAGCGCCGCGCCGAAGCCCCGTTCCTCCGCCTCGAGGACATCCGTTCGATACGCATCGAAGGCGATGTCCTGGGAGGCGGACAGAAACGCGACGACCAGCGCCAGCACGCCCAGAAGCCAGAGCAGATGCGTCGCCCCGGCCAGCGCCACGGTCACGATCCCGACGAGCAGCCCTACTTGGGTGACGAGCATCCACCCGCGTCGCCGCCCGAGCCACGGCGCCACAAAGCGGTCCATCACGGGGGCCCAGAGGAACTTGATGGTGTAGGGCAACCCGACCAGCCCGAAGATCCCGATGCTGGCCAAGGCCACACCCGTCTCGTTGAGCCACATGCGCAGGGTGTCGCTCACGAGCGCGAGCGGGAGCCCTGAGGCGAAACCCAGCGGCAACATCACAGCCGTGCGCGGGTTGGCCAGAGCCTTGAGCAGTTGAGCGCCTTTGCGAGGAGTCATCGGGAATCGAAGGACGGGATCACAATCGCGAACGGCAGCCGGACGCGCGCTTATCGGTATTACGCCGGGCGTTAGTGGGCCGGATGTTCAAAAAGGTCTCCAGCAGCACCCGCAAAGCGGGTACCCGGCGAGCGAGAGGCCGAGGCGTACCGGGGACCCGTTGCTCTTTCAGATGCAACGGGTGGACTGTACGTTGAGGCCTCGAGCGATGCGATCGACCCGTTGCAACGACAGGAGCAACGGGTTCCCCGGCTGGAGGCCTTTTTCAACATCCGGCAGGATCAGCAGGGTTGTCCGTTGAACAGGCAGGGCTTGAAGCGGGACACATCGAAGTCAACGTTCTCCTGATAGATGCGCTCGTTGCCGTTGACGCCATCCATCTCGGGATCGTTGTACATCGTATGATTCCACCAGTAGAAGAGCGGGAAGTCCTGGGTATAATAGACCGGATTGCCGTAATTGCTGCGCGCGTGCTGCTCGACCATCCGCCCCGTGACGTAATCCACCTCGCCGTCGTTGTTCAGGGAGTACAAGAAAATGAACATTCGCGACTCGTGGTCGTAATGTTCATCGACGCGCGTTTCGACGTCGGGCTCGACCGGCAGGGCTGTCACCGCGCCTCTTCCGCCCGCCGGCGCGAGCAGGCAGAGACTCAGCAAGGCCAATCCAACAAAGGCATTCGAGGCTTTCACGTCTGTACCTCCCAGCCGGCAACGATGCGGAAGCGAGAGAATGGTACATGTTGTGCCGTGGTCGCGCCCGTGAATTCGATGATACGGGACGGCCGGCACTGTGTCAACGGATCCGCCGAATCGCGCGTCGCACGTCTTGCGCCCCGCGCGGTCGTCCAACGATTGTCCCGCCCCTTGTCGCACCCGAGCCGCCCGCCCTATAATGCCGGGACCATGGCGACCTCGAGACCCAGAGCCTCGCTCCACACCGTCGGCTGCCGGCTCAACCAGGCGGAGACCGCGCTCCTCCGCGCGCGGCTGCAGGAAGGCGGCTACGACCTCGTGGAGTTCGGCATGCCGACGGACCTGCTCGTCCTGAACACCTGCTCCGTGACGGAGAATGCGGAAAAGGATTGCCGGTACGTGATTCGACGCACGCTCCGGCATTCCCCCGAGGCCTTCGTCGCCGTCACGGGCTGCTACGCGCAGACCGGCGCGCAAGCCCTCGGGAGGCTGCCCGGCATCGACCTGATTCTCGGCGGCCAGTACAAGATGAGCCTGCCCGAGCTGCTGCCGACACCCGCGAGGCTCAGGAAGCGCCCGTCGCCGCAGGTTCTGCACAGCAAGACGATCGACCGGGACGATTTCGTCCACGAGGGCGTCGCCGACTACCGCGCCGTCCGGGCCAATCTCAAGGTCCAGGACGGCTGCAACTTCATGTGCTCGTTCTGCATCATTCCCTTTGCGCGCGGCCGCGAGCGCAGCCGCCGGATGGATGACCTCCTCCGGGAGGCCGAGGGCCTGGCCGCGAAGGGCCACCGGGAACTGGTCCTGACCGGCGTGAATATCGGCCGCTACGACCATGAGGGGCGCACGATCCTCGACGTGATCCAACGGCTCGAGGCGATCCCCGGAATCGAGCGGATCCGCCTCTCGTCCATCGAGCCGACGACGATCCCGGAGTCGCTCGTCGAGTACATGGCGACATCGCCCAAGCTCTGCCGGTACCTCCATGTGCCGCTCCAGAGCGGGGACGACGACATTCTGCGCGCCATGCACCGCCGCTACGGCGCGAAGGAGTACCGCGACTTCATCGAGTCGGCTCTGCGGCGCGTCCCGGACCTGGGCCTCGGCACGGATGTGATGGTGGGATTCCCGGGGGAGGACGAGCGGCGTTTCGCCAACACCCTGGCGCTCGCGTCGGACCTGCCCTTCTCGTACTTCCACGTCTTCAGCTATTCGCCACGCCCGGGGACCGCCGCGCTCCGCCTTGGCGATCCGGTCCCCGCCAAAATCATCGCGGCACGCAGCAAGCGGCTGACCGAGCTGTCCCGTGCCAAGCGCCTCGCCTTCTACCAGCGTTACGCGGGACGGACCCTCCCGGTCCTGTTCGAGGAGACGAACCGCGACGGCCTCGAGGTCGGGCTCACGGGGAACTACATCCGGGTCGGCGTCCGGTGCCAGGATTCTCTGACGAACTCGATCCGGGACGTCGTGGTGAGCGGAAGCATGGATGGACTTGCGCTCGGACGGCTGGCCGTGCGAGAACCAAGTGGGCTGTCGATGCTCGGAGTCTCATGATGCCTGCTCCCCTCCCCATGGCACCGCAGCAGATCGCTTCGTTCGAGCGAGACCAGGCGACTGCCGATCGCGCGGCGTCCGTCCTCGTGCACATCGAGACCTTCGGCTGCCAGATGAACGAATACGACACGGAGATCGTACGCTCCCTGCTCAGGGCCCGGGGGTTCGGCATGACCGGGGAGCGCGACCGGGCCGACGTCATCCTGCTGAATACCTGCGCCATCCGGGAGCACGCGCATACGCGCGTCTACGGGCACCTGGCAGAGCTCAGGGCCGTGAAGAAACAGCGCCCCCTGGTCGTGGGCGTGCTCGGGTGCATGGCGCAGAACCTCAAACAAGAGCTGGCGGAGACGGAGCCGCTCGTCGATGTGCTGGTCGGACCCGACGCGTACCGGCGCCTCCCCGATCTGCTCGACAGGGCTCTCGATGCCCAGGGCCGCGGGCGGACGGACAGGGGCTTTGCCGTCGACCTCTCCGAATACGAGACCTACGAAGACATCCTGCCGGAGCGCGCCGAAGGGGTGAACGCCTGGATCGCGGTCACGCGCGGCTGCGACAACTTCTGCACCTTCTGCGTGGTGCCCTACACGCGGGGACGGGAGCGCTCGCGCGACCCCGAAGGCATCCTGCGCGAGGCCGAATACCTCCTGGCGCAGGGACACAAACAGATCACGCTCCTGGGCCAGAACGTCAACTCCTACCGGCACGGCGGGTGGGACTTCGCGCGGCTGATCGCCGCGGTCGCCGACCTGCCGGGGCTCGAGCGCGTGCGGTTCACCTCACCGCATCCGAAGGACTTCCCGCCGGCCCTCCTCGAGGCCGTCGCCGGGCACCCGCGGATCTGCAAGCACATCCATCTCCCGTTGCAGGCCGGAAGCGACCGCATCCTGGAGCTGATGGATCGCACCTACACGCGCCGGGAGTACCTTGGCCTCGTGGAGGACATCCGACGTCGCATCCCCGGCGTCGCGCTCACCACCGATCTCATCTGCGGTTTCTGCAGCGAGACGGAGGACGACTTTCTGGACACGGTGCGGGCAGTCGAGGACGTGGGGTACCACGGCGCCTTCATCTTTAAATATTCAGAACGGAAGAATACCATCGCGGCCCGCAAGTATCCCGACGACGTGCCCGACGAGATCAAGACCGCCCGCGTCACGCGGCTGGTGGAGCGCCAGCGTGGCATCTCCCTCGGAAAAAACCAGTCGCTGGTGGGTAGGACGGTGCCGGTCCTTGTCGAAGGCGATGCCAAGAGGTCCGCACGCCAATGGATGGGGCGGACCGATACGAACGTGACGGCCGTGTGGCAGAAGCGTGAGGACGACACGGCCCCCGGTATGGTCCTGCCGCTCACGATCACCGGCGCCTCGGCCGCCACCCTCTCCGGCGAGCCCGCTCCCCGCCCCGCTCGGTAGACCTCCCCTGTAGTCGCCGCCCTACACCAATCGACGCTTCAGTGCGCCCAAAGGCCCTGCTGGCGAACAGATCGGGCCCCTCTCTGCACAAGAACGTGCCCGCCTCTGCGTGGTCACGACGACCGGGCCGGGGGCCCCGGGACCACCGGCACGACCCAACGCATCGGCCGTTTCATGTTCCTGAATCGCTCGCCGATCCAACACCTCAAGTTTGTCATTTCAATTCAATAACTTACAATGTCCATGGGAACCATGCTCGATTTGCGATGAGAGCGGGGAGCGGGACAGAGCAGCTTCACACCGTGGCTGAAAAAAGGGATTTGATGGACTGTATGGTGAATGCAGCTAGAATCCCTAGTGGCATGCTCGTTGCTATGTTTGAGGATAGTCACCTGCCAACGTACCCCGCTGGCAGCCTGCTGAGAGGCAGTTGTCCGGCAACCCACGTGCTTGAAGGGAAAACAAGATGAGTTTGGAGTCATTGATCGCCATGGGGTTACTTTCCTGGCTCTTGGTCAGCTTCGTCCTCATGGGCTTGGGAATCTGGTAACAAATTTCGGCATCCCTCCGGATCCGACCGCGCAACCTTCCGCTCAGGTGTATATTTGTACGTAAACACCGGCGGGAGGGTACCATGCGCCACACACAATGCCATCTCCTCAGGCTCGCGTCCGCTTTAATCCTTGCAGCTCTCCCTGTTGCCTGGCTCACCGGCTGCGCCTCGCTCCACAGCAGGTCCATGGTCATTTACGAGGACGCTGACGGGGTCATCTACCTGGAAGAGATCCCGAATCCCAAGTTCCGTGCTTCCCACCCGACCACGATCGAACAAGCGATGATGGGCCGGGTCCTTCGCGGCATCCGAGTCGAGCAGAACATCGGCCCGTCCGGCGGCTCCGACCAAGACGGCAAGCACAGCTTGCACGTATTCTCAAAGGAGCAGATCGAATTTCTGAGCCCTCTCCTCACAGCCGCCCTGGGTCAGGCACAGCCGGAGCACTGGGTCGTCTTCCGGAGCATTGGCGGCGGCGCAACCACGCCGCAGGTAACGGCCGGCACCCTCTACGCGCATGAATCCCTGCTCTATGTCACTCTCACGCATTTTCGCGACGGAGTGAAGGAGGGCGATGCGTCTCAGGCCTCCTTCCGTCTCGGTCTCTCCGCCACAACGGGACGCCGTGCCTTCTATTTCGTGCCCGAGGCCAGGGGACGGCTCGCGAAGCGTCTGCCTCCTGGAACCCCGGACATGTCGCCTTTGCCGACCCTCGCCGTCGATGTCGAGAGGTTGACGCCTCGTTCTGCACCCACGGTGCAACAGGTCGGCCCCGTCGAGAGTGACGCGCAATCGACGCAGTCCGCAGTGGGACCGACTCAGCACCCGCAGCCCGCCGAGATCACCACGATAGCCGAGATCGAGGCCGCGGTGAAAGTAAATCGCGTCAAGTTGGAGGAGCTGCAGAATGCGAATCGGCTCTTGGGGCAGAAAATGGCGGAAAATGCGGCGTTGCAGGAGGATCTTCGCATCCTGAAAGAAAAGCTCGCGGAGCACCGCGCGCTCGTGGACCAGCTCAAGCGGAAGGACCAGAAGGGGCGCGGACGCGGTCGGGACGCGCCTGACCGTAAGCTGCCGCGTCCCAAGGCTGAAGCCCCGCGCGAAAGGCTATTTCACTTCGACCAGCTCCTGATGCAGCAGCACGACCTCGCGTGACAGCGGCTGCCGGAACTTCATCCGGCAGAAGCAGGCGTAGGTGACGTAGGTGTCCTGCAGGCAGTATTGCGCGACCTCCTTCCACCGCCCCTTGGCCCACATGCCCGCGACCTGATCCCCGCTGCCCGACTTGGTCTCAACCCCCAGCGCCCGTGCGAGCACGTCGAGCTTCACCCATCCGCGGTTGTCCCAGTTGCTCCAGACCGCCATCGTGTCGAACACGGGCTCGGTCCGGAACCTGGCCAGGCTGATGTCGACGCTGGGCTTGATCTGATGAATGATCGACCGCTTCTTAATGAAGGGCAGGTCGAACCCGAGGCCGTTGTGCGTCACGAAGAGCGATGGACGATTTTCCCCGACCTTCGACCAGAACCCGCGGAGGATGGCCGCCTCGCTGTCTCCGAACCAACAGACGGCGCCGCGCGGCTCCATTTCGTTCGAGAACCATAACGTGCCGATGCAGGCGATCCGGCTGAAGGTGCCGTCGAAGGACGAGCGCTCGTAGGCCTCATCGTCGCGCAGGCGTTGCGCCTCGGCGTCGGCCCGGCTGAAGAGATCGGCGAACTGCGCCCCAGCGGGGTCGCGCGACTCGGGCTTCAGCCCGGCGAGCCTCTCCCATTCATCCCTGGGTGCCTGCAACGTCTCTATGTCGAGGACGACGATCAGGGCCATCCCTCCATCCGTTAACCGTTATCCCCGCGGTTGTCGGCGGGAATGACGGACATGTGGCCGCCTTTTCTCGTCATGCCTGCGGAAGCAGGCATCCATCCTTCTCTGCGATCCCTGGATTCCCGCTTACGCGGGAATGACGGAACGGCAGTACCGCTCACACCAGCGATCTGAACATGACGATGGCATCTTGGAACGTTCCGTCGTCCTTTTGGACCGCGCCCGGGATGACGCCGAGGTCCCGAAACCCAAGCTTGCGCCAGAGATGGTTGGCGGCCTTGTTCTCGGCGAAGACCAGGTTGAAGATCACCCCACGATACCCCAGGCTCCTGGCATAATGCTGCATGGTCGCGCCGAGCAGAAACCCGAGCCCTTTATCGCGCCAGGCGGGCGCGACCACGAAGCCGGCGTTGGCGATATGCTTGGACCGCCCCGGCCAGTTGGGCTTCAGGTAGAAGGCCCCCAGCATCTCGGCGTCGCGGTTCCGGTCCTTGGCGTAGGCGACGACCGTGCTCTTGCCGCGAAACCAGTAGTCTAGAAACTCCTCGTGGTCGGGCATGCGGTGGTGGGGATAGCTCGTCCCCTCCTCGACGATCACGCGATAGAGGCGGGCCAGCGGCTCCACGTCGCCTTCCCCGGCGAGGGCCAGCTCGACGACGGTTCCGTCCTTCAGTCTCGCTTCGAATGGGAATCGCATCGGCGTCTCACGTCGGAGCGCCCTCGTCCCGGAGCTGCCGGATGAGGGAACGGTCGGCCGGGGGGAAGTCATACTTGTCGAGGTCCTCCGGCGTGACCCAGCACAGCTCGGCGCAGCCGAGGGCCTGGGGCTCCCCCCGCGCGATCGTGCAGCGAAAGAAGTGCAGCTCGACGGCCCGCCCCGCATACGCATGCGTCAGCACCGTATGGAGAACCGGCATCGCGACCTCCACCGCCAGCTCCTCCCGGATCTCGCGGATCAGGCAGTCCTCCAGCGACTCCCCGTGCTCGCGCTTCCCGCCCGGAAACTCCCACAGGCCCCCCAGATGCACGTCCGGCTTCCGCCGGCAAATGAGGTAGCGCCCTTGGCGCACGATCAGCGCCGCGGCCACCTGAACCGGCTCGGAGGCATGGCGCGTAGGAGAAGGGTTGCTCATGAGCTCAGGCTGGCGTCCGGGCTTCTCTTCACCCCTCACGCCTTACGCCTTACGCCTCACTTCTTGGGGGCTGAACGGATAGGTCTTGCAGAAGTCCTTCATCGGGCAGAGCAGGCAGTACGGATCACGAGCCGTGCAGACCGTGGCCCCGAAGTCCATGAGGGCCTGGTTGAAGTCGTACCCCTTACCTTTTGGAATCAAGCTTTCAGAGAGTGCCCACAAGCGCGATTTCTGCGACTTGGGATCGCCCTTCCCGATAAAGACTCGATGGAGCACCCGCATCACGTTCGTATCGAGGATGGGGGCGTCCTGGTTGAACGCAAAGGAGCGAATCGCCCCGGCCGTGTACCGTCCGATGCCCTTGAAGGACAGCAGCTCATCGGCCTTGTCCGGCAGCGCGCCGCCGTAGCGCGCCACCGTCTCGCGCGCGATGCCGTGAAGACGGATCGGCCTGATGTTGTAGCCGAGCGGGTACCAGGTCGCCTTGACCTCCTCCACAGGAGCCTCCGCCAGCGCGCCGAGGCTCGGGTACCGGTCGAGGAACTCGTGGTATTTCGTCATGACGCGGTCGACCTGCGTCTGCTGGAGCATGACTTCGGACACGAGGATCTTGTAGGGATCGGAGGTCTTGCGCCAGGGCAGGTCGCGCCCGTGCTCCCGATACCAACGGAGGAGCCGCGATTGGAATCGCCGTTTCAGCTTGGGCTCGACCGGGGCCGGGACGGACCGGCCGTGGCGTCGCGTTTTGGCGTGTTGGGTCTTCCGTCGGGGCATGGCGGGGTCTTGGGGTCGGCATTGTAGGTCTGCGCGGGCTGAAAATCAATCGACGCGGCCGCGCCTTCGCCGCCTTGATCCCGCAGGGGGCCTGCCCTAGACTGCGGGCGATGGAATCCGATGCCCACACATCGAGCATGAGGCCTCATGTCGGCAGAAAGGGTCTGGTGCGGAACCTGCTGGCTCGCCTCGAGCGGGGCCAGTCGCTGCTGCTCTACGGAGGCCCCAAGCTCGGCAAGACGTCCCTCCTGCGACATCTCGAAGCGAGCCTCAATCGCGACCCGGAGCAGCCCGCCGCCTACCTGGACCTGGACACATATCCGCGGCTCGAGCCGGTCCCCTCGTCGCTGCCCCGGGCGCGATACCTGCTCGTCGACAACTGTGACCGTTTGTCGGACGGCGAGGCCGCCCGGTTCATCGGTTCTCTCCAGCGGCGGGCCGGCCGTGCCCTCGTCTGGGCCGGCGGCAGGCCATGGCGCGAGTTCGCTGTGACGCCGCCCGCTGCGGCCGATCTTCGGCTCCATCCGGTCCCCCTCGCCGTCCTGCTCCCCAGCGAAGCGCGCGAGCTCGCCGGCCCCGGCCTGCGCGCCGAGGAGATCGACTGGCTCTTGTCGCAGGGCGGCACGCATCCTTACTACCTGGCGACCCTTCGCGCGGAGTTGCTCGCGGCCCGCGCGGTGGCGTCGCATGACGTCGTCCTGAAGACGGCGATCAACCGGCTGCAACCCTGCTTCGCGGCCTGCCTGCGCGCGCTGTTCACCCCGACGGAGGCGCGCGTCCTCGACCATCTCGTGCGTCAGGCCGCGCCGCTCAATCCGAAAACGGTCTGCCAGGCGCTCGACCTCCCGACGGTCAAACCGGAAGCCGACGTCCTGGCCTATCTCGGCATGATCAGCCGCTGGAACATGGCCGAGGGGGCCGTGCTGCACGTTGGCTCCGGCGCGTTCGTGACCTGGTACCTGACGCGAGCCGACGGGGACCGGACCTCGGCATGATGGACGAACTCGTCTCACGAGCTGATGCGCCGCGGTACTCCTCGCGACCGTTTCCGGCGTACCGGTTTATCCCGGGACGCAACCCGCACCCGCGTCGTGATCCGCGCGGTCACAGCTTCGGCCGTCCCGAGCCGGCGCCGGCGGCGGTGACCGTGGACAACTGGGAGGCCTCGGAATCGTTTCGCTACGGCGTGGATCTCTTCAACCATGGATTCTGGTGGGAGTCGCACGAGGTCTTCGAGGCCCTGTGGAACGCGGTCGGTCGCGAGACGGAGGAAGGCCAGTTCTTCCAGGCGCTCGTGCACGTCGCCGGGGCGAACCTGAAGCTGGACGTCGGCAACCTGGCTTCGGCGGTCACCTTGGCGAACAACGGCCTCCGACGCCTGGCGCGGCTCCCCCACCATTATATGGGGGCGGATCTGCGCCAGCTGTCCGAGAGCCTGCGGCGAGCCCTCACCGACGCGGGGGCCCCACGGCCGGAGCTGCGACTGGCCGTCACCAATCCGCCCCCAGCCGATCCAGAATGATCTGATGGACGACGGTGTAGCGGCCCAGCGTCGCCAGGTACACCGCGGCCTCCGCCACATCGAAGGGGCTGATCTTTTCGCTGCGCTCGATGGCCTCGGGCGAGGCATCCACGAGGTCCTGCGCGACGCCGCCGGGACAGATCGCGCTCACCTTGATGTGGTGGGCACGCCCCTCGTCGGCGAGCGATTTCGTCAGGGCCATGATGCCGTGCTTGGACGCGCTGTACGTGCCGGTCCCCGTCCAGGCCAGGACGCCGGCGACGCTCGACCTATTGATGATGGTGCAGCCGCCGGTCTTGCGCATCTCGCGAAACCCCGCCCGGCAGCAGAAAAAGGTGCCGCGAAGGTTCGTGTCGATCACCCGGTCGAATCGCTCCGTGCTTGTCTCGGCGATGCGGCCGCCGCCCCCGATGCCGGCGTTGTTCACCAGAATGTCGAGACGCCCGTGGCGTGTGACCGTATTGGCGATCAGGCGCTCGACCTGTGCCTCGTCGCAGACGTCGGTCGGGATCGCGACCGCCTGCCCGCCCCTCTCGGTGATCTGCTTCACGGTGCGGGCGAGAAGGTCCTCCCGCCTCGCCGCCGCCACGACCGTCGCGCCCTCCTCGCCGAAACGCAGCGCGATGGCCTTGCCGATTCCGCTACTGCTCCCCGTCACGATCGCGACTTTCCCGCTCAATCGTCCCATACCCGTTCGGCTCGGCCTCGGTTTGCTACCTTGTCCTTTTGCCTTTTGTCTTGGCACGCTTCACGCCTCGATCTTCACACCTTTCCAGAACGCCATGTGCCCCGTGATGTGCTTTGCGGCGTCCAGCGGTGTCTGGTACGCCCAGGCGGCATCCTTGTTCACCTGCCCGTTCACCTCGAGGCTGTAGTAGCTTGCGATGCCTTTCCAGGGACAGTTCGTTTGCAGGGTGCTGTCCTTGAAATACTCCCGCTTGATCGACTCCGGTGGAAAATAGTGATTGCCCTCGACCATCTGTGTCTTGTCGCTCTCCGCGAGCACCACGCCGTTCCACGTTGCTTTTGCCATGGCTTCCTCCGTATCATCACAAAAATTTGAGTGGCCCCGTCAGGCCACATTTTACTGCAGCCCTGAGGAGCATGCACGATGAAGATTGGGGAGCTTTCCTACGACCAACTGAGGGAGCTGGTTCAGGGAGTGGTGGACGACCGGCTGCGTGACCTGCTCGGCGACCCGGACCTGGGGTTGGCGCTCGGGGAGCAGGTGCGCGCGCGCCTGACGCAGTCCCTGGCCTCGTCGGACCGCGTCACCGGGGACGAGGTCGCCGAGCGTCTCGGCCTGCGATGGTGAGCCATGCCCTGGTATCGCGTCGCCTACCGCCCCCAGGTGATCGACGACCTGGCCAGGGTCGACCAACCCATGGCGCAGCGCTTGTTCGACAAGACCAAATGGCTCGCGTCGAACGTCGACAACCTGCGGCACGAGCCGCTCGACCCCGACCTGCCGGGCTTGAGCCACTATGCGGTCGGCGACTGGCGCATCCTGTATTCCATCGATCGGAACGAGCAGATCCTCGACATCCACTTCATCGGAACCAGCCGGGACGTCTACGGGAACCAGCCGCGGCGGGCGACTCCTTCGGGCTCATGACGGGCCCCTCACGGATCGAAGTGCTCGCATGGTGACGCTGACCGCCGAGGCCATTCGCAAGCTCAAGGCCCTCATCCTCGAGCACCCGGAGGATCCCGTCGTCCGCCTCTTCGTGCGGGACGTGGACGACTCCCGCCTCGGCTTCAGTATCGTCCTCGATTCCCATCCCCACGAAGGGGATGAAGTCCAGGATTGCGACGGCGTCACCGTCGCGGTCGAGCAACAAAGCGTGCCCCGGATGAGCGGGATCACGGTGGACTACGCCGAGCTTGGGGGCTTCACCTTCCGACACCCCGACCACGGCGATGAAAATCCCCTCCGCATCATCAGCATGAACTGACGATGCACAAACACAGCTTCTGCTTCGAGATTCGGCGGGAAGGAGTTAGGATGAGACCGCGTCACCGCCGGAATTCGCCCCGGCTCCCGGCCTTCACCACCACAACCGACGGTCGTCCATGCAGCGAAAGCTTCGCATCCCGGATGAGCCCATGTTCTGGTTGCTGCGCGCAGGGCGCATCGCGGAGTTCAACGAGCGCAAGGCGACGGGGGTCGTGGTCGACCTTACACGGTGCGATTTTCGGAACGCCGACCTCCGCGGGGTGGATGCGGAGGGCCTGGACTTCACCGACTGCTATTTCCGTCAGGCGGACCTCAGAGGCGTGGACCTGCGCGCCGCCCGGCTCGAGGGCGCCAGCCTGAAGGGCGCCCGGATTTCCGGTGCCTATTTCCCCGCCGAGCTCTCCGCCGACGAGATCACCCTCTCCGTGACCCACGGCACCCGCCTCCGCTACCCGACCACGGCCCCTGCTTCGGGCGCACCACAGAACGACACCGCCGCACCCCGAAAGTCTCGCCGCTCCCACCTCCGACCGACATCCTAACTCCCTGATATCTCTGACATTTGCCTTTTCGCCGAGGCCCGCTACACTCGTATCGGTACTTTTCACCAGGCACAGCCCCCGAACGCAAAGGAGAACGCATGGATTCGACCACGGTGATGCAGATCCTGATCCCGGTTATTCTCATCGTCACTGTCGCCTATGTGATCAGGGCCTACAACCGCCTGGTCGCCCTCCGGAACCGGTTCAAGAACGCCTTCGCCCAGATCGACGTGCAGCTCACCCGGCGTTACGACCTCATCCCCAACCTCGTCGAAACGGCGAAGGGCTACCTCAAGCACGAGCGCCAGACCCTGGAGGCCGTCATTGCCGCCCGAAACCAGGCCTTGAGCGCCGCCAAGCAGGCGGCCAGCCGGCCCGACGATGCCGGGGCCATCCAGGGGCTCACCGGCGCCGAGGGGATCCTGTCCGGCGCCCTGGGCAAGCTCTTCGCGCTCGTGGAAAGCTATCCCGATCTGAAGGCCAATCAGAACATGATGCAGCTCAGCGAGGAGCTGTCGTCCACCGAGAACCGGATTGCCTTCGCCCGGCAGGCCTTCAACGATGCGGTGATGCAGTACAATACGGATCGCGAAAGCTTCCCCGACAACATCATCGCCAACAACTTCGGCTTCAAGGCCGCCCAACTGCTGGAGCTGGAGGACGTCCGCAAGAAAGAGGTGCCGCAGGTCGCCTTCGCGTAGCAGCCCGCCGTGGACTTCTTCGAGCACCAAGAACAGGCGAAGCGGAAGACCGGGCGGCTGGTCCTGCTCTTCACCCTGGCCGTCGCCTTCCTCATCGCCGGCCTCTACTTCGTCGTACGCGGGGTCATGATCTATGTTCTCGGCCTGAACCCCTACGCCCACCTCGAATTCGAGAAATCCGCCAACCCCGGAACCGGCGTCCTCCACTGGGAGCTGCTCTGGCGCTGGGATCCCGAAACCTTCATGTGGGTCACCCTGTTCACGCTCGCGATCGTCGTCTTCGGGTCGATGTACAAGACCGTCCAGCTTCAGACGGGCGGGGCCGCGGTGGCCACGTCGCTGGGCGGTCGGTTGATCGCCCGCTCGACCAAGAACCCGCAGGAGCGCCAGGTCCTGAACGTCGTCGACGAAATGGCGATCGCCTCGGGCATCACCTCCCCGCCCGTCTACTTCCTCGACGACGAGCCGGGGATCAACGCCTTCGCCGCGGGCTTCGCCCCGAAGGACGCCGTCATCGGCGTGACGCGGGGCACGGTGGAGCTCCTGTCCCGCCAGGAGCTGCAGGGGGTGATCGCGCACGAATTCAGCCACATCTTCAACGGCGACATGCGGCTGAACATCCAGATCACGGGGTTCATACACGGCATCCTGGTCATCGGGCTGATCGGGCAGACCCTGCTCAGAATGACCTACGGCGGGAACCGGCATCGCTACGGCACCCGCCGGGACGGCAAGGCCACCTTGGTGCTCTTCGCGATCGGCGCGGCCGTCATGGCGATCGGCTACCTGGGTGTCTTTTTCGGCAACATGATCAAGGGCGCCGTTTCGCGTCAGCGCGAGTTCCTCGCGGACGCCTCGGCGGTGCAGTTCACGCGGTACCCCGCGGGGATCACGGGGGCCCTGAAGAAGATCGGCGGCTTCGCGGAAGGCTCCGTCATGCTGAACCCGCAAAGCATGACGATCAGCCACATGTTCTTCAGCCAGGGCCTGGTCGGTGGATTGAATAATCTCCTCGCGACGCACCCACCGCTCCTCGAGCGGATCCGCCGCATCGAGCCCCGGTTCAGCGGCAGATTCCCGCTCGTCAAACTCCCGGAGCGAGAAAGCGCCGCGCAACCGATCGCCGGCATGACGGCAGCGGCAGTGGCTCCTGCCTTGGCCCCGGCTCCGCCCCCGCTGCCGCCTGCGACGCCCGCGGCGGCTGCAACCCGGGTCATGACACAGGCCTTGCCCGACCCGATCGCACTGATTGGCAATCCGACGGCGGCGCACCTGGACTACGCGCACAGCCTCCTCGAGAGCCTGGCGGCCCCCGTCCGCGAGGCGGCCCACGATCCCTACGGGGCCCGAGCCCTCGTCTACGCGCTCCTGCTGAGTGGAGACCCCGAGGTTCGCAACGCGCAACTGAGCAAGCTCGAGGACAAAGCGGACCCGGCCGTGTACCAGGAGATCAGCCGGCTTCAGGCATCCATGGCGACCGCCACGCCCGCCTCGCGACTCCCCTTGCTCGACTTGATCGTTCCCACGCTGGCGCAATTGTCCCCGCAGCAATACCGCGTCTTTCGGAACAACGTGCGGGCCATGATTCACGCCGATCGGGAGGTCGAGCTCTTCGAGTGGATGCTCCAGCAGGTCCTGCTGCGCCACCTGGATCCCAAGTTCCGTCGCATGAAGAAGCCCACGGTCCAATATTATTCACTGAAGCGGCTGGGGGAGCCCTGCTCGATGCTGCTGTCCGCCCTGGCATATCAGGCTCACCATAGCGATGGTCAGGCCGCTCAGGCATTTCGAGACGGCGCGCCGCATTTAGGGATCGAGAACCTGAGCCTGCAGCCCCGCAAGCTGTGCGGCCTTCCCGTCGTCGATCACGCCCTCACCACCCTCGCGCAATGCTCCCCGCGCGAGAAGCGCAAGCTCCTCCAGGCCTGCGCCGCCTGCATCCTGGCCGATGAGGAAGTGACGGTCGAGGAGGCGGAGCTGCTCCGCGCGGTCGCGGATGCGCTCGACTGCCCGATGCCGCCGCTGCTGGCGGGGCAGGCGGTCGCCGCATCAGAAGATCCCGCCGTGCGCAGCAGCCAGCCAGCAGCGAGGTCTCATCAAACCATGTCTGCCTAGCCTCTCGTCTTTACTCCACGACCACCGCCGTGCCGCTGATGCTCACCATGAGCATGCTTCCCGAGCCACCGATGACCTCGTAGTCCAGGTCGATCCCCACCACGGCGTTCGCCCCGAGCTGCTGCGCTCTCTCCTCGAGCTCGCCGAAGGCGATCTCCCTGGCCTTGGTGAGCTCCTTTTCATAGGCTGCCGACCGGCCCCCGACGATGTCCCGGATGCTGGCAAAGAGGTCGCGGAACACGTTGGCGCCGAGGATCGCCTCGCCGTTGACCACGCCCAGGTATTGCTTGACGCGCTTCCCTTCAATCGATGGGGTCGTCGTCAGGATCATGCTCCCTCCTTCGCGTGGGGTTTCATAACTTTTTATTAACGTCGGTTGCCGTTCGCCCGGCCAGGGTGACGGGGCCCGGTGCTATACTTTTTAGATATCAGGGCATCTGTCCGGATGGAGCGAGTGCCGGCGGAGCCTCATCAGGTCGGCCGAGGCCGCCGTAGGGACGCACCCATGCTGATCCCAAGCATTCGCATTTCCTTGATCCTGGCCACAATCGGCCTCATTACCTTTGCCAGCCTGTCCGGTCTCTTCTACGACGCCATTAAACTGCTGGCCCCGGGCCAGTTCAAGACCATTCGCCTGCTCATCACGGCCACGGCGATGCTCGTGGCCCTCCCCCCCGCGGTCCAGCGAAACGCCAGGACCATCCTCAGCCCCATCATTCTCGCGACCCTCATCGGTCCCTTCGCCTTCGCGGCGTACGCCTCGGGGGCGCACCTGGACAGCGAACACTATTTCCACGTGATTCAATCCTCGGCCATTCTCGGCGCCCAACTGGCGCTGGTCGTCGTGCCGATCGCGGTCGCCTACAGTACCGCTCTGTCGGCCATGTACGACCTCCTGGTCAAACTCGTCCCGAAGCAGCAGCACGTCGTCGCGCCGGCTTTTGCCGCCGGCCTGCTCATGCTGGTGCTGTTCCTGCCGCTCCTGAACGTCTGGGACACGCTCAGCGTCCGTTGGCCGTTTCGGCCGGCCCATGATCCGGCCCACGTCATGGAGCCCTCGGTCTGGAGGGGGCACACGACCTTTGCCGGCCAGAGCCGGCCGTTCGACCTCGTCATCGAGGGGCGTCCGGAGGCGGGGACCCTCATCGGCTATATGGATTGGGGGCCCACCCTTCGATTGGCGGTTCGGGGAGAATGCTCCGGGAACTTTCTCGAGTTCGTGGATATCGATTATTTGATCGGCGATGAGGATGCGCCCCTCGGGAACGTCAAGACGGTCTGGATCGAGGGCGGGCGTATGATCGGCACGGACAAGAGCGGGTTGGCGACGCTGCGAGCCAGCCGGCTGCCCGACCCTCCGCCCCCACCGAACCCGAACACCGCGCTGGGCAGGGCCAGGATCGCCAAAGAGCTCGGGGCCCGCTATTGGGCCGACATCAAGTCCTGCAACAACCATTTCCAGCTCAGCCACAAACAAACCTGCTATCGCAGGCTCGCCATCCGGACCGGCGAGCCATACTTCTGCAAGACGGTCGGAAACGCCGCCGCCCGGCAGGATTGCCGCGCCGCCGTCGAGCGGAACTCTCGCCAGGCCTCGCTCAAAGGCAGTTGAAAATCCGAACATTTGAGCCACTCCCCCGGCTGATATACTTAATCTCGGCGCTCCGGTGGTGCATCGGATTCACACTTCGGAAATTCGCCTATGGGAAAGGCAACGCTCATGAAGCGATGGACGGCGGCGGCCCTCGGCCTGTTCGTCGGGGCACTCATCATGATCGCGGCACCCGGCGCCTCGGCTGAGATGTACAGCTGGACCGACGAAGAGGGCAACCTGCATTTCTCCGACGCCCCGCCCGTGTCGGGTGACGCCAGGAGGCTGGACATTGGTGAAGAATCCTGCGCGCTCAAGGCGAAGCTCGATCGGACCCAGGGCGGCCTCTCGCGACTCCTGCTCCTCTACCTGCTGGGCGGCCAGGAGGCCAAAGGCGAGAAGATTTCTCCCCAGTACAAAGCCTTTCTCGAGGACT
>JBFGRM010000020.1:0-20253 GCA_041563675.1 Nitrospiraceae bacterium | reverse complement strand
GGCCTCGGTGTCAGGCTGCGTGTCCGCCTCGGATGCGGGGTGGCGAAAAACAACATTATAAAGGGTGCCGCTCGGTCGATCCGCCTCCCAACTCAGACGGGCCAGAGCCGGCAACGCCTCGGATCGAGGCGTGAGGCGCTCGTTGATCGTCTCCTGGATGGTGTCGAGGGATCGTTTACCACCGACGAGCCAGGCTGCTGCGTCCGTGCTGACCCAGGCACCCGGGAGGCCCTGCTCGCCGGTCGAGCCGGGGTGACCATAGTACGCCAGTGGTCCTGGGGGGATGCCACGGCGGAGCTCGTAGGGGCTGCGGATCGGGCCCGTGGCTGTGAGAAACGCGACGGCGCCCCGTTCGCGCGCCGCGCGTTCCTTCTGCGCATGAGACCAGCGCCTGGGGTAACCGGGCGGTGTGCCCCGGAGAAACAGCACGACCCGATCCCGTACATCGACGTTCGCATACTCGTCAAAATCCCCGGCCGGATCCGCAATGCCGTACCCTACGAAGACGACGGGTGCGACCAGGTCAACCGAGGGCGAATCGAGCACAGGGAGGAAGTCCGTTCCGATCGTCAGGGGTTTTCTGCGCTCGTCGACCGCCAGCTCGACGCTGGCCTCCTGCCCGATGCGCGGTACGCTGACGGGCGTGGGAACCAATTGCGGGCGCGCTGCGCTGAGTGGGCGACCGTCCGGACCGGCAGGGGAGGATTGCTTACGAAAACGCTCCGCCACGTAGTTGGCGGACGCGAGATCCCCCCGCGTCCCGGTTTGCCGCCCGTCCATGTCGGGCCCGCTGAGCCGGGCCACGTCGGCCAGCATCCGCTCGGTTGAGAGCGCCTGCATGGGCGTCGAGAGGTCCTCGAGCGCCCCGGCCCTGCGGGGGGACTCCACCCCGAGGCGGCAGGCCGGCTGCGCGAGCGTCCCGAGGAGGGCCAGGAAGAGGAGGACGATCTTGGTGCGACCCATTGCCTTCTGCACGACGCCAGGGTACCATTCCTGCGCCGGGTCCTCAATCGGAGGAGTGGAGCTCACGGGGCCACGAGGCAGGGATCAGGAGATTCGGGGCTGAGGCGGGGGAACGAGCATGCAAGACGACGGCATCTTCGACCATCAATACGACCGGTTTCACGAAGGCCGTGATCGGGCGATGGGGTATGACTTTCAGCAAGTGCCGGGCGGCAGTTTGCCAATCCCCAAGGTCACCTTTGCCGAGAGGCTTCGTTGGTGGACGATCGATCGGTGGCGCCGACGAAAAAAGATTCGTGAGGATCGAGACCGTCGGTTGCAGGAGATCCTGGATGTGAAGAACCGGGGGGCGAGGTGAAGCACGAGAGGCGGAACCGCCTTCAACGGAGTCATCCGCCCGGCCGGGTCAGGCGGGGCGCCTGCGTCGCGGTCGGACTCACCTGGGCGGCGGCTCTCGGCATGGGCCTGCTCGTCCCGGCTGAACCGGCGTCTTCGCAAGCCATCCAGACGGAAGAGGACCGCCAATTTGTCGAGAAGCAAGCACGGCTGGATCAGCGCCGCATGTGGAGATTCGATGAAGAGCAGGCGGGAGCCCTTCCCAAAGGATTTGTCGCGCGGACGGTGGGTGCGCAGTCGCCAGGGGGCTGGCGGGTCGTCGCGAAATCCTCCGCGGCCTCGGCGCCGAACGTGGTGGAGCAGGAGGTCCCCTGCACGAACCAGGGCTGTTTTCATCTCCTGCTGGCGGAAGACGTCAGCTATGAATACTTCGATCTGACCTTCAAGCTGCGGCCCGTCGAAGGGTCGGCCGCCGGTATCGGCGGCGTCGTCTTCAATGCGCGGGACGAGGCGAACTTCTATGCCGTGCTCGTGGATTTCGGCGAGCGGAGCTTGTCCGTGTTTCGCGTCCAGAATGGCCAGGAGACGGTCCTGGGTCACGCCTCCGTCACCCCGAAGGATTACCCGTGGCACATCGTGCGTGTACAGCGGAACACGATTGTCAGCAAAGAATTCATTGAGACCTTTTTTGACAATGCCCTGGCTGTGTCGGTCGAAGACAAGACCTTTGGCGCCGGCCAAATCGGGCTGGCAACCCGGGGAGCCGCGCCCATCGAGTTCGACAATGTTCACGCCATTCGCATTTATTCGCAGACGCCGCTCTCTTCTCCCGCCGCCTATTAAGGTGGTGTCTCGGAAATTCCTGGCATCATTGATCGTGCGAACCCCCTCTCCCCCAGCGGGGGAGAGGGCCAGGGTGAGGGGGCGACACCGTCACGCCGCGAGGGACAGATCGATACGATGAACGTCCGTCGATTCAACCTAGAAGCGCCGTATCAGCCCTGTGGCGACCAGGGTCAGGCCATCGAACAACTTGCGGCTGGTATCCAAGCCGGGAGCCCGCACCAGGTGTTGCTCGGCGTCACCGGCTCGGGAAAGACCTTTACCATGGCCAACGTGATCGAGCGCGTGCAGAAACCCACGCTGGTGCTCGTCCACAACAAAACCTTGGCGGCGCAATTGTATCAGGAATTCAGGGGTTTCTTTCCGCACAATGCCGTCGAGTACTTCGTCAGTTATTACGATTACTATCAACCGGAAGCGTACATTCCCCAGACCGATACGTATATCGCCAAGGATGCCTCCATCAACGACGCGATTGATCAGATGCGGCACAGCGCCACCCGCGCTCTCTTGGAACGCAACGACGTCGTGATCGTGTCGTCCGTTTCCTGCATCTACGGCCTCGGCTCGCCGGAGGTCTATCACGGCATGCTGCTCTATCTCGAGGAGGGTATGACGATCAGCCGGGAGCGGATCCTCGCCAAGCTGGTGGAGATTCAATATGCCCGCAACGACACCGACTTCCACCGCGGTACGTTTCGCGTCAGAGGTGACGTGATCGAGGTCTTTCCGGCTTCATCGGATGCGGTCTCGGTTCGGATCGAGCTGTTCGGCGATGCGGTCGAGGCGATACACGAGATTGATCCGTTGACCGGCAAGTCTCTGGCGCGGCTTCCGAAAGTTCCCATCTATCCGAACACGCACTATCTGATCGCGCCGGATCGATACGAGCGGGCGCTGCAAGGCATCGAGGAAGAACTCGAGGAACGGATCGCCGCCTTCACCCGGAACAATCAGCTTCTGGAGGCGCAGCGCATCGAGCAGCGCACCCGGTTCGACCTCGAAATGATCAGGGCGATGGGGTACTGCCACGGCATCGAGAACTATTCCCGCCACTTGAGCGGTCGCACCCAAGGCGAGCCTCCGCCCACGCTCATGGACTATTTCCCCAAGGACTATTTGATGATCGTCGACGAGTCACACGCGACCATTCCCCAGGTGCAGGGGATGTACGAGGGCGATCATTCGCGGAAAAAGAGCCTGGTGGACTACGGGTTTCGCCTGCCCTCGGCCTTCGATAACCGGCCCCTCACCTTTCGGGAGTTCGAGCGTTGTATGAACCAGGTGTTGTACGTCTCGGCGACTCCCGGCCCCTACGAGCTCCGGCACGGCCGGGGAGCCGTTGTCGAGCAGATCATTCGACCGACCGGGCTCATGGACCCCGTGGTGGAGGTCCGGCCGGCGCGCGGGCAGGTGGACGACCTCATCGGTCAGGCCAGGGGCGAGGTCGCGCGCGGTCACCGGGTCCTGGTCACCACGCTCACCAAGCGAATGGCGGAGGACCTGACGGAGTACCTTCACGACCTTGGCGTCCGGGTACGGTACCTGCACTCCGACATCAAAACGCTCGAGCGGGCCGAGATCGTGCGGGACCTGCGTCGAGGTGTCTTCGACGTCCTGGTGGGCATCAACCTGCTGCGGGAAGGACTGGACATTCCGGAGGTCAGCCTGGTCGCGATCCTCGATGCCGACAAGGAGGGATATCTCCGCTCCCATCGTTCCCTGATCCAAACGGCGGGGCGTGCCGCCCGAAACACAGACGGCCGGGTGATACTGTACGGTGACCACGTGACCGATTCGATGCGGCTCGCCCTCGAGGAGACGGGCCGGCGGCGTCGCATCCAGGCCGAATACAACGAAACGCACGGCATCACCCCCGAAAGCATCAAGAAGGGGATTCCCGAGCTGGAATACAAAATGGTCCAGGCCGACTACGTGTCCCTGGACCTGGCGGCAGAGTCGGTGCCGGTCTACGAGAATACCGGTGAGAAGGGGGCGCTCATCGAGCGGCTGGAAGCCGAGATGAAGGCCGCGGCGAAAGAGCTCGAGTTCGAGCGCGCGGCAGTCCTCCGCGATCGGATCCGGGCATTGAAAATGAAGGAGCTAGAGGTCGGCGGGTGACGCGGCTGGGCGTTCGGTCAGCGTGACGTTTTCTCCGTCATTCCCGCGAACGCGGGAATCCAGGCCCTTTTGTGACGCCGTCGCTGGGCCGATCGCGCCAAGATGGATGCCTGCCCCCGGCTTAAGACTGGCCGGGGCAGGTTCCGCAGGCATGACGGAGGAAGGGCTTCCTGCGCGTCCCCTCCGCATTGCTGAGGTCGACAAAAGGGTTCGCGGAAGGTCAGAACTGCTTGTACAAGTAGAGGCCGAGGAGAATGCCAAGAAAGGTGAGCAGATTCAGGTTGATCGCGAACCCCAGGGTGAGCTTGATGATGACGAGATCAACGGTCAGGGGGCCCAACGCGGGGTTGATCGCGGTGGAGAAGATGTTCTGAATCGTGCCTTGGGGCGCGATCACCTGGAGGGTCTTTCCGAGCGTCCATCCCAGAAGACCACCCAGAAGGATGAAGAGCAGCAGTACCCAGGGCGACTTTCGCATCGATCGATTCCGAGAGAGTTGTTGGGTTGAGCAGAAACCCTGAGGAATGGATGAAGCGTCGAAGAGCACGATAGCGGAGGGGCCTACGTAAGTCAAGAAAACACGCCTTGTTTGCCTTGACTTCCTCTTGCCCGCGTGTTTACACTGCCGGATTGTCTTTTTCTTTAATTTTCCCTCACATCGGAGCTTTCAGGGATGTTCGACAGCCTGAGCGAAAAGCTCGACAGGGTGCTGAAACGGCTGCGCGGTCAAGGCGTTTTGACCGAGCAGAATGTGGCGGAGGCCCTCCGGGAGGTCCGCATGGCGCTCCTCGAGGCCGACGTCAATTTCAAGGTCGTCAAGGACTTCGTCGAGCGGGTTCGTGAGAAGGCGATCGGCCAGGAGGTCTTGCAGAGCCTGACGCCGGGGCATCAAGTCGTCAAGGTCGTCTGGGACGAGCTCCGGCAGCTCATGGGCGACAGCCATGCCGGCTTGAGCCTCTCTTCCTCGCCCCCGACCATCGTGATGATGGTCGGATTACAAGGCTCCGGAAAAACGACCACCTGCGGAAAGTTGGCGCGGGTGCTCAAGCAGCAGGGGCGCCGCGTGCTTCTCGTCGCCGCCGATCCGAGGCGTCCGGCAGCGGGGGATCAGCTCGCCCGACTCGGGCAGGAGCTGGACGTGGCCGTACACCGGATGGATCAGACCGGTGCGACGAGCGGAGACGTGGTACGGATCTGCCGGGAGGGGGTGTCACGCGCGGACGAGCAGGGCTACGAGGTCGTCATATTGGACACGGGCGGCCGCGTCCACGTCGACCAGGACTTGATGAATGAGCTGCGCGCAATCAGGCAGGCCGTGAACCCGCACGAGGTGCTCTTGGTCGCGGATGCCATGACGGGGCAGGATGCGGTGGCCATGGCGGAGCGTTTTAATGAGACGGTGGACCTGACCGGCGTCGTGCTGACCAAGGTCGAAGGGGATGCCCGTGGCGGGGCCGTGCTCTCCCTGCGCGCGGTCACGGGGAAGCCGATCAAGTTTTTGGGCGTGGGAGAGAAGCTTGACGCGCTGGAATCGTTTCATCCCGATCGGATGGCGTCCCGCATCCTGGGGATGGGAGATGTGCTGTCCCTGATCGAGAAAGCCCAGGTCTCCTATTCACAGGAACAGGCCGAAACGATCCAGAAGAAGCTGACCTCGAACGCGCTGACCTTGGAGGACTTTCGCGACCAGCTCAGCCAGGTCAATCGGATGGGCTCGATCGAATCGCTGCTCGGCATGCTGCCCGGAGGGCAAAAGCTGAAAGATCTTGCAGCCGGAGGCGCGCCCGAACGCGACATGAAACGGGTCGTGGCTATCATTGATTCGATGACCGCGCGCGAACGGCGGGATCACACCATTATTAACGGGAGTCGAAAGAAGCGGATCGCCAAGGGAAGCGGGACGAGCGTGCCCGAGGTGAATCGCCTGATCAAGCAATTTCTGAGCGCGAAGAAGATGATGAAAACCCTGGCGAGCGGAAGCGGGCGGCGACAGCTCGCTCAAATGATGAGAGGGTTCTCGTAACTTATAACGACTGACGGGTAGCGAAGGGAGGAAGACAGTGGCAGTTACTTTAAGACTTGCACGAGGCGGTCGCCACAAGCGGCCGTTTTACCGAGTCGTGGCGGCGGACTCGCGCATGCCCCGTGACGGACGGTTTCTCGAGGTTGTGGGCACCTACGACCCCTTGAAGGAGTCGGGAGTGCCTGAGCTCAAACAGGAGCGAGTGTTGGCTTGGCTCAGCAAGGGCGCGCAACCGTCGGTGACGGTACGGACGCTCTTGCGTCGCGCGGGTGTCTGGCAACAGTTTCAAGAAAGTAAAAAGTAAAAAGGCAAAAGGAAAAAGTGGGGGTACGCGACTTTTTCCTTATTAATTTTTCCTTTTACCTTTGAGTGCAGGATGGAAAAGCTGGACGACTTCGTGACGATCGGCAAGATCGAGCGTCCATTCGGCGTGCGTGGTGAGGTCTATGTGCGCTCGCTCAGTGACGTCCCGGGTCGATTCGAGGGGCTCGCCGAGGTGATGGTCGCCCGTGATGAAGCCTCGGGGGATCAGATGCGGGTGGACCGCTGTCGCCCCGCCAAGGACGGATACATTCTGCACTTCGAGGGGATCTCGTCGCCGGAGGAGGCGGCGCGATTTCGCGGAGCCTTGCTCAAGATCGGCCCGGATCAGGGGAAGGCTCCAACCGTGCCCGGGCAATTTTATGAGTTCCAGCTGATCGGGATGGTTGTGCAGGATGAATCCGGAGAGGTGCTGGGACGTCTCGACGACATCATCGAAACACCGGGCCACCACGTGTTCGTCGTGCGCGGCGCGGGTGTCGAGCATCTGGTGCCGGCCACGAAGGAAGTCGTCAGGCAGGTTGACGTGCCGGCCCGCACCATGAGGGTGCGCTGGGCCGCGCTCTGTGCGGAGGAGCCGGATGCGGTGTGATATCATCACGCTCTTCCCCGATATGGTGTCGCCCGTGCTGGGTCAAAGCATGCTCAAGCGGGCTCACGAGAAGGGGTTGCTGGACGTGCGAGTGTGGAACCTGCGCGACTTCACCCGCGACCCCCATCGAGTTGCCGATGATGCCCCCTATGGCGGGGGGGCCGGCATGGTGCTCAAGGCCGAGCCCATCTTGCGTGCCGTGGACAGGCTGCGCGTGGAATATAAGGAGGGCAGTCCCGGGGAGCGGTTGCGGCTCGTGATGCCGTCTCCGCAAGGCCGGCCGTTTACCGAGCGACTGGCGGAGGAGTTCCGGGATGAGCCGCGCCGGTTGGTCTTCCTGTGCGGTCATTATGAAGGGATCGATGAGCGGGTGGTCTCGGGCTTGCAGCCGGAGGAGTTCTCCATCGGTGACTACGTGCTCACCGGCGGCGAGTTGCCGGCCCTGGTGATGATCGATGCGGTGGCCCGCCTGATCCCAGGGGTGTTGGGCGATCCCGAGTCCGCGCTGCAGGATTCGTTCGCCGAAGTCATTCTCGACTACCCGCACTATACGCGTCCGGACACGGTCCGGGGGATGAAAGTTCCAGAGGTGTTGCTATCGGGCAATCATGAAGCGATTAGGGTTTGGCGGAGGAAAGAGGCTCTGAGGAATACGCTGCGTAAGCGTCCTGATCTGATCCAAGACGGGCGGTTGAACCAGGAAGATCAGCGATTGTTGGAAGACATTCTCCGAGAGAGCGAGCGCCAAACGTCTGTTGCTGAGTTGGGAGGAGGGTGAAGCCATGAATCGCTTGGATCGCATCCAACGATCGTTGATGAAAAAGAGTCTGCCAGTGTTCGAGATCGGCGATACCGTCCGAGTCCACGTGAAAGTGGCCGAAGGCGATAAAGAGCGCATCCAGGTGTTCGAAGGCGTCGTGATCGGTCGAAAGGGCAGCCAGAATACCGAAACCTTCAAGGTGCGGAAGATCTCCTACGGCGTGGGTGTGGAGCGGGTGTTTCCGGTCCATTCCCCGACCGTAACCAAGGTTGATGTCGTGCGGCAAGGAAAGGTACGACGGGCCAAGCTCTATTACCTACGCGGGAAGAAGGGCAAGGACGCCAAGGTGACGGAACGCGAGTTCTCGCAGGAACGGGGTCAAACTCCCTCGGGGGAGTCGGGAACATCCGGTGTCGAGCCCGACGAGCAGGCTTCCGAAGAGGCGGTCCCCGTCGGCAAGGCCTGACGCCCCGACAATATCCGAAGTCATTCCGAAGATCCTCTCACGTGGAGAGGGCGGCTTCTTGGAACCTGACGACGCGTTCGAATTAGAGGCGCAGCGGCGCGGCTTCAAGTGGGTGGCCGGGCTGGATGAGGTCGGGCGCGGGCCGCTTGCCGGGCCCGTGGTTGCGGCGGCAGTCATTCTGCCGCGCCGGTGCCGATTCGACGCCCTGCACGATTCCAAGCAGCTGTCCGAGGCGACGCGAGAGCGACTGTATGGCGAGATCCTGGGACGGGCGGTCGGGGTCGGGATAGGGACGGCCAGCGCGCAGGAGATCGACGCCCTGAACATTTTGGAAGCCACCCGCCTCGCGATGCAGCGCGCCCTCGCCGCGCTGGTCCAGTCGCCAGACTGGCTCTTGATCGATGCCGTCACCTTGCCGAGCGTGGCGTTGCCGCAGCGCCCGATCATCAAAGGCGATGCGCTTTCCCGGACCATCGCCGCGGCATCCGTTGTCGCCAAAGTCCATCGTGACCGGCTGATGGTCGACTACCACCAGAGCTATCCTCGATACAATTTTTCCGTGCATAAGGGCTATGCGACCGCGGAGCACGTGAGTCGGCTGAATGCGCACGGCCCGTGTCCGATTCACCGGCGCAGTTTCCGCCCCGTCCTGGATTGCGTGACGCGCCACGAGCGTCCTGTGATTCAGGGCGATCTCTGGGAATCCCGTTGAGTCCCATCTTCCACGGCCGTCGGCAACGCCAGCTTTGACAGACTGCCGTCGTACGCCGCATGGGGGTCATGCAACCGATGTCACACGGGCGTCACGCGTTCGGCCAGGCCGGTGAGACGGAAGCCGAGCGTCGGTTGCGCCGTCAGGGCTATCGTATCCTCGCCCGGAACTATCGCACGCGGCTCGGGGAGCTCGATCTTGTCGCCGAGTCGGGGCATTTGTTGGTCTTCGTGGAGGTGAAGTCGCGGCGCACCGGAGCCTATGGGGGAGGGATGCAGGCGGTCGACGCCAGGAAGCAGGCGCGGATGATCCGTCTGGCCGCGCAATACCTCGCCCGGCACCGCATCCGCGACCGATGCTGCCGATTCGACGTCATCGTCTGCGAAGGTGCTCTGGACGACCCCCTCGCGATCGAGCATGTGGAGAACGCCTTCGAAGTTCCCGGGGATGACCTGCGCTGGTAAGTGGGGAGACGGGTGGTGACGCGTCGTCACGAGAGGGAAGGTAACTGGGTGATTGGGTAGATACGTAAGTGCGGGAAGATCCAATTACCTAGTTACCTATTTACCCAATTACCCTCCCGAAGGTGGAGATGATTCAACTGTTCCACGTGTCCAAGACCTACGAGCGCTGTCGAGCCCTGTCCGACGTCAGCCTCCAGATCGGGAAAGGGGAATTCGTTTTGCTCATGGGGCCCAGCGGCGCCGGCAAGACGACGTTGTTGAAACTTCTTTTCTGTGCCGAGACTCCGGATGAAGGGCAGATCCTGGTTCAAAACCGCAACATTGCCCGGCTGCGGCATGGTGACGTCCCTTATCTTCGGCGTACGATGGGCTTCGTGTTTCAGGATTTCAAACTCCTGCCGAAGAAAAACGTCTTTGAGAACGTCGCGCTGCCGCTGATGGTGCAAGGTGCCTCGGCCTTCGACCTCCGGCGACGGGTCGCGGAGTCCTTGAAGGCCGTTGGCATCGAGCATAAGAAAGAAAGTCGACCCGTCACGCTGTCGGCCGGAGAGCAGCAGCGTGTGTGCATTGCCCGGGCGATCGTCAACGGACCGAGTGTGCTGCTGGCCGACGAGCCGACCGGTAACATGGACGTCGGTCTGGCCCGGGAGATCATTGAGCTGTTCAAGGCGATCAACGCGAGGGGGACCACCGTCATTCTGGCGACGCACAACGCGCTGGTGGTCGAGCAGGTCCAGCGGCGCGTGGTGACGCTCAGTGGGGGGAAGGTGGCGTCGGACACCGGAGGGCAGGCGTGAGACGGCTCGTGTACTTCTTGAAGGAGACCTTGGGGAACATCCGCGCGAACCGGACGACGACCTTTGTCGCGATCGGCACGACCGGCCTCACACTGGCCTGTTTCGGCGTGTTCCTTCTTCTGTACCTGAATCTGAGGGGCGCGGTGGGCTCGCTCCAGGATGAAATCCAGGTGATCCTATACCTGGACGACGCTCAGACCGCGACCGACATTTCTGCCCTTCGGGAGCGGTTGACGAAGGAGCCGGAGGTCGAGACCATCACGTATATTTCCAAATTACGTGCGCTCGATGAATTTCGAAGACAGTTTCCGGCCGATCAGCACCTGCTGGACGGACTGGGCATCAACCCGCTCCCGGCCTCGCTGGTCATCACGGTGGCACCGGCATTCCGATCCCCCGAGTCCATCCGACGCTGGGTGCAGCGGTTGGATCGCCTTCCCGGGGTCGCGCAGGTTCAATACAGCCGCGAATGGATCGAGAACTTGGAGACCGTGATCGGCTACCTGGAGCTGGCGGCCGTTGGGATTGGCGCGCTCCTGGCGGTGGCCTCGGTCACCATTATTGCCAGCACGATTCGGCTGACGGTCTACGCGCGCCGAGACGAGATTGAGATCATGCGACTCATCGGCGCCACGAACAGCTTCATCAAGATTCCGTATTTGCTCGAAGGGGCGACACTCGGCGCCGTCGGCGGAGTGCTGGCCGTCCTACTCCTGCGGGCCTCCTTCGAAGTCTTTGCGTCGCACCTCGGCCAGTCCGGCCGCTTCCTGGGGATCGATGCCAGCCTGGCCTTTCTCCCGCTGCGAGTGTCAGCGCAGTTGGTGGTCGCGGGACTGGTCCTCGGCTCGGCGGGAAGCTATGTGTCACTTCTCAATCTCGGAGGAGCCAGATGAGAGCGCCGGGGCGTCTTGCCGTGACGATATCAGGGGCGTTCGCGCTCGTCCTGCTGCTGGGTCACATGAATGGCGGTCTCCTTCACGCCGATCCCATCACGGAAAAAATCGAGCGTGAGCGAAAGGCGCTCGAGCAGCTCAAGAAGGAGCTCGAAGAGGAAAAGAAGCGAGTCGAGGAGACCGAGAAGAAGCGCGAGACCGTCTTGGAGTCCATCGAGGATCTGGACCACAAGATGATGTCGAGCCGGCAGCAGCGGTATCAAGTTGAGCGGCAGCTCAGAAAAAAAGATCGAGAGTTGGAAGAGATTACCAATGAGCTGGACCAGGTGCGGTCCCGCATCCGCGCGGGGCGCAGCTCCATCGCGGCCAGGCTACGCGTGCAGTATATGGAGGGCCGGTTTGGCTACTTGAAGGCTCTGCTCTCTGCCGACAGCCCGAGCAAGTTGTCGCGACGATTTCAGTATCTGTCGGCCATTTCGCGGGAAGAGCACAATCTGTTAGAGTCGTACAGGCAGGATGTCGAGAAGCTCGCGGCAATCGAGTCCCAGCGGAGCGCGGCCCGCGATCGCATGATTACCTTGAAGCGAAGCACTGAGGAGAAGCTGCGGGAGATTCAGGGTCTGAAGCGGAAAAAGCGGCATTTTCTCGCGCGGATCACCCGTCAAAAGGAGGCCTACGAAGAGGCGATCGCCGAGCGGGAGCGCGAGGCGGCACGCGTCGACTCCCTGCTTCGCGAATTGGAGGAGCGACGCAAGGCCGCTGCCTTGCGGGCTCCCCGGCCGAACACCGGATTCAAGGGTTTCAAGGGGCGCCTTCCTTGGCCCGCGATCGGGGAGGTGGTATCCTTCTTTGGGCGGCAGAAGCATCCCAATTTTGATACCTATGTGCAACGCAAGGGCATCGAGATCCGGACCAGTGAAGGGACGTCCATTCGGGCCGTGATGGATGGCGCCGTCGCGTATGCGGATTGGCTGAAGGGGTATGGGCTCGTGCTCATCGTGGATCATCAAAACGGCTTTTTCTCCCTCTACGCGCATGCCTCAAAGATCTTGACGAAAGTGGGCGCGGAGGTTCAGGCTGGGCAGGTAATCGGGGAAACCGGGGATACGGGGATGACGGGGGAGAATACCCTGTACTTCGAATTGCGTGACGGAGCGGAACCGGTTGACCCGATGTTGTGGTTGGCCAAGCGCCCCGGATAACTCAGAGGAAAGGAACGTAGCGCCATGGAACAGGGCCCACGACAGAGATCTTGGTACTTTGGACCGGTCATTCTCCTGACCCTTCTCATTGGCATCATTCTGGGAAAAGGCTGGGAGAGAACCGGGCATGCCACGGAGGCGTATGAAGAGCTACGGACATTCTCCGAGGTGCTCACCAAGGTCCAGAAACACTATGTCGAGCCGATCAAGGTCAAGGAGCTCGTCCAGGGTGCCATCCGAGGCATGCTGTCGACCCTGGATCCCCATTCCGCTTACATGACGCCGGAGATGTACAAGGAGATCCAGGTTGAGACGAAGGGGGAATTTGGCGGGGTCGGGATCCAAATTGGCATCAAGGACAACCGTCTCACCGTTATCGCGCCTATTGAGGGGACCCCAGCCTACCGAGCGGGTATTAAAGCGGGAGACTACATCACCAAAGTCAACGGTGAGGAGACGAAAGCCCTCACGCTGATGGATGCAGTCCAGAAGATGCGGGGGCCCAAGGGGACCAACGTGGCGCTGACCGTCGAGCGGGAAGGAAGCGGGGCGCCCCTCGTGTTTGATTTGGTCCGTGACATCATCAAGATCAAGAGCGTGCGGTCGCAGGTCATCGAGGATAAGATTGGGTATGTCCGTCTGTCGCAGTTCCAGGAGTCGACCGCAGAGGACCTCGGGGAGGCCCTGCAGGATTTCCGCGCGAAGAGCCTTCGGTCCCTGGTGCTGGATCTTCGCAACAATCCTGGCGGCTTGTTGACCGCCGCGGTCGAGGTGTCCGAACACTTCGTCGGACCCGGCAAGATGATCGTGTACATCAAGACGCGCGATGGCCGCAAGGATGAGTATGTCTCCAGGGCGAAAGAGGCGCCGGCTGAGCGTCAGATGATCGTCCTGGTGAACGAGGGATCGGCCAGCGCGTCCGAAATCGTCGCCGGCGCGCTCCAGGACTGGGGCCTGGCAGCGGTGGTCGGGACGACCACCTTTGGAAAGGGCTCCGTGCAGACCATTCTGCCTCTGTCGGACGGATCTGGGCTGCGGCTGACGACCGCGAAATACTACACGCCCCAGGGTCGGTCGATTCAATCCACGGGGATCACGCCGGACATCGTCGTCAAGCAGGCCGAAGTCGACCCGAAGGACGCCAAAGAGGGGCAGGTCGGCAAGGAGGGCGGGGCTGCTGCACCGCACAGCGGGAATGGGGCCAGCCTGGGCGGGCCCGTCGTCGGCGGTGATCCGTCGGTGCAAGAGGACCCGCAGCTCAGAAAGGCCGTCGAGCTGCTGAAGAGCTGGAAAATATTCAAGGGCCTGAAGAAGACCCAGGCCTGAACGGATCAAGACGCCCGACTTCGGGACGACAGCCGGGCGGCACGCGAGTGACCAGCCCTCACGGCATCGCCTCAAGGCCGGGGCGAGGGTGCGTCTTGCCGCCTATTTAGGAAGGTTCAGCCTCCGAGCCACGCCTCAGCCTCTGCCTGATCGCTTCCAACAGTTCATCCTCGGCCACGCTCACACCAGGGAGGGTGCGCAGCAATCGCGAGCGCACCAGGGTTTCCAAGTCCGACAGCGTCCGGATGCCCAGCCTGGCATACAGGTGACGGACGAGGGGGGGGGAAAGGCCGGGCAGTGTTGCCCAATCGGCGACATCGGCTGGCGGCGGTGCCGTGAGCGCCTCGTAAGCCTGGATCGTCCCGCTTTTGAGAAATTCTTCGATCTTGGCCTTCAGCTCCTTGCCAATCCCGGGGATCAGGTTGAGCTCGCCCCGCGCGGCGATATGTTCCAGGGGCTCCGGCACCTGGAGCAGCGAGTCGGCTCCACGTCGATAGGCCCGGATCCGGTATGGATTTCCCCCCTCCAAAGTAAGGAGGTCGGCCATTGCGCGGAACATGTCAGCGAGGCGCTGGTGCGTCGGTCGGTCCAAGGGCTCCGATCCCCTTGAGGTTTATTGACAAGCCATTCCGAGCTCCAATAGGATGCTAGTCCATGCAGATCAAGGTCAATGGGGAACTGCGCGCAGCGGACGCCGGTGCGACGGTCGCAGATCTGCTTCGCCAGCTTGACATCAGGCCTGAACGCGTCGCGGTGGAGCTGAATTTGCATGTGCTCGACCGTCAGGAGTTCGGCCGACGAGAGTTGTGCGAGGGGGACCAGGTCGAGATCCTGAGCTTCATCGGGGGAGGTAAGTCGGTAAATGGGTAATTGGGAATGTTCGTCTCTGCCGAGTTACCCAATTACCCATTTACCCACTTACCTAATTACGATTCGAGACTCTCGGCGCGAAGCCAGGAGCTTGTCTAATAAAGGTGATGGCCATGGATAAGGATCCTCTGATTATCGCTGGGCGCAAATTCAAATCCCGTTTGTGGGTCGGGACCGGCAAGTACAAGGATTTTCCGGAGACCAAGCGCGCCATCGACGCCGCCGGAGCGGACGTCGTGACCGTGGCGGTCCGGCGGGTCAATATCACCGATCGCTCGAAAGAGAATTTGCTCGACTATTTGGACCCGAAGCAGTATACGATTTTACCGAACACTGCAGGATGCTATTCGGTTGAAGATGCGGTTCGATATGCGCGGCTGGCCCGCGCGGCAGGGGTTTCGGATCTCGTCAAGCTCGAAGTCATCGGAGACGAGCGGACCCTGTTCCCCGACACCGCGGGCTTAATCGAGGCGGCGAAAATTTTGGTCAACGAAGGCTTCATCGTTCTTCCCTACACCAATGACGATCCGATCGTCGCCAAGAAGCTCGTCGACGTCGGCTGCCCGGCCGTGATGCCGCTGGCTGCGCCGATTGGATCGGGGCTGGGCATTCGAAATCCCTACAACCTCAAAATCATCATGGAAACGGTCAAGGTTCCCGTCATCGTCGACGCAGGAGTGGGGACGGCGTCCGATGCAGCGTTGGCGATGGAGTATGGGGCCGATGCGGTTCTGATGAATACCGCCATCGCCGGCGCGCAGGATCCGATCATGATGGCGACGGCCATGCGCTACGCCGTGGACGCGGGGCGCCTTGCCTATCGGGCCGGCCGGATTCCACGAAAACTCTATGCTACGGCGAGCAGCCCGATCGAAGACATGTTGTAGCGCGATGCCGACGGCATGGCAGCCGTAGACTTTCCTCTTTATCTTGTCACCGACAGGGAACGCACGGGCGGAAGACCGCTCGTCCCCCTCTTGCTCGCAGCGTTGAAAGCCGGCTTGCCGGCGATCCAGCTTCGTGAGAAGGATCTCGATGTGAGGACAATGACCACATGGGCAGAGGATCTGTTGGCTCCCGTGCGTGACGCCGGAGCCCGGCTTCTCATCAACGACCGTGTGGATGTGGCGGTCGCGTCACGGGCCGATGGCGTACATCTTCGCGCCGACAGCCTTCCGGTTTCGGTGGCGCGGCGCATGGTGGGGGCGGACCGCTTGATCGGCGTGTCCACCCATAGTGTGGAGGACGTTGCGCATGCGGAGGGCGAGGGGGCGGATTTCGTGGTGCTCGGTCCCGTGTACGAGACGCCGTCCAAGCGAATGTATGGGGCTCCGCTCGGACTCCTTCCTCTCGAACGCGCCGCGGCGCGGTCCAGGATTCCCGTCTTTGCAATCGGCGGCATCACCACCGCCCGCGTCCGGGAGGTCCGGCGGGCCGGTGCCCGTGGCGTCGCGGTGGTCTCGGCGATCCTCGAAGCGGACGACGTGACGGGCGCGACACGTGACCTGTTGCGCGAGACAACGGCGGAGATGTAGCCATGCGTTGTGTAGGGACGCTGACGGGAAAGGCTCTGTGGTTGACCGTCGAAAAAGTGGGTGATACAATCCGCGCATGACCAAGTTCGCGTATTTGATGCGGTTTTCGGCGAGCGGAGCGTGAAGGCGCATGGCCGATTCCAGGAAGAACCCCAGCCGGCTCAGATCCATCCGCGATTCGGTCAAGAAGATTACCGACCGACTTTCTGACGGAGAAACAGACACCGTGAAAAAATACGACGAGCCCAATCGCGAGGTTGAGCGTCTCCGAGCGCAGATCCAGTCGTTGGAGGAGGAGATGCGGCGACTGTACCAGTCGCGCTATCAACTCGAGCAGGCGAACAAGCAAAACGAGAAGCTCGTGGCGACGCTGCAGGAGGCGAAAGCGCAGATCGAGGCGTTGCGAGCCGAGGTCGAGAAGTTGACGGCGCCGCCGTCGAGCTACGCCATCTTCTCCAGCGTCAACACCGACGATACGGCGAACGTGTACGTGTCCGGTCGGAAAATGAAGGTAAATGTGCACCCCTCCATCAAGGCGCGCGATCTTCGAAAGGGGCAGGAGGTGGTGTTGAACGAGGCGTTCAACGTCATCGAGGCGAGGGAATTCGACTCGCAAGGGGAGGTGGTCAAGCTCAAGAGCTTGCTGGACGAACGTCGCGTCCTCGTCTCGCTGCATTTGGACGAGGAGAAAGTGGCGGAGCTCGGCGAGCCGCTGTTGCTCGAGCGGCTTCGGGTCGGCGATCATCTTCTGTACGACACGCGGTCAGGATACGTCATCGAAAAGTTGCCGAAGTCCGAAAGCGAGGAGCTCGTGCTCGAGGAAGTGCCCGACATCGGGTACGAGCAGATCGGCGGGCTCCACCGCGAATTGGAGCAGGTCCGCGATGCCGTGGAACTGCCGTTCCTGTACCCGCAGCTCTTTGCCGAATACAAGCTCAGCGCCCCCAAGGGGGTCCTTCTCTACGGGCCGCCGGGTTGCGGCAAGACCCTCATCGCGAAGGCGGTGGCGAACTCGATCGCCAAGAAGATGGCGCATCTCACCGGGAAGGAGATCCGGAGCTACTTTCTCCACGTCAAGGGACCCGAGCTCCTGAACAAATATGTGGGCGAGTCCGAGCGACAGGTGCGCGAAGTGTTCATCCGAGCCAAGGAGAAAGCCGCCGACGGGACGCCCGTGATCGTGTTTTTTGATGAAATGGATGCCTTGTTCCGCACGCGGGGGAGCGGGATTTCGTCGGACATCGAGTCCACCATCGTGCCCCAGTTTCTCTCGGAGATCGACGGCGTCGAAGGCCTGCGTAACGTGATCGTGATCGGGGCCAGCAATCGGCAGGATTTGATCGATCCCGCCGTCCTCAGGGCGGGGAGGCTGGATGTCAAGGTAAAGGTGCCCCGCCCGGATTCCACGGCTGCGCGGGAAATTTTCTCCAAGTACATCACCCCCGAATTGCCCTTTGACGGGGAGGAGCTGGACCGCTGCGGCGGTGAAGCCAAACGGATGGTCACACAGATCATTGAGACCACTGTCGAAACCATGTACGCCAAGTCCGATGAAAACCGCTTCCTCGAGGTGACGTACGCCAGCGGCGAGAAGGAAGTGCTGTTTTTCAAGGATTTCGCGAGCGGCGCCCTGATCGAGGGCATCGTCTCGCGTGCGAAGAAGTTCGCGGTCAAACGCGTCATTGCCGGCGAGAGCAAGGGCCTGACCCAGGCCGACGTGCTGCGCGCAATCCGTGAGGAGTTCAAGGAGCACGAAGATCTTCCCAACACCACGAACCCGGACGATTGGGCCAAGATCTCCGGCAAGAAGGGCGAGAAGATCGTTCACGTGCGCACGATCACGGCGGGTTCTGCTGAGTCGAGACAGATCGAAACGATCACCACGGGCCATTACTTCTAGTCACACGTCCGGAGTCGGGACCTACTTAGGTGCAACGAATCCTCGGAACAGAAACTGAGTTCGGCATCGCCCCCCGGGACCAAGAAGCGCTCGATCCGGTCGCCAACTCCCTTCAATTGATCGGGCACTACCCCGCCCTCCCGGCGCCGCAGGCCATCTGGGATTACGAGAACGAGAATCCCTTGCTGGACGTTCGCGGCTTCGAAGTGGAGGGAGAGCGAGAGCGGCCAGGGCCCGAATACAACCGGTTGCTCAACAAGCCTCTGGCCAACGGCGGGCGGTTGTATGTGGACGGCGCGCATCCCGAGTACTCGACGCCCGAGTGCACGAACCCGCGAGAGCTCATTGCGTTCGAGCGCGTGGGCGAGCGGATTCTCGCGCAGTGTTTGTCAGAGGCGGCTCGCGCGCGCGGGAAGGAGCAGTTTGTCGTCTACAAGAACAATACGGACGGGAAGGGCAACAGCTATGGCTACCACGAGAATTACCTGCTGTCCCGTACGGTCCCGTTCGATCGGATTGTCCGCGGTCTCGTGCCGTTTCTGGTGACGCGGCAGATTTACGCCGGAGCTGGAAAGGTCGGGGCCGAGAACCAGACCTCGGCGGCGGCCTTCCAGATCTCGCAACGGGCAGATTTCTTCGAGTGCCTGGTCGATCTCAACACGATGGTGAAGCGGCCGATCATCAATACACGTGATGAGCCGCACGCCGATCCCGCCAAGTACCGGCGTTTCCACGTGATCGTGGGCGACGCGAATATGGCCGAGCTTTCGACCTACCTCAAGGTGGGGACGATGGCGATCATGCTCGACATGATCGAAGCCGGCGCCGATTTGCCGCAGATCGACCTGTCGGATCCCATCCAGGCGATCAAGACGGTTTCCCGCGACCTCGAGATGAAGGCGGATTTGAAGCTGGCCAATGACAAGGCCATGACCGCCGTGGCGGTCCAGCACGCCTACCTGCGCGCCGCGGTGGACTTCTATGCCTGCCATGAACTGAGCCAAATCACGAAGGATATCCTCGTGCGATGGGAAGAGGCGCTCGCAAAGCTGGAGCAGGACCCCCGCCAGCTCGTCCGTGATCTGGATTGGGTCGCCAAGCGTCAAATGATCGAGTCCTATATCGATCGGAAGGGGTGCGGGTGGGATGATCCTCGCGTCATGCTGTTGGACCTGCAGTACCATGATGTACGACCCGAGAAGGGGTTGTACTATACGCTCGAGCGTAGCAACATGATCGATCGGCTGGTGTCCGATACCGACATCGAGCGATCCGAGCACGCGCCACCCCTCGGCACGCGGGCCTATTTCCGCGGGCATTGCTTGAAAAAGTACCCCAAGGCGATTTACGGCTGCAGTTGGACGTCGGTGTTGTTCGACGTCGGAAACACCACCATCAAAAAGATTCCGTTGATGGAGCCGTTGCGCGGGAGCGAGTCACTGACGCGGGAACTTCTCGAGGGATCCGACTCGGCAGAATCACTGCTTGCCAAGCTGTCCCCCTGAACCACCTTCCTCGGATTTTGCGCCGCGACAGGCTCGGCCGGCGGCATTCACGCTTGGCGATCACCGTTGCACATGAGTGAGGATAGACACGTGCCCCTCTTTTCTGACGACTCCGACGCCAGTTTCTTCGACTTCCTCCTCCGACAGCGTCCCGACCTCGCGCCCGGCGGGCTCGGCCCAAGCCGGGGCTCCTGGGGCGCGGCCCACGATGAACGCGGGAGCGCGCCGGTCCTGCCCGTTCCCATCGGCACCACCGTCCTGGCGCTGAAATACGAGGGCGGCGTCGTCATTGCCGGAGACCGGCGGGCGACGGAGGGGTTCCAAATCGCGGATCGGCGAATTGAGAAAGTGTTCACCATCGACGATCACTCGGCCATGGCGATCGCCGGCGCGGCGGGGCCCTGCCTGGAGATGGCCAAGTTGTTTCAGACCGAGCTGGAGCATTACGAGAAGCTTGAGGGCGTACAGCTCTCCTGCGAGGGAAAGGCCAACAAGCTGGGACAGATGGTCAAAGCCAACCTACCGATGGTGTTTCAGGGCCTGGTGGTGGTCCCGATCTACGTCGGCTACGACCTCAGGCGCAATGAAGGCCGAATCTTCAAGTACGATATCACCGGCGGCCGG
>JBFGRM010000019.1:0-20653 GCA_041563675.1 Nitrospiraceae bacterium | reverse complement strand
GCGACGGAGCCTCCGTCCTTTGCGGGGGATCTTGCACGCCACGTTCACGTTTACGATGGGCGCACTCCTGTTTGCCCACCTGACATCACGAGCGGAATCCGAGGAGTCCTCGAAAGGGCGCAGCCGAAACGGGAGAGGTGTCGGCCTGTCCGCCCGAGCCCTCGCGCGGGCGCGCGCCCGGGGGCTGGAGGAGGTGGAATCGGTCCGCTACTCGCTCAGGGATCTGCGGGGGCCGGCGATGCGGCTGGGATGGCTGACGCGCGGTGGCCGTGAGCTGGTCGGGGAGTTGGGACGGCACGTGACGCGTGCGGCACGCAGGCTGGCGGCGCTTCGGGGGGATCTCGAGGCGTCACGAGAGGGACGTCGCCTCCGCCGGCATCGGGAGGAGCTGGAGCTTGCAAGGGAGCGCTATCGCATCCGACGCCGACCCCGAGCTAAGGTTTGACGGTCACGTCGACGTAGGCGGGAAGCGAATCAGCCTCTCTGTTGTCCGTCACCCGGAGGCTGAAGCGCAGCAGCTTGGCCTCCGAGACCTCGGGGGCCTGAAAGGAGGCTTGCGGCATGTTCAGATCCAGCAGGGGGACCTTGGCCCCTCTGACCTGGGCCCAATGATACCGTAACCCGCCGCCTTCAGGATCGAAGCTCCGCAGCCCGTTCAACACGACGCGGTCCCCGGAACGCACGGTCCGGTTGGGACCCGGATCCGCCTCGGGGGGCTCGTTGAATTCCTCGGGCACCTCGATCCGAACAAGGAGTGTTCCCTCCACCCCGCTGTTGCGCGCGGTCACCGTGGCCTGGCCGTTGCCGATCAGTTGCAGCAACCCGTCGCGGTAAACCTTGAGGACATCTTCGTCTGACGATGCGTAGGTCGTGCCGGTTTCGGTGAGACGGATCGGGCGGACGACGCCGTCTGAATAGAGCCCGACCACGGGCAACTCGTAGGTCTTGCCGAGGGAGTCGATGGACGCGTAAACCGCCTCCCGGCCGGCTCGTCCGAATCGGAGCGGTTTCTCCGTATCGAAATCGATGGCCGTCAGCTTGGCCTCGGGCTTGACGTCAACCAGGATTTCGTCGAATAGCGTCCTGGTCCCGAGCCGGCCGCGGCTGACGTCACCCACGGCCAAGAGGCGCATCGAGCCGATGGCGTTCTTGGGCACCCGCAGCGTCCCGCCGAACGGGGGTCGGCTGTCGGCGCCGGCGACCAACGAGGCGACCTTGCCGATCGTCCCTGCTCCACCCTCGACGTCGCCCTCGCGTTGAACCTCCTCGAGCTCGAAGTACCAGTAGTAGCGCACCTCGACGACGCCGACGTCCGAGGTGGTGTCGACGCGTGCCGTCACGGCCTGACCTGACGACAAGGCGCTGTCGGCCGCAGGTTCCACGATGCGGAAAGCCTGGACGGGCAGCGCGCACGAGAGAACGATCACGAGTGCCAGAACTCCCGAGGCGAACCCGCCGCGCGGCCTACCGTACTGCATCGTTGGGCTTCTCATGTTAGTGCTCCAGGTGGAAAGGAACGTCGGTCAGAATCACCCGTTCTTTGAACAGCAAGGCCCCTTTTAGCATGAGGGCACGCTGGTTGTGCAAGATGTTCTGCCACCACCGGGCGGGGAGGATCTCGGGCAGAACCACGGTGACCCATCCGTCCGGGTCCTTCTCGAGGAGCTCCTCCACGTAGTCGAGCAGCGGCTTGAGGACCGACCGGTAGGGCGAGGGGAGCACGGTCAGGTGTACCCCGCATCCCCATTGGGCCCATTGAATCTCGACCTTGGCGGTTTCCTCCTTGTCCACATTGACCAGAACCGCGCGAATGTCCGTCGATCGATGTCTGGCGTAGTCCACCGCCCGAACCACCGCACGATTGACGCCGCTGATCGGGATGATCACCGTGTTTTTTCTGGGAAGCGGCGGACGGTGATCGCGCGTGAGAGCGGTCTGCTGGTTGACGGCGACATAGTGCCCCTGGATGGAACGGAACCACATGATCAGCAGGGGAATCAACGCCAGGACGATCCAGATGCCGTCGAAGAATTTCGTCGTGCCGATCAGGAGCGTGACGATCCCCGTCGTGACGGCGCCCATGCCGTTCACCGCCAGTTTTTTTTGCCAGTGCGGCCCGCGCTTCTTGAGCCACCGCCGGACCATGCCGGCCTGGGCGAGCGTGAACGAGATGAAGACGCCGACCAGATAGAGGGGGATCAGTCCGTGCGTATCCCCCTGGAAGCCGACGATGAGCAGGCCGGCCAGGATGCCGAGAATGATGACGCCGTTGGAGAACACCAAACGATCACCGATCGAGGCCATTTGGTGGGGCATGTATCCATCGCGCGCGAGGATGTGCGCCAACCGGGGGAATCCCGCAAAGCTGCTGTTCGCTGCCAGGATCAGAATCAGCATCGTCGCCGACTGGACCAGGTAATAGACGGCGCCTTCGCCCAGGCTCGCACGGGCGACTTGGGACAGGACAGTTTCCTCCGGGCGGGGCGTCACATTGAAATGATAGGCGAGCGTCGTAATGCTCAGAAAGAGTGTCGCGAGGATCAGCGCCATCAGGGTCATGGTAATGGCGGCGTTCCGGGCCTCGGGCGGTCTGAAGGCCGAAACGCCGTTGGAAATGACCTCGACTCCGGTCACCGCGGTGCAGCCTCCGGCGAAGGCGCGGAGCAGCAGGAACAGGGTGATACCCTCGAGCGCCGGGGCGGCGAAGGCGCCCGACGGGCCCGCACCGTCCGCCCGTGCAAAGAGCATCTGGTAGAAGCCGCAGGCCAGCATCAGGAAAATCGCACCGATGGCCAGGTACGTGGGCACCGCAAAGATCCGCCCGGACTCGCGCGCGCCTCTGAGATTCAGGATGACGATGAGCACCACGAAGAAGAGCCCCATGGTCACGCGGTAGGGATACCATTCGGGGAGGGCCGAGGTGATGGCTGCGACGCCGGCCGCCACACTGACCGCAACCGTGAGGACGTAGTCGATCATGAGGACGGCGGCCGCGGTCAGGCCGGCCCAGACCCCGAAATTGTTCTTGGCGACGACGTAGGCGCCGCCGCCCCCCGGGTATTCCTGAATGATCTGGCGATAGGAAATGGTCAGGAAGACGAGAAGGAGCAGAATGGCAAGGCTGATCGGGATCGACCAGGCGATCGCGCCCGAGGCGGCCAGGACCAGGACGAGTAAAATTTCCTCGGTCGCGTAGGCGACGGAGGAAAGCGCGTTCGACGAGAAGACGGCGAGCGCGAGGCGCTTCGGCAAACGCTCGTCCGTGGCCTGGGTGGTTCTCAGTGGGTTGCCGACCAGGACGCGTTTGAGCCACATAATGCTATTATCTCACAACCTTCTACGGACCGGTAGAAAGAGGGCGCGGGGCGAGTCTCCAGCGATTCCCGCGCTGTCCAAGGATCGATGTTTTCTTGGGCCCTGGACAGACATCAGTCGCGGTCTCGGGGGTTGACACAGAAAGCGCAGTTTAAGTAATGTTGAACGCTCGGTGGCCCGTCTCACCGGCCCATTCAATTGATGAGAATCGTCGTGCACCTGCCGAACGCGATATCGTTTCCAATTAGATCAATCCAGTCGTTTTAGTTTCACATTCTTGCTATCGAGGAGGCCGGTCCATGTCTCACCCCAGGTTACTCACCAACCCTCTGTCCTTGCTGATTCTTCTTCTCGTTGTGGGGCTCGTGTCCTCCCCGAGCCTCGTCCTCGCGGGTGACGCCGCGGATGCCGCAGAAACGGCGGCTGTCCAGCCAGCCGCCATGCAACACGAGATGCCGGGCTGGGCAGAAGCGTTGAAGGGCCAGACCGTCGTCGAGAATGCGATCGAGGGCCGCCCGGACCGCGCCGCACTCGTCGATCGCCAACACCAGCGCCTGATGGACCAGATGCAAAAAGAGATGTCTCATCAGAGCAGGGGGACCGGGGGCTTTTTCAATACAACCTCCATGATGCACCAGTATGGCGCCGGTGGCCAGGATTATCTCCTCGCGTCGGACCCCCAAGTCGAGCCCGTCTCCCAGCGCCCAGGCCGTTGCCCGGCGACTGCGCCGGTCAGGAAGTTCGATATCTCGGCCGTCAACGTCGAGATCACATTGAACCAATGGCTGGACTACTATCCTGGGTACATGTACGCCCTCACGGAGGATCTCGACAAGATCCGGGACGAAGAGGAGCGCAACAAGGAGGCCCGGGAGAACAAGAAAGATGAGTACGATCCCGGCGCGGTGATTCAAGGGCTCCAGAACCAGTGGATTCAGCCCCTCGTGATCCGGGGGAACCAGGGCGATTGCGTCAAGTTCACGCTGCGCAACGAATTAGAGTTCGGCGAGGACGTGAGCCTGCACATCGCCGGCTCCAGCACGGTGGTCGCTGCGACCGGACTGCCGGCGACGACGACGAACCCCGATGCCGTCGCTGCAGAGGGCAAGTCGATCGAGTTGGAGTGGTACATTCACCCTGATACGCAGGAGGGTGGACGGCAATTCCACAGCTACAGCAACGACCGGGAGCTGACCGTGATGGGCCTGTTCGGGACGTTTGTCGTGGAGCCCAGAGGGTCTCAGTATCTCGATCCGCTCGGAACGGGTCCTGCAACCCCGATGCGGAGCGGCTGGCAGGCGATGATCAAGAACGGGATGGGCCCGGACTTTCGTGAGTTCGTGCTCATCTACCACGAGGTCGGTGACGAAGCGTTCCGCCCGGTGAACAAGCACAACGACTTCTTGCCGCAACGTGATCCGCTGACCGACGTGTACCGGCCCGGCGCACGCGCGCTGAACTACCGCAGCGAGCCCTTCGGCCTGAACAACATGCACATCCAGCATGAGTATTTCGGCTTTGAAGACGAGTCGATGGGCTACAGCAGCTATACTTATGGCGATGCGGCCACGACGATTCCGAGAAGCTACATCGGTGATCCCGCGAAGTTCCGTCTCGTGCACGGCGGGTCCGAGGTGTTCCATTCCCACCATCCGCACGGCGGCGCCATTCGCTGGACGCGCAGCCCGCGGGCGGTCGACCAGATGCCCTTGTGGCACAAGGGACAGGCGGGTCCGGTGAAGTATCCGGTCATCCGCGCGAAGTCCGACCGCGTCGACGTGGAAGTCATCGGGCCGTCGGAAGCCCTGGACCTCGAGACCGAGTGCGGGTCCGGGCTGTGCCAGTGGCTCGCCGGCGACTTTTTGTTCCACTGCCACGTGGCGCACCATTACGTCGCGGGCATGTGGGGCTATTGGCGCGTGTACAACACGATGCAGGTCGGGAAATTTCATAATGACGTCATGCCGGACATGCGGGAGCTGCCGGATCGCGTGGGCCGCGTTCCGACGCCGGTCACCTCGGACAAATTGATCGGTACAACGGTCGACTGGTTCGGGAAGCGATTCAAGATCGTGGCGAAAGGCAGGAGCAACTGGAAGACCAACCCCGCCGTCGTCACGCTCTACGACTGGGTCGAAATGATGCTGCCGACGCGGGGCAGGCCGGGCCACACGAGCGACGAGCGCGGACAGATCATGGCCTATGATGCCTCCGTGTGGGATTGGATCTGGGATGGCAATCGCGCCATGGCCGAGAAGGAAAGCACGAATCACAATCCCAAGTATCGGGCCGAGTTGCAGGGGTATGAGCCCGGAAAGCGTCGCCCGATCTGGTTCGATCCCCAAAGCGGCAAGGTGGCATGGCCGCACATGACGCCGCATTTCGGCAAGCGGCCGCCGTTCTCGCCCGATCACAATCCAGCGCCGTGGCTGGAGCCGATCCACCTGGACGAGAACGGGAACCGCACCACGCAGCCGGCGAAACCGGGAGAAAACGGTCGGTGGAGTCTCTGCCCGGAGCGAGCTGGATCACAGAAGTACAACGTGCATTTCATCCGGACTCCCATCGTCCTGGCCGACAAGCAGGGCAAGGAGCCTCCGATCGTTGACGAAAGCGGGCTCCTCTTCGTGGCTCATGAGGAAGAGGAGGCCATCCGCGCGAACAACGACCTGAAATATCCCTTCGTGTTCCGTGCGAACATCTACGACTGCGTCGATTACATGCTGACCAGCGAGTGGGAAGACGACGACTTCACCAACTTCCACTCGTCCAAGATCAACACCCATTTCCATTTCGTGCAGTTCGACAACCAGTCCTCCGACGGCGTGATCTCGGGCGCCTCCTACGAGCAGTCGGTGCGGCCCTTTACCATGTTCGAAAAGAAGGGCAAGAAGGGCCTGCCGATCCCGATGAACGCGAAGTTCACCAAGGCCGCGAAGAAGGGCCAGCGCACCGTCTCGGTGACGAACGCGAAGCAGTACCATGTCGGGACCCTGATCCTGGTGGGCGCGGACAACGTCAAGGGCAACGAGATCAGGCGCATTGCGAAGATCAAGGGCAACACGCTGACCTTCGTGAAGCCCTTGGAGCACAACCATCCCAAAGGCGATATCCTGACCGTGGAATTCGTGCGGCAGCGGTTCTGGGCGGATGCGGACGTGGGCACGGTCTACTGCCATGACCACGCGTTCGGCGCGACGTCCTGGCCGCACGGCGCGATCTGCAGCCTGTTGATCGAGCCGTTCGGGTCCACGTACCACGATCCAAAGACGGGCAAGGCGAAGCGGACCGGTCCCGTCATGGACATCCATACCATTGAGCCCATCGGCTACGGAGTCTCCAACAGTTTCCGCGAGCTGATGGTCCACATTTTCGACACGGTCCCCCATACGGTGAACATCGTCACGGCCGGGAACCCGCCGGGCCAGCCGATCGAGGTGGCCTTGGAGGCCGGCAAGACCGTGTCGTTCCAGATGCCCGAGAAAATCAAGATGACCCCGATGCCCTTCCTCAACGGTGGGACCCACACAACCGGAGGGGCGTTCAATTTCAGAGCTGAACCGTTCGCGCAACGCTTGGCCAACAACCCGGACACCTCGAAGCTTTTCAGCAGCAAGGTGCACGGGGATCCGGCCACTCCCACGGTGCGAGCCTACCTGGGCGACACCATCGTGTTCCGGCTCCTCAGCGTGACGATGAACGAGACCAACGTCTTTACCGTGTCCGGTCATGCCTTCCTGACCGAGCGGTACGCGGGGGATGCCAACCGGAAGAACTCGATTCACATCGGGATTGCGGAACGGTATGACTTGGTCGTCCCGCGAGCGGGAGGGCCCCGCTTGCAGCCGGGCGACTATATGTACTTCAACGGCCGCGATTCAAAGTTCTCCGAGGGTTCCTGGGGTTTGATTCGCGTCCTCGACAAGAAAGTGAAGGATCTCCAGCTGCTCCCCAACACCATGAGTGGGATGCCGGGAATTCCCAAGCCGCTTCCCGTCTGTCCGGCGGGGGCACCGGTGAGGACGTTCAACGTGAACGCCATCGACTATCCGTCGATGAACTTCAATCCGAACGCGCCGGAGTCGATCGAGGTGGACTTCGAGCGGACGATCAAGCTGCAGAACTCGGACGCCAAGATCTACGTCCTCGAGGGTGAAGCGGAGAAGGCTGCGGAAGGATTGCAGCCGATGCCGCTGACGCTCAGGGCGAACGTTGGAGACTGCATCAAGGTGAAGCTGACCAACAAGCTCAAGGCGAGTCGCGCGTCCTTCTCTGCGTTCGGGTTGGCGTTCGATCCCAACGACTCGCAGGGCGTCGACCTCGGCCACAATCAGGCCGGTCAGACCGTCGCGTCGGGTCAGAGCAAGACCTACACCTACTATGCCGATCCCTTCTTCGGGGAGACGCAAGTGCTGGTGTGGGACTGGGGCAATGTCGCGATGAACGTGCGCAACGGCCTGTTCGGCGCGATCGTGATCGGGCCGGAGGGCTCCCAGTATCGCGATCCGAAGACGGGCGCCGATATCTCGCAGCGTAACAGCTGGATCGCGGATGTGATCGTCGACCGCTCCATCCCGAAGAATGAGACCAGGCAAAACTACCGGGATGTCGCCTTGTTCTTCCAGGACGAGGACAACATCATCGGGACGAGCTTCATGCCCTATGTGCAGAACGTCGCGGGGTTGATCGGCGTGAACTATCGAGCGGAGCCGTACCTCTACCGCGAGGATGAGTTGGGCTGCTCGCTCGGGCGAATGTTCCAGCCGTGCGAGGTGGACGATCCCCAGGATCCCGCCACGCCGGTGATCGAGGCCCACGCCGGTGACCCCGTGAGGATCCACGTCTTCGGCGCGAGCAGCGAGCAGAACGGCATGTTCAGCATCGAAAAGCATGAGTGGCCGATCGAGCCGTTCATGCCCGGTGCCGACCAGATCAGTGTCGTCGAGTTTGCGGGCTCGGAGGGAATCGATGTCTTCATCCCCGCAGCGGGCGGTCCCTACGCCATGCCGGGGGATTACACGTACAACAACCAGCGGCTGCCCTATTCGCAGTCCGGCCAGTGGGGGTATTTCAGGGTCCTGCCCACCGGCGACCAGCGCATTCTCCCGCTGAGGGGCGCGCCCACCGGTGTCAAGGAAGCGAAGACGGGTGATGAACAGTCCGGCACGGCCACGCCTGTGGGACTGAAATAAGCCGCGGCTTTCGCAGCTGTATTCTCTGGAACGGGGAGGTCGGGCTTCGGCTTCCCCGTTTCTTTTTTATGATGGAGCAGGGTTGGAGGCGAGCGCGGCGTGACGCTTCGTCCCCGGCCTTTCGAGGTTATCGACAGGCGGTGGCATTCTGATGGAGGAGTCCATGAAAGTATTGCGGAGTTTGGCGGCCCTGGGCGCGTTGAGCGGGATCCTCTCGACGCCGGCCTGGTCCTACACCGAGGTCAGTGTGCCCGACGGGGGCACGATCCGTGGGCAGGTGACTCTCGTCGGCGGGAAACCCAGGCCCATGGCGTTCAATCTCGTCACCATCCCGGACCCTGTGTACTGCGGCCGGATCTCCACGGGAACCGGCTGGCGTATCGTCGAAGATTTCGTGACGGGACCGAACGGCGGGCTCAAGGATGTGGTCGTCATGTTAAAGGACATCAAGAAAGGGAAGCCGTTCGAACTCGAGCCCGTCAAGATCGAAGCCGTGGATTGCGAGTTTCTCCCGTTCGTCAATGTGCTGCGCGACCGCGACAAAGTCACCGTGATCAACATGGATCCGGTGGAGCACGACATCCAGGGATACGAAACGAATCGGACCCGCGGCGCCCGCGTGCTGTTCAATCGGCCTCTGCCGATGAACGCCTTCCACAATCTCGTCAACCTGCTCGGCGCCGAGACACATAAGCATTTACCCGGAAAGCCCATGGTGGAACAGGTTCATCTGCGGAAAGGTCGCAACATTTTCGTCATGCAGTGCGGCTTTCATCCCTACATGTTTTCCTGGGGCGTCGTCGTCAGCAACCCGTATTACGTGATCACCGGTCAGGATGGTCGCTTTCAGTTGAAGGATGTGCCCCCTGGCACGTATACTTTGGGAGTGTGGCACCCTGGCATGAAAGTCTGGCTTGATCGGCAGATCACGGTGCCGGCCAAGGGCGTGGTGACCGCGGACTTTCAGTACGAGTCTCCGAGAGGCCGTCGCAGCGTCCACGAAATGGTGGAGAATCCGCACTTCGGGTTGGAGATGCTGCCCGAGGGACAGGAGATCGTCCCGTCGCTTCGGGTGCAAACTCCCTGAAGGCTGTCCGAACGAGAGGAGCGCAGCTTGAGCACAAGACTGGGAGTCACGTCGCTGATGCTGCTGTGCCTGGTGTCTCCAGGCTTGGCCTACGAGGTGATCGAGGTCGAAGACGGCGGCACCTTGACGGGAACCGTGAAACTGGACGGCCCTGTCCCTCCGCCCAAAGCCTTTAACCTGGTGGTGTTTCCCGACCCGGAGTACTGCGGCCGTATCTCAGATGGCGAGGGGTGGCGGCTGCTCAAGGATTTCACCGTGGGTCCGGAGGGCCAGTTCAAGGATGTTGTGGTGATGCTGGAGGGTATTCAGGCGGGCAAGCCCTTTTCCGTCTCCGTGCCGCGCGTCGAGGCGCGGGATTGCCGGTTTCTACCCTTCGTCTCTATCGTGCGGGACGGCCACGGTGTGGAAGTGGTGAACATGGATCCGGTGATGCACGACGTGCAAGCATACGAAACGTCCCCGGAGCTCGGGGCGCGGGTCCTGTTCAACTCTCCGCTTCGTTTCAATCACCGGCACAAGCGCGGCGACCTCCATGCCACGCACGATCACCAGCCAGGCAGGTCCTTGGTCCAGCAGTTCAGGTTGACGAAGGGGCGGCGAACCTTCCTGATGCAGTGCGGATTTCACGCGTATATGGAAAGCTGGGCCTTTGCCGTCACGAGTCCCTACTACGCCATCACCGATGAGAAAGGACGATTCACCCTCGATCAGATTCCCCCGGGAACCTACCTGCTTCGCGTCTGGCACCCCCACGTCTCGACGCCCGTCGAGCAATTCGTGACGATCGAGCCGAACGAAACGCTCGATGTGGCAGTCGAAGTGCAGGCGCCCGTCGGCCGCCGCACGGCCCATACCATGCAGAAACCTCCTCGATTCGGGCCCGGCGCGATCGGTCGACCGTCCTTGCGCATCCAGCCGGTCGTCCAGGATCAATAAGTCATGTCCCAGCCGGCGGGGCTCGGTTGGGGACCGCGGGTGTTCTCCTCCCAGCCGGTCCTCGTGCCCGTCCTCGCGGCCTGCGTGCTCATGACCGCCGTTGGCGCCGGTGGGGAGCACGCGGAGCAGCCTGATCCGTCCACCCAACCATTCGAATTCTCCGCCAAAGTCATCTGGCGGACCGAGGGGAACACGAGGGATGCCCTTCTCTATGTGAAGGGTGATCGCTACCGGCTCGAGCACCGCGGCGGCGTTCGGACGGATCTTGGATTCGCGGGCGTCTCGATCGTGCGCCAGGACCTCGGCGAGCTCTGGTATGTCTTTTCGCAACGCCGACTCTTTGTCGCCATTCCCCTGCGTCCGGCCCATTTGCTACCCTTCGAGACCAAGCTGGAGGGCGAGATCGGTCGATCGCTGGTCGGGGAGGCCATGACCGGCGGCAGGCGGGCCCAGCTCTACGAGGTGGTCGTGCAACGGTACGGACGCCGTGAGGGCTTTTTCCAATGGGTCGACGCGGAGCGCGGACTGTTGTTGAAGCTGGTGAGCAAGCATCGAGACTGGTCTGTCGAATACGAGCATGTCGTGTTTTCGACGCAGCCGGGGTATTATTTCGAGGTGCCCCGGGGCTACCGTAGAGTCGAGGCGCAGGAACAGGTCACAGATCCGCAATAGCCGTCATGAAAAGCCGACCCCAACCAATGTGGAATCGGATGAGCAAGCTTGCGGTGGTGCTTTTCCTGGCTTGGGCAGGAGGGGGCAGCCTCGTGTTCTCGGCCCCGCCGGGGTCCCCTCTCGACGAGATTGATCCGTCCCCCTTTTGGGAACAACAAATGGGTCCTGCGCCTGTGGCCCAATCGGGCGCGAGCCCCGCCGCCGATGCGTCCCGGGATCGCGTACGGACATGGCTCAAGGCGGGAGATGCCAAGAAGGCGCTCGACGAATACGATCGCCTCGTTGCCCTGACGAAGGACGATCACGACGATCTGCTCCGTGACATCGCGCTGGCGTTCATTCTTCCGGTCAGGCAGGACATGCGGGAGCAAATGCGCGGTGCGGCCTACACCGCGCTGAAGGAGATGAACGACGAGGTCGCGGTTCCGTGGCTGGAGGAAGGCCTGAGCGACGGCTCGGGTCTCGTGCGCGCGCTGGCGGCGGAGGCGTTGGCCCAACTGGAAGCCGGTCGACGCTCGCCGCGGCTGCGCGACGCGCTGAAGGATCGAGCCGCCCTGGTGCGGATTGCCGCGCTCAAGGGGCTGGGACGCTCCGGTGACCGCGCCACGGTTCCCTTGATCGAGCCGGCCCTCGAGGACGACCAGGCGATGGTCCGTGTGGCGGCGCAGGGAGCGCTGATCGAGCTCGGACAGGGAGGTCGGTGGGCCGGGCTTGTGGCCTCGGCCTCGGCAAAGAATCCGTACGAACGTCGGGCCGCGCTCCGGAGGTTAGGCGAGCTTGGGGATGGGCGTGCCTTGCCGATTTTGACCGAGGCCGCGAAGGATGAGCAGCCGACCATCCGGGCGACGGCCCTGGCCGCCCTGGCGGACCTCCAAGCGGAGGAATCGCTGCCTGTGTTGATCCGCGGGCTTCGCGATCCTGTGTCTGCCGTGAGGTCGGTGGCTGCCGTGAGCCTCGGCCGGATGAACGCGACGTCGCCTCAGGCACGCCAGGCGGTCCGGAGCGCGCTGAAGGATGTGAATCCTGGCGTCAGGGCTGCGGCCGTGGCCTCGTCTCTGGATCTCGGGCTTCCCTTTGACGAGATCGCCGGTGTTGTGCGCGCTCTGGCGCAAGACGAAAATCCCGCGATCCGCTCGTCTGTCGCCCGGGCACTGGGTCACGGTCAAGATCCCCGGGTGCTGGGGACGCTGTCCATGCTGTTACACGACCCAGTTCCGCGACCGAGGATCTCCGCCGCGCGTTCCATCGGGCGTGTCGGTGGCCGGAGCGAGCTGGTCCTGCTTAGAGACGCGCTGCGTGACCAGGACGCGGCCGTCAAGGCGACGGCGGCTGGGTCCATCGTCCACATTCTGGGTATGACACCGACCCGCGTGCAGACGCCGGTCTAAGATGATGGTTCTGTAGCGGGCTTCTCCCCGATCACGGCCCCGTCCGCGCCTCTGCTCAAGGGCCACGCCGTCTCCCCTCGCTCGTCACCTCCAAGCGCGTGATTCTGTTTGCCTGAATCCCCATTGACGAGGGGGGGCGGGTTTGGATTACCCTGAAGGTGCTTACCCTTAAGGTTGGAGCGAGAGCAGGCGGCATGCTGACACGACTGCGCGAGAGGCGTTCATTCAATCCTGGGCCGTGGCGGCGCGGGCGCCGACGTGCGCACGCTGCCTCCGTCTCCCTGGCGATGCTGTCAGTCGGGCTTGTCGGAGCCCTGCTCTGGCTCGCGATCGGGCAATCACCAACCCTCGCGAAAGGTGAGGCACGCACCGCGTCGTCCGCGTCGGCATCGGTGCGCTGGGTCGAATGGAGCCCCGAGGCCTTCGAGCGTGCGAAGCGTGAAGACAAACTGATCCTCCTGGACCTCACGGCCATCTGGTGTCACGCCTGCCATGTCATGGACGACACGACCTACACCGACCCCGGCGTCGCCGCGCTGCTCAACGAGCGCTACGTCCCCATCCGGGTCGACACCGACAAGCGACCTGACATCGATATCCGGTATCGACACGCCGGATGGCCGACCACGAGCGTGCTGCTGCATACCGGGGAGATTCTTTTTCAGGCCAACTTCCTCGAGGCCGACGAGCTGACGGTGGTGCTCGAGGAGACCGAAGCCCTGTACCGCGAGCAGCGGAGCGAGCTGTTTCAGCGCGCTCGAGCCGTCTGGGCGAAGGTCGAAGCCGCCGCCCGCAGCGAAGCGCCCCACACCGAGCCGATCCGGGCAGCCCTGGTAGACCAGTCGGCCGGGGTGCTCCGTGTCAGATTCGATTCGCAACACGGCGGTTTTCGGGATGCGCCGAAATTCTTCGAGCCCGATGCCGTGACCTTCGCATTACAGCATGCCTACTGGTCCGGCGACACCGAGTTCCAAGCCATGGCCCTGACGACGCTGAAGGAGCAGTTGCGATTGGAGGATCCGGTCTGGGGTGGATTCTATCGCTATGCCGAGTCCGCGGATTGGACCCAGCCGCACTATGAGAAACTGCTCGAGGTCCAAGCGCGAAATCTGAGGAACTATCTCGAGGCGTTTCACGCGACAGGCGATCCGGCATACAAAGAGGTTGCCCTCCGAACCATCGCCTATGTGAACGAGTTTTTGCTCAGTCCCGGAAGGGAGGGGTTTTACGCCAGCCAAGCGGCGGGTGTGCGGTCCCTCTATGCGTCGACTCGCCGAGCGTCGGAGGCCGAGTATTACGGTCTTGGTGATGAAGAGCGCGCAGCGCTTGGCATGCCGCTCGTCGATCGTCGCGTCTACACGTCTTCCAATGCCCTGATGGCCGGCTCGTATCTGCTGGCCGCACAAGTCCTGGAAAGGCCTGACCTGCGCGAGATCGCCCTGCTGGTGCTCGAGCGCTTGTATCGGGACCGATACCTCACCGGACAAGGGGTGTCCCACATGGGTCCGCACGGCCGATCCGAGGCCCTCGTGTTCCTGGATGCTCAGGTGTCCTTCGCGCGTGCGCTCGTCGAGGCCTTCCTGGCAACCGGCGATCGGCGTCACCTCACGCGATCCCAGGATCTCGCCGCGGATCTCGTCGTGCAGCTCGGGGATCGGGCGGGCGGGTTTTTCGATCGTCCACAGACCGCGTCCGAGGGACTGCTTCGTTTTCCCCAGAAGCCGCTGACCGACAATCTCCGTGCCGCGATGCTGTTCAGCGATTTGTTTTATCTGAGCGGGCACCAACCCTATCGGGATGAGGCGGAGCGAACGCTGAGCCTCGTCCTGGCCGCGGGGGATGCGCTGCCCATCGCGCAGGCCGGCCTGGCGGTGGATCGGTACGTTCGATACCCGCTGCACATCGTGGTCGTCGGACGAACAGACCACGAACCGGCCCGCCGGCTGTTTGCCCGTGCCCAGCAGGTCTATGTGCCCGGCAAAATCGTCCGGCTCCTTGATCCCCGCCACGACATGTTGGCCCTCGGCGGGGTGACCTTTCCACGAACGGAGCGACCCACAGCCTATGTCTGCACCGATCGATTCTGCTCCAAGCCGATCGAGGATCCCGATGATCTCGCGAATCGGGTCGAGGTCGTCCGAAACGCGCTCACGCACAGCCGATCGCGCATGGAGTAAGAGGGAATTTCTGACTCGGCGCCCCCTCCGATGTCATGCGCTTGCCTTGCGCGTAGCCAGCCTCCTTCCCGGAAAGAATCGTGAGTGTCGAGGGCTTTTCGGTGCGACCGACGCGGCGTTGGGCAGGCTTGACAGTGGCGCGAGCCGCTTGATATATTTTTGGGCTCTTTGTGCCGAGTGGGTGTGGATTGCGCTTGCCGCGCGGCACATCTGCAGCGCGCAACCGCGTCAAGCATCCCTCAGACCGCGGCCATTCAACGTCTTTCTGTGAAGGAGGCAGAGACATGAAGAAGCGTCGTTCGTTCGTTGCGTTTTTGGCAGTGGCCGGGCTCGTCGTCGCTCCGCTACTGGCCCACGCCGGTGGCACCGTCACGGGCAAGGTGACCTACAGTGGAAAGGTCCCACCGCCGAAGGAGTTTGCGTTTTCCAAGTTCCCCAACGAGAACTTCTGCAAGAAGAATGAGAGCAAGAGCAAGGACGGGGAGACCCGCCTGCTCAAGGAAGTCCAGCTCGGCAGCGGCAATGCCCTGAAAGACGCCGTCGTGTCCGTTCGCGATATCAAGGACAAGGACTGGCAGAAGCAGTTCAAGAACGAGCCGTCGCAAAAGGTTTTCGCCGAGCTGTGTGCATTCAAGCCGTTCACCGGGGTCGTCGTGAACAAGGGCGATTTCTACGTCGAGAACCTCGACGCAGACCCGGACGACCCGAAGTCCAAGGAGGGCGTGCTCCACAACCCGCACTCCTTCGATGTGCTGGGCGCCAAGTCCGCCACTCTGTTCAACATCGGCTTGGCCAAGAAGGGCGACACTCTGCAAAAGACCATCAAGATGAGAATGGCGCGGAAGGGCTCCGTCATGCGGCTGCAGTGTGACCAGCACGAGTTCATGCAGGGCTGGTACCTGCCCGTCGAAAATCCCCACTACACGGTCGTCAAGGACGACGGGACCTTCGAGATCAAGGATGTGCCGGCCGGCAAGCACAAGCTGATGGCCTGGCATCCGGTCGCGGGTCAGGTCGAAGCGGATGTGACCGTGCCCGACGGCGGCTCCGTCACGGCCAACTTCGAGATCAAAGGGAAGTAACCTCCCGCATCTTCCGTTTCAGTGATCTGTCTGACAAGGGCAGCCGCTTTCAAAGCGGCTGCCCTTTCTTTTTGTCCTCTTCGCTGCCGGGGTGCTCTCTCCTCCCTTGCCTTTGACCGTCCAACCTCGTTAAGATTAGGTGCTCACGGAGAGGCTCAGGACGAATAAATTCCACTAGTTACGCGTGTGTCGAGGCCCATGTGCCGCGAGACCTGTCGCTCGCCGAGATATTCCAGCTCGGATATTACTGGGAGACCAAGATCCTGCTCACAGCAGTCAAGCTGGAGCTGTTCTCGGTCCTGGCCGACACAGAGCTTGCTGCCGTGGACGTGGCCAAACGGGTGCAGGCTGACGAGCGGACCGTGGCACTGCTGTTGAATGCGCTGGTGGCGATGCGAGTGCTGACGAAGGTCGACAAGCAGTACGCGAATAGCCCGGCCGCTGGGACTCACCTCGTGAAAGGCAAGCCCGGCTACGTCGGGCACCTTCTCCTCTTGCACGAGGCGGAATGGAACAACTGGGGGAAGCTCGAGGACGCCGTGCGAACCGGCCGCTCGCCCGCGACGCAGCATGTCTTTCGAACCGATCCCGAGCTCGGGGCCAATGTGTTGACCGTACTGGATCGCATCGGGCAACAAAGTGGGCCCGCCTTGGCCAGGCGTCTCCGACTCGAAGGCGCGCGCGCGATGCTCGATGTCGGCGGCGGAGCGGGGACGAACGCCATCGCGTTCTGCCAGGTCTACCCCAACCTTCACGCGACGGTCTTCGACCTTCCCGAGACGCTGCGTACCGCGTCGCGGGTGGTGAAGGAATCCGGGCTCGGGGATCGCGTGACGCTCTTGCCCGGAGATTTCAATCGGGATGCCCTGGGCGACACCTATGACGTAATTCTGATGTCCGACATTCTCCATTATCAGGATGATCGGGAGAACGCGGCCTTGGTCAAGAAATGTTTCGCCCACCTCCGCCAGAGAGGACAGTTGATCATCAAGGACCGCTTTTTGAGTGAAGACGGGACGAGCCCGGCCTGGGTGACCGCCTTTGCCGTGCATATCTTCGTGAACACGGAACGAGGCCGCTGCTACACGGTGAGCGAGGCGACGAGATGGATGGAACTCGCAGGGTTCTCCTCCATCACGGAGGTGGAGCAGACCGCGGTCATTCAAGGCGTGAAGGGATCGTGAATCGCTCGCGAAGGAATCGCTGATGTCGGAATGGCTGCGACAGCCCGGTTTCCTCGGCACACATGCCACCATCGGGGCGGACCTCAGCCAATTCATGGCCACGCTGTTCACGGTCCTCTTCCTCATCGGCTGGTTTCAAGCCAGGAAGACGCGCGGAACGCCCCACCACTGGCTGATGCTCGGCGGCATGGTCTCCATGCTGGCCTTTTTCGTCAGCTACTATCTCTTCCGCCAGCTCGGCGTGCTGGCGTTCGAAGGCAAGGAAGGCTTCGGCGGCCCGCAGTCCCTCTACGACAATGTCTTCATCCCGCTGCTGACCTTTCACATCATTCTCGTCGTCATCGGATTGATCATGGCGATCTACATGATCGTGTTGGGGTTCAGAAATCAAACTTTCATTGATGGCCGGCGCGTGCTGAAGGATCAGGTGCTCCAGACCACCTGGAGGAAGGCTCTGGCCATCATGGCCGTTCTGGCAGCTCTCGTGATCGTCTATCTCCTCTACCTGGCCGCGATCGACCGATTCGGTATTGGCAAGCTGGTGGTATGGGCCTCGTTACTGGTGCTGGTGGGGATCGTCTTCACGCTGGAAATGGGCATCCAGCGTATCTGGCCGAACGGCGATCGACGGCACCGGGTCTTGGGCCGGTTCACCATGATCATTTATTGTGTCTTGTTCGTGACGGGCACAATTACGTACACCATGCTGTACATCCTGTATCCAGGGAAGATCGGGTGATCGGATGCTCGTCTGTGGCTGCGGGCGCTGGATGCATACCGAGGGCGTGGACGAGTGCGCGAGTGAGCCGGGGACGGATCGCTGGCTCGTTCGGTCCGAGTGCGGCGGCTGCGGATGGAAGATCGGCCTCGAAATCCAGGCCGATGACGCGCTCTCGTTCGTCGACCGGTTGGTCTGGTCGGATGATGCCCGCCACGTGCTCGGCCGGATGCCGCCGTACCTTGCGACGGTGTACAAGACCGAAATTGAAGACTACGCCCGTGCGAAGCAAAGAACGGTTGTGACGTGGGAATTGTTGAACGAGGCGCGGCGGGGCGAGGCGATTGCGTGGGATCCCGATGCCGCGCAGCGGTTGCAGAACGTGCCGGCGCCCGTCCGAAGCATGGCCAAGGTCGAGCTCGAGCGCACGGCCGCGGAGAAAGGGCTGTCCCGGGTGACGATCGGGCTCATGGAAGAGGTCAAGGCGCGATACTTCGGCTTCGCTTCGGGAAAAGAAGAGGTAAATAGGTAATTCGGTAACTGGGTAACTCCGCACATACCCAAGTACCGAATTACTGAAATACCTAATTACGTGATCAAGCTATGCTGCATCGATTGTCCTTGCGCATCATTCCGAGCCTGACCCTCGCGGTGACCGAGGCGGAGGTCCGCAAGAAGAAGCGCCTCGTGATGCTGGCGCCCGGTCTCGCGGCCTTCGTCATCTATCGCGTGGTCCAGTCGCTCCATCCGCTGACCGATGTGTTGGTCTTGCTGGCCTTGAGTGGGCTCATTTGTTCGGCCACGGCGGCCTGGTCCTATTTCATGAGTCGTCAGGCCAGCCTGGCCGAGATCTGGAAGCAGGATGGCCCGCGGCGCCTGGCCTGGTTGATCCTGTGGGTTGGGGCTGTCTACGGCGCGCAGTTGTCGCTGCTCGTCCTGGCGCTCTGCCTCGTGGTCACCTATGACTTTCGCCTGCATCCCTCTGGACCCGCGATGATGGCCCTGATCATCGCGACGACCTCGGTCGCGCGCGACGGGTTCGAAATTGGAGTGGTCCGGCGCCTGCAATACGACGGGAAGCCGGTGCTCACCTTTCCCGATGGTGCCTCGTTCTGGGGGATGCTTCGCGAGCGGCGGGCCGAATTTCTGCGCTGGGGCCTGTTCGGCACGGCAGTCTGCATGCTGGCCGCCGCGCTGAGCGCAGGAATCGGCGACACGGGGCGGAACTGGTACGTGCAGCTCCTGGTCGTCACGCTTGTGGCCGGAACCCTGGCGGTCCCCGCGTATCTGGACGGACACCGACCGGGGCGTTGGCTCGCCGACTGGTCCGAAGTCCATGGGTTGGAGCTGCTGCGGTTTTGGGCCTGGCCGGGACTTTGGTTTGCCGCCACGTACTACCTCGTCCTAGCCGGCGCCGCCGTCTTCCCCCTTCGCCTGGAGATCTCCGAGCCCCTTGTTTTCCTTCCGATGGCGGCACTTGTGGGCGGGATGATGGGTCTGTACAGTAACTATCTCGGTCGTCGGCGCAATCTTGAGGATCGGATCCTGGGGGTCGTGCCGGATTCACTGTTGCGCTGTCCGTTCGTCATGGGAATTTTGTCGAAGGGGAAGCCATCCGGACAACAGATCGGTGTCGCAACCACCCCGCCACCCGAGGTGGTGCTGGAGCGGGCGGGGCCGAAGGGATGAGCATGAGCCGCATGCACCGACTCTGCGCGCCGATGGGAAACAGGAGGGGGCGCGTCATCACGGCGACCTGCCTTGCCGTCCTTGGCGGGCTGGTCCTGGGCCCGGCGCTGTTGGGTGCCGGCGGGGCGGGCGCGGAGACCGGCTCCGCGCCCGCCCTGACCACGGACATTTATTACAAGAGCCAGGGCCCACCCGTCGGACCCTCGGCCCCGCCGCCCGAGCGGACGGTCTACGGCACGTATGGTGGCCTCGACAACCGCTTACTGGTCTGGTTTGTCACCCAGCAGCACACCTACTTCGGCGGTTTCGTCCTGGCCCTGCCCATCTTTTGCCTAATCTTCGAGCTCGTCGGCCTGGGCCTGCGCGATCGCAGCGCGGCGGCGAAGTACGACCGCATGGCACGGGATTTTTTGAAGGTCTCCCTTCTGGCGTTTTCGATGACGGCGCTCGCCGGTGCAATGATGCTGGGCCTGTTCATCACCTTGTATCCCAGCTTCATGGCCTACATGGGCGGTACGTTCCGGGACATGATGCCAATCTACGCGCTGGTCTTCCTGGCCGAGTCGGTCTGTCTCATCACCTATTATTACAGCTGGGATCGTTTGGTCGGGGACAGGCTCAAGTGGGTGCACGCGGCCTTGGGCGTGATGACCAACGTGTTCGGCGCCCTCCTACTGTTCCTGGCCAATGCCTGGGCGGCCTTTATGATGGCGCCGGCGGGGGTCGATGAGCAGGGGCGATACCTGGGGAATGTCTGGCACCTCCTGAACAGCGCCTTGTGGAATCCGTTGAACGCCCATCGCTTCCTCGCCGATCTGATGCTCGGTGGGTCGGTTGTGATGGCCTACGCGGCCTATCGATTTCTCACCGCCAAGAAGCAAGAGGACCGGGCCTATTACGACTGGGTCGGCTACGTCTTTCTCCTGGTGACCGTCTGCGCCCTTTTGCCGATGCCCTTCGCCGGATACTGGCTCATGAAGGCGGTCTATTCGTTCCGGCAGAGCATGGGCATGACCATGATGGGCGGCCTGCTGACGTGGCTCTTCGTCGTGCAGGCGGTGCTCGTCGGCGCGTTGTTCCTCGGCGTCAACTACTACCTGTGGCAGGCCATGGGGCGGGTCCAGGGCGGGGAGCGGTACGAGGCGGTATTCAAAGCATTGGTGATCGGACTCGCGATCTGTCTCCTCGTCTGGCTGACGCCGCACACCATGGT
>JBFGRM010000018.1:0-20956 GCA_041563675.1 Nitrospiraceae bacterium | reverse complement strand
TGTGGACCGCAACGTGCGGGAAGACCAGGCTGGTGCAGCCCGTCGAGCCCACCATGACCGTGTCCTCGGGGTTGGGGAGTGAGGCGAGGATGTAACGGAACGCCATCGACTCCGGGCAGCCCGCGCAGAGGGAGTGATCCTCGATGAGCTCCTTGCTTTGCCCGATGTCCTTCCACCCACGCCCCTCTTTACCGTAGGTGGACTGCTCCACCAGGTCACGGTATTCCGGGGGCATGATGTCGTAGAACTCTGGGCAGATCGAAATCTTTTCTTTGCTCATGATCGCGCTCCTTTTTCTATCGTAGAGCCCGCCTCAGCTGCCGCGTGCGGCCAGCGTCGAGACGTGCTTGCCGAGCCCTTTGAGGATTTCTTCCTTGATGACTTCCGCCGGCATCGTCATCCCGCCCGCCACGTGCGGTCCGGCGATGACGCGGTGGTTATCGGGGATGGTCGCCTTGATCTCCTGCGCCAGCCACCCGATCACGTTGAACTCCGGCACGAAGATGTGCTTTGCGTTCTTGGTCGCCTGCTTGATCTCCTCGCCCGGCCAGGGCCGGAGCGACTTCACCTTGACGAGCCCGACGCGAACGCCTTCCTCCTCCAGCAGCCGGATCGCCTCCCGTCCCTGCGAGACGGCGGTGCCCGACGCCACGATCAGGATTTCTGAATCGACATTCTCGGTCTCGATCAGGCCCCCGATCATGGGGATCGTGTGCTTGCGTGAGCGCTCACAGGCGCCTCTGGTCTCTTCCTGCCAGGACGCGTGGGTCATGTAGCTGATGTAGTTGGACTTCATGACGAAAGGATCCCGCATCATCCGGACCGGCGGAGTCTCCATGTCCATGCAGGGGACCGGGGATCGGTACGGATCATAGGGCGGCAGGCACATGTCCGCCGGCGTCAGCATCACGGTGTCCTTCGTGTGCGTCACGAAGAAGCCGTCGCAGCAGACCGCGATCGGCAGGTGAACATCGGGCTGCTCGGCCACGATGTAGCCCATCAGGATCCAGTCGTAGAAGTCTTGCGCGGTCTCCGCGTGCCAGACCAGCATGCCCGTGCCCAGTAGGAAATAGGCCTCTAGGGTATCCGGCTGGATGCTGAGCGGTGAATTGATACCTCGCATCGTGACGATCATCTGGATCGGCAGCCGCGACCCCACCCACATGGGAAAGTTTTCCATGGCGCGCATGGTTCCCGGGCCGGCCGTGGTCGTGAAGACGCGGGCGCCGCCGAAGGCCGCGCCGGCGCACTGGCCCATCACCGCGAACTCGCTCTCACCGCGCATGTAATCGCCGATATAGCCTTCCGCGTAGAGCTCGCCGATCAGCGCCGCCGCTTCGCTCTGGGGGGTGATGGGATAGGCGACCATCACGTCGACGGTGGCCCGCCGAATCGCCTCCTTGATCACCTCGCTACCGGTGAAGAAGGCCGGCGTCCGCTCAGCCTCGAAGAAGAGGTGGAACGGGTCGACGTAGGTTTGCCCCTTTTTATTTTTTGTGCCGATCAGGCTTTTCTGGACCTCGGACAGTTCGTTCGCCATGACTCAGCTCCCTTCGGCTAGTTTTGCGAATACGTTGTCGCTGGATTTGCGGTTTCCGTCGCTGTTGCCCAGGTCTGCTGGCGTCGGACCCGGCATGCCTTTGAGCTTGCAGATCCACTCGGCCAGGCGAAGGATCTTTTCGGCCGTGGTATCCCGGAGGGACAGCATCGCATCTTCGTGCCCGGCCTGGGCACAGAGGGCGATCGTGTAGCAATCCGTGCCACCTCGAATGATCTTCAGAGACAAATTGGCCTGGTGGCAGTGGACCCCGACGAACACGCAGACATCTTCTTTGTTATGCCAGATCGTCAGATTCGGGTGGTTGGGGTTGATCTCGACGTCTGGATTGATTTTCGGGTACTTGGGTCGGTAGTCCGGCATCGGGATGATCCGCGCCGGAATGACCTCCGAAAGAATCTTGATCGCCTTGGCTTTCTTGGCGGCCTTCTCGTTCCAGTTCCACAGCACGAGCGGGCCCGGGTGCACGGTGGGGTTCTTGGCTCCCAGAAGCTTCTCCGCGGCGCGCTTAAGAGCCGCTTCCTCCGCGACGATTCTTCCCTCGATATGACCCTGCCCCGGCTCAGGAAGTACGACCCCCATCCGTGCGGCGGAGGGGGTGAAGAAGGCTTCTGGTCCTGGGACGACGCTATAGTCAGTCATTGCCACGAATCCCTTTTCTTTGAATGAGATAGAAAGGCGTCCGGACCGTGCGGAGATGGACCGGCCATACCCCAAAAAGTCTGCTTACTCTACGCTTGTCCATAGGTTTGTGCAACCCTACAGAAGGCCCACAATCGTGACAATAATGGGCTACGAGCGAGCACAGGCAGTAGGCCTTTGGAACTAACGCGGCGGCGCAAGAATCGGGGCCCAAGCCAGGCCAGTCACCGGGGGAGTATAGTTTTAAAATCTTAATGTTGTCAATAGCTTCGAGTGGATGGCCTGGGCCAGGGAGGCAGAAGATATTGCTACGTGAAAACCCGTCGATCACCGTCCGCCGCCGGCTCGGCTGAGCGAGTGCAGGGCGGGCCCCCTGGTCACTGGGTCAGGCCTGCGGGAACACCTGCGTGAAGGGGTGAATTTCCACGCGCTCGAAGACACCGTGAACGGTATAGGGGTCTTCTTGAACGATGCGCTGCGCTTCCTCCGGTGAGTCCGCCTCGATGATGATGAGGCTGCCGGTTTGATCGGTGAGGGGACCGGCAAGCACGACGCGGCCTTGGGCATCCAGTGCGGCCATCTTTTCGAGATGGGCCGGACGATGCAGGCGCCGCTTCGCCGCGCCGTCGGGTCCGTCATATCCCAAGATTACGAACTTCATGCGAGCCGGGGAGGGGGCTCTCCGCGAGAGCCGGAAGCTAGAGGTCTTTCTCGTCGAGGGGCTGCCGGCTGCTGTAGCCGCTGGTCGTCTCATGCCACCAGCGGACCTCCTGCTCACCCAGCTTCCAGCACAGGTAGACGATGCGCCCATCCATCATGTAGGGAAAATCGCACAACCCCATGTCCAAATCCTTCAGGTGCACGCCGAGCTCGTGGATCTCCTGCAGGCCGCGACTGATCTGCTCGAGGGTGCGAATATAATGCGGCCCGATCACGCTGCCCCCGCCGAGGCGGGCCTTCTCGGCGGCCTTGGCGATCTCCGGCTTGGTCCGGACGAGCACACCTTTGCCTCGTTTGATCGCCGCGAGGTGCTCCTCCAAAAGAGGGATGAGTTGATTGGCTTCGGTGATGGTGAAAACCTTGTCCAACGGCTTTTCGTGGCTCCTTACACGTGCGGGTCTCGCGTGAAACTCCATGTCTGAGGGGGCGCGTCCAATCGTCACCTGTTTAACACAAACCTAGTGGTGTCGCAACGCGCCGCCGCGCCGGCGAAGGCCCGCGCAGCCGGATCCGTCCCGCTTCTCGATGACCCGAAAAAGCCACCCCGCAAAAAGACTTGCGCAACTATTGACAAGAGCGAGACGGGCGGATAGTATCATTGTGTTCCATCTCTCCCGCTCGACCAGACTGGACTTCTACCCCTGTACAGCCTCTCGGAGCGGATCTCGAGCCAAGCGAAAGACCGAACTCATTCATCCGACGCTGATCCGTTCCTTCATTACGTACTGAAGGGCCTCACGAACGTTCAGCAACTGGAGATTTAGAACAGCAAGACGAGACAAATCCTTCGCGGGCAGCCTCTCCGGACACACAATCGCCTTCGATACATCACCAATATGCATGACGCCGAGACGTTTCGTAGCTTGTCCTGACCCGGGAATCGACGGATCTCCGGGGCAACGACGCATGATGTGAGGGAGAAGACCCATGCACCTGGCAGAACTTAAGCAGAAACCCATCGCAGATCTCAACGACGTCGCGCGGGATCTCAAGATCGAGAACGCGGCGAATCTGCGGAAGCAGGAACTGATCTTCGCCATTCTCCAGGCACAAACGGAGAAGAACGGCGTCATCTTCGGAGAGGGCGTCCTCGAAACCCTCCCCGACGGGTTCGGCTTCCTTCGCGCGCCGGACTCCAACTACCTGCCGGGTCCCGATGACATCTACATCTCCCCCTCCCAGATCCGTCGCTTCAATCTCAGGACGGGAGACATCGTCTCCGGACAGATTCGACCGCCCAAGGACGGCGAGCGGTATTTCGCGCTGCTCAAAGTCGAGAAGGTGAACTTCGAGGATCCGGACGTGGCCAGGGACAAGATCCTGTTCGACAACCTGACGCCGCTGTACCCGGAGCAGCGGATCAATCTCGAGCACGACCCCGAAGAGTATTGCACCAGGGTGATGGAGTTGAGCACCCCGATCGGGATGGGGCAGCGCGGTCTGGTCGTGGCGGCGCCTCGCACCGGCAAGACCATGTTGTTGCAGGCTATCGCGCGGGCGGTCCTGAAGAATCACCCGGAAATCATGCTGATCGTGTTGCTGATCGATGAGCGGCCCGAGGAGGTCACTGATTGGCAGCGGCAGGTCAAGACGGCCGAGGTCATCAGCTCGACCTTCGATGAGCCCCCCCAGCGGCACGCCCAAGTGGCCGAGATGGTGCTCGAGAAGGCGAAGCGCCTGGTCGAACACAAACGCGACGTGGTGATCCTCCTCGATAGCATCACCCGGTTGGCCCGCGCCTACAACACCATCGCGCCCCCGAGCGGCAAGGTCCTCTCGGGCGGGTTGGATTCGAACGCCTTGCAGCGACCGAAGCGGTTTTTCGGCGCCGCCCGCAACATCGAACACGGCGGCAGCTTGACCGTGATGGCGACCGCGTTGGTGGACACCGGAAGCCGCATGGACGATGTGATCTTTGAGGAATTCAAGGGAACGGGTAACATGGAGCTGCACCTCGACCGCCGGTTGGCCGATAAGCGCATCTTCCCGGCCATCGACATCAGCCAGTCGGGTACGCGGAAAGAGGAGCTGCTCGTGGACCGGGACCGGTTGAACAAAATGTGGATTTTGCGTAAGGTGCTGAGTCCGCTGGGGACGGTCGAGGCCATGGAATTTCTCATGGACAAGATCTCGGGCACCAAGACGAACCAGGAATTCTTGCAGTCGATGAATCGATGACCGTGTTCCCCGGCGGGGCTTCGGTTTCGACGGATGTCGTCATCATGGGAGAGGTCGTATGAAGAAGGGTATTCATCCGGCGTACAAAGAGGCCCAGGTGCATTGCGCCTGCGGCGCGAAGTTCAGGACTCGTTCCACCGTGGGTGATCTAAAGGTGGATATTTGCTCCAACTGCCATCCGTTTTTTACGGGCACCCAAAAGATCGTCGACACCGAAGGTCGGGTCGAGCGTTTCAAGAAGAAATACGCGAAGAAAACAGCCGCGAAGTAAAGGGAACGTGGTGCCAGTGCATCCGGCATGGAAACGACTGAGACCAAAGATGCGACTTTGCTATCCCGTTGGGAGGCGAAGGCCGCTCGGTATGAAGAGCTCAATGAGCAATTGACCGACCAGTCTGTCCTGACCCAGCCCCCGCTGCTTCGCAAGCTCACGAAGGAGCGGGCCGACCTCGAAGAGGTCGCCCAGCTTTTCGTCGCCTATCAAGATCTCCTCCGGCAGATTCGAGAGACGGACCATATCCTCGACGATCCGGCCGTCGACTCCGACCTCAGGAAAATGGCTACTGACGAGGCCGCGCTGCTCCAAGGGCGTCGCAAGGATCTAGAGGAGCGTGCGCTCGACCTGCTCGTCCCGAAAGATCCGCGAGACGAAAAGAACACCTTCGTCGAAATTCGTGCGGGGACGGGCGGCGACGAGGCCGCGCTCTTCGCCGGGGACCTGCTGCGCATGTACGTCAAGTATGCGGAGAAGCATCGGCTCAAGGTGGCAGTCGTCGATGCCAGCGAGACCGGGATCGGCGGCTACAAGGAGGTCATCCTGCTGGTGGAGGGCCGGGACGCCTACGCTCACTTTAAGTTCGAGAGTGGGGTGCATCGCGTGCAACGTGTACCCGCGACCGAGGCCAGCGGCCGCATCCACACCTCGACCGTCACGGTCGCGGTCATGCCAGAGGTGGACGAAGTCGATGTCCAAATCGACTCCAAGGACCTTCGCATCGACACCTTTTGCTCATCGGGCCCGGGTGGGCAGGGCGTCAACACCACCTATTCCGGGGTCCGAATCACGCACGCGCCGACGGGCGTCGTCGTGACCTGTCAGGACGAGCGTTCCCAGCTGAAGAACAAGGCCAAAGCCATGCGCACGCTGCGCACCAGAATCGTCGAGGCCGAGCGTGCCAGGCAGGAGGCCGAGATCGCCAAGAACCGCAAGTCACAGGTGGGAACGGGCGAGCGCAGTGAGAAAATCCGCACCTACAACTTTCCCCAAAATCGCGTCACCGACCATCGCATCGGACTGACCCTGCATAAATTGGAGCAGGTGCTGGAAGGCAACCTGGACGAGCTTGTCCAAGGCCTCCGCGCGGCCCGCGCGGACCAGCTGGCTCCCGAGGCCTCATGAGGGCCAAGGTCCCGGCCACGGCGGACCCCACGCTCCGACAGTTACGGCGACTGAGCAGCGAGATCCTGGCGCAGGCCGGGATCGAGCGTCCCGAGCGCGAGGTTGTCTGGCTGCTGGAATCGGCGCTGGGCTACAGTCATCTCTCCATGCTGCTGCAGGGGGAAGACGCCCTGACAGACGCTCAATGGGAGCGCGCACTTGGCCTCGTACGGAGGCGGGCGGCCCGGGAGCCGGTGCAATACCTGCTGGGCACCCAGGAATTCTGCGGCCGGGACTTCATCGTAAGCCCCGCGGTGTTGATCCCTCGACCGGAAACGGAGACCGTGATCGAAGCCGTGCTCGCACAGCGCCGGTCGGGTGACCGTACGCTGGTGGCCGACGTGGGAACCGGATCCGGATGCATTGGAATTTCGCTGGCGCTGGCGCTTCCCGAGGCGGTCGTCTACCTCACGGATGTCTCGGCCGCCGCCCTGGCTGTGGCGCAGGAGAATGCGGTGCGTCACGGCGTGCAAGACCGGTTGCGATTCCTGCTCGGGGACCTCGTCGCTCCCCTCCACGATGCCGGGCTGGAAGGCCGGCTGGACATCGTGGTCGCCAATCCTCCCTATATCCCCGAATCGGCACTCGCCGCCTTGCAACCTGAGGTCCGCGACTTCGAACCCTGGCTCGCGCTGTCCGGTGGCCCCGATGGGATGGCCCTGCATCGCACGCTGATCGCCGCGGCGCCGCGTCTGGTCGCCCCGCGCGGCTTCGTTGCGCTCGAGGTCGGTCATGGTCAGGCGCCCGCCGTCAGATCGCTGGCGGAGGCGTCGGGCGCCTACTCACGGGTTTGGACCCGGCGCGACACCCTGGGTATCGAGCGCGTGGTCTGCTGCCAAGGCCCCGACGCAGAAGAGGGCTGACATACCATGGACAGCATCGTCATTCGAGGTGGCACCCCGCTCCGCGGAGAGGTATCGGTCAGCGGAGCCAAGAACGCCGTCTTGCCGCTGCTGGCAGCGACGATTTTGGCGCCCGAGGAGTGCACGCTCTCGAACGTCCCGCACGTGGTCGATGTGACGACCATGGGGAAGGTGTTGACGACACTCGGAGCTTCGCTCACGGCCTCCGCCGACCGTGTGTCGATCACGCCCGGGCAGCTCCGTTCGACGGAGGCTCCCTATGATCTGGTCAGAACCATGCGGGCGTCGATCCTGGTGCTGGGTCCGCTCCTCGCCCGGTACGGGGAGACAAGGGTATCCCTGCCCGGCGGCTGCGCGATCGGGGCGAGGCCGGTCAACCTGCACCTCGCCGCGCTGGAGCAGCTCGGCGCCGAGATCGCGATCGAACATGGCTACATCCACGCCAGGGCCAAACGACTCCGCGGCGCCCATATTTATCTGAATCTCCCGACGGTCACGGGGACCGAGAATCTTCTGATGGCCGCGTCCCTGGCCGAGGGAACCACGGTCATCGAAAACGCCGCCAAGGAGCCGGAGGTTGTTGATCTTGCCGAGTTTCTGGTAAAACGAGGGGCTAAAATCCAGGGGGCAGGCTCCGGGGTGATCACCATCGAGGGCGTACGGGCCCTGCGCGGGGCCGACCACGTCGTCATTCCCGACCGGATCGAGTCGGGGACCTACCTGGTCGCCGGAGCCATCACGGGCGGGGACGTGACCGTCCGCGACTGCATCCCGGCGCATTTGGAGGCCGTCCTGGGCAAGCTGCGGGAGGCCGGCGCGGATGTCACCGAAGGGAAGGATTGGGTCCGCCTCAACACCAGCGGCCGGCTGCGGGGCGTCGATATCGAAACCCTTCCGCATCCGGGATTTCCGACCGACATGCAGGCCCAAATGATGGCCCTGATGTGTGTGGCGGAGGGCACGAGCATGATCACGGAGACCGTCTTCGAGGGGCGGCTCATGCACGTCCCCGAGCTGCACCGCATGGGTGCCGAGATCCGGGTCCGCGGCCATCATGCGGTCGTGAACGGCAAGCGTGAGTTGACGGGTGCCGCGGTCATGGCTTCCGACCTTCGCGCCAGCGCGGGCCTGATCCTGGCCGGGCTGGCCGCCTCTGGCGAGACGAGGGTCTCGCGCGTCTATCATCTCGATCGGGGCTACGAACGCATCGAGGAAAAACTGCGCGGCTTGGGCGCAAGAATCGAGCGAGTCAAGGAGACACGGGCCCGCCCGAAGGGCTGACGAGCCATGTTGACAGTTGCCCTGTCCAAAGGAAAGTTACTGGGCCCCGCGGTCGAGCGCCTTGCGCGCGCCGGCTACACGAGCGCAGGCCTGTCGGCCGACACGCGACAGCTGGTGCTGCCGTGCTCCGACGGTCAGACCATGTTGCTCATCGTCCGTCCCAACGATGTCCCCACCTACGTCGAATACGGCGCGGCGGACGCGGGCGTCGTGGGCAAAGACGTGCTGCTGGAGCAAGACCGGGACGTGTACGAGCCGCTGGATCTGAAATTCGGAGGCTGCCGGATCTCGGTGGCGGCCCTCAAAGGGCGGGAGGGGCCGGACCGGTTCTCGTCCAAGATTCGCGTCGCGACCAAGTACCCCAACATCACGGAGCGCTACTTCAATCAGAAAGGGCTCCTGGTCGAGATCATCAAGCTCTACGGCTCGATTGAGCTGGCGCCCCTCGTCCGCCTCGCGGATCGTATCGTGGATCTGGTCTCCACGGGGAAGACCCTGCGCGCCAACCAGCTCGTCGAGGTCGATGTGATCGCCCAATCGACCGCGCGGCTCATCGTGAACCGCGCCAGTCTGAAGATGAAGCATCGCGCCGTGACCGATCTCATCGAGCGATTGAAGCGGGCGGACGGTCGCGCGGGCTCCTCCAACGGCCAGGGACGCGTCCGGGCAGACCGCCGGTCGCGGGACAGGTCGATGCCGGTCGAGTCGGAGGGCTGACGGAGCCACCATGAAGCTGGTCACCAGCAGCGACCGAGGGTTTCAGAACGCGCTCAAACGCGCCACCGGTCGAGCCACGCTCGAAGCCCGAGGCGTGGAGGGCACGGTTCGCGGGATCCTCAAGGGCGTGGAGCGTGGTGGGGACGCCGCCGTCGCACGCTACACCAAGAAATTCGACCGCGTGACGCTCAAGCCTGCCGACTTTCGCGTGCCGCCGGAAAAGGTGAAGGAGGCCTATTACCAGATCCGCAAAGATGAGGGGGACGCGCTGCGCTACGCGGCTGAGCGCATCACGACCTTCCACGAGAGGCAGCGGACCAAGACGTGGCTCTACCAAGACAATGGCGCGACCCTGGGGCAAGTCGTCATGCCGCTCGATGCGGTCGGGCTCTACGTGCCGGGGGGGAAGGCCGCCTATCCTTCGTCGGTGCTGATGAACGCCATTCCGGCCAAGGTGGCCGGCGTGCGGCAAGTGGTCATGTGCACGCCGATGGCGAGGGGCGGCATCAATCCCTACCTGCTGGTCGCCGCCGATATCGCCGGCGTGGATGAGATCTATCGTGTCGGCGGCGCGCAGGCCGTCGCGGCGATGGCCTACGGCACCAAGACGATTCCCCGCGTGGACAAGATCGTCGGGCCGGGCAACGTCTACGTGGCGACGGCCAAGCGCCTGTTGTTCGGGACCGTTGGGATCGACATGATCGCGGGTCCCAGCGAGCTGCTGGTGCTCGCGGATGACCTGGCCAACCCGACCCATGTGGCGGCTGACCTGCTGTGCGAGGCCGAGCACGACGAGGATGCGCGGGTCTACCTGGTGACCACCTCGGAGCAGTTGGCACAGGAGGTCTTGCGGCTGATCCAGGAGCGGCTCAAGAACCTCACACGGGAGAAGATTCTGTCGAAATCGCTCGGCCGGCACGGGATCGCATTCGTGGTCAGGACGATGGAAGATGCCATCGAGCTGGCGAACCAGATCGCGCCCGAGCATCTGGCCCTGGCGGTGGATCGCCCGTTCGAGTATCTCGAGAAAATTCGGCATGCGGGTGCACTCTTCCTGGGGCGCTATACGCCGCCCGCGGTGGCCGACTATGTCGCGGGGCCAAACCATGTGCTGCCAACGGGGGGCACGGCCCGATTTTTCTCGCCGCTCGGGTTCGATGACTACGTCAAACGGAGCAACATCGTCGCCTACACAAAGGAGGAGTTGGTCCGGGTGAGGGAGCACCTGGCGCGCCTGGCGCACATGGAGGGGCTCGACGCCCACGGCCAATCCTCGGAGAGTCGATTTCAATGAAGACACACAAGCAGCCTCGCCGTGCCGTCGTCGAACGGACGACCACGGAGACACAGGTGAAAGTCGAATGGGTCCTGGACGGCGCGGGGCAGGGGCGTATTCACACGACGATCCCCTTCGTCGATCACATGCTGACGTCCCTGGCCAAGCACGGGTTCTTCGACCTGACCGTGCAAGCCAAGGGCGACACGGAAATCGATGATCATCATACGGTGGAAGATGTGGGCATCGTGATGGGAGAAGCCTTGCGGCAGGCGCTGGGAGACAAGCAGGGGATCCGGCGCTTCGGCTGGGCGCAGGTTCCGCTCGATGAGGCCCTGGCGCAAGTCAGCGTGGATCTGAGCGGTCGACCCTACCTCGTCTATCGCGCCAAGCTCGCACAGCATCGCATCAAGACGTTCGACCTGGGCCTGTTCGAGGATTTCTTTCAGGCGCTGGTCAATCACGCGGCGTTCAATTTGCACATCAACGTCTTGTACGGGCGCAATCCGCATCACATCATGGAAGCCATGTTCAAGGCCCTGGCCAAGGCGCTGGACCAGGCGACCGCCTTCGATGAACGCGTCCTGGGCGTGCCTTCGACCAAGGGGCACCTCTAGCCCCGGTTATTCATCATCCTTCGTTGCGAAATCGCGAATTCGCGATTGCAGCAGAAGGCGTCATGAATAACCCGGGCTAAGTCCTCAACAGAAACGATAGGCCTCCTCGAACTGCGCGTGACGCAACAGGGTCTCGTGATCGCCATCATTGACTACGAAATGGGGAACCTGCGAAGCGTCCACAAGGCCTTTGACGCGGTGGGCGTCAGGTCGGTGGTGACCCGGGATCGAAAGACGATCAATGAAGCCAGTCACATCGTGCTTCCCGGTGTCGGGGCCTTTGCGGATTGTATGGCGAATCTGGAGCGGTACGGGTTGATTGATCCCATCCGTCAGGCCATCGCGCAGGGAAAACCCTTTCTCGGTATCTGTCTCGGGCTCCAGGTCTTGTTCGCGGAAAGCGAGGAGTTCGGCCTACACAAAGGATTGGGCCTCGTGCCCGGGCGCGTCGTTCGATTTCCATTTGGGCAGGGCGCCGGAAGCGGAACGCGGGTCGCTCGCGAACCGGCGCTCAAGGTGCCGCACATGGGATGGAATACACTGACCGTGAAGAAGCCCGCCCCTCCCCTGGAGGGTGTCGAGAACGGCGCCTACGCCTATTTCGTCCACTCGTATTACGTCGTCCCGGAGGACCGGTCGATCGCCGCAACGGTCACCTCCTACGGCCTCGACTTCGTGTCGAGTATCTGGCGCGACAACGTCTTCGCCTGCCAGTTTCATCCGGAAAAGAGTCAGGCGGTTGGCTTGCGCATCATTCGAAACTTCGCGCGGTGGGGATGAATGGCTGAGGCGACTCGTATGAGAACGGACATCTCATGAACGGCAAGGCGTTCCTGTTCGCGTCCGGGGCGGCCGCGCTGATCCTGGTAGGCTGCGCCGGCCCGAAGATTACGCTGCAACGCGCTCCCCAGATCGAGCAGTACCAGGTTCGCTCGATCGTGGTCTTGCCGTTCCGAGCGGTGACCACGCCCCAGATCGTCAGACAAGAGGGGAGCGAGCTGGCCACTCCACCGGCCGTCGTCAAATCGGACATCTCATTGGCGGCGCCGCAAGGCGCACGGCCGCTGGGGCAGGCGATGGCCAGCGTGCCCCCGGGCGCGGACATGAAGGTGGCGCGCATCTTTACGCGGAAGCTGCGCATGCGGGAGGGTCTCGCGATCATTCCGCCGCAGGAGGTGGAGGCGGCCCTGGCCGCGCTGAAAGCCCGCGACCCCGACTTGCCGCTCCAGGAAGTGGCCCGTCGTTTGGCCCTCGAGTTCAAAGCCGACGCCGCCCTGGCCGGACTGCTCCGTGTGTACAAGGAGCGGGAGGGGAGCAAGTACGGGGCGAAGCCAGCGGTCGTGGGGTTTGAGGTGAAGCTCGTGGCGGGCGACGGTCGCGTCATTTGGATCGGCAATTACTATGAAGAGCAACGGCCGGTCACCGAAGACATCTCCGGGTTTTTTGCCCGCGGCCTGGGGTTCGTGACGGCCGAAGAGCTGGCGGATTACGGGGCCGAGCGACTTGTGAAGGAGTTCCCGTACGGACAGTGACGATCCCCTCACCCTGGCCCTCTCCTCCGCTGGGGGAGAGGGGGATCGCGAGAACGCGTCATGCTGATCATCCCGGCCATAGACCTCAAGGATGGCCGCTGCGTCCGTCTCCGCCAAGGGGACATGCAGCAGGAGACGGTGTACTCCGAGGATGTCCAGGCAACGGCGCGCCACTGGCAGGAGCAAGGCGCGGAACTGCTGCACGTCGTCGACCTCAATGGGGCCGTGGACGGCACACCGGCAAACCTCCCGCAAATCGAGACAATCATGAAAACCGTTGCCATCCCGGTCCAAGTGGGGGGCGGGATTCGAGCCGTCGACACGGTCAGGCGGTACCTCGCGCTGGGCGTCGCGCGGATCGTCCTTGGGACGGCCGCGCTGAACGACCGGTCGCTGCTTGAAGAGGCCTGTGCCGAGTTTCCCGGCCGCATCGCACTGGGGCTAGATGCCAAGGGCGGCAAGGTTGCGGTGAAGGGCTGGACGGCGGTCTCGGACACCGGGGCCGTCGAGCTCCTGCGTGCGTTGGCGGCGCTGAAGCTGGGCGCGGTTATCTACACAGATATCTCGCGAGACGGGATGCTGGCAGGTCCCAACGTGGAGGCGCTCGAGGCCATCGTCGCCGCATCGCCCTTTCCCGTGATCGCGTCGGGCGGCATCAGCACGGTCGAGGACCTGCGACAGATTCGTGCGTTGGGACCAAAGATCGCGGGCGCGATCATCGGAAAAGCGTTGTACGACGGCAAGCTCGACTTCGCCGCCGCTCTCGCCGCCGTAGCCTAGGAGGGGAATTGGGTAAGTGGGTAATTGGGTAATTCGGTCGTGCACGGAGCGAGTCCTTGGGCCGAGGCTATCATCGGCGTTGCCTTCCGCAATGACCTATTTACCCATTTACCCACTTACCGCCTTCCGACGATGTTAACGAAGCGCATCATTCCATGCCTGGATGTGAAGGACGGCCGCGTGGTGAAGGGAGTCTCCTTCGTCAACCTGCGGGATGCGGGCGATCCGGTGGAGGTGGCTCGGGTGTATGACGAGGAGGGCGCCGATGAGTTGTGCTTCCTCGACATCACGGCGTCACATGAAAATCGCAACACCATCATCGACGTTGTCTCCAGAACGGCCGAAGAGGTCTTCATGCCGCTCACGGTCGGGGGAGGGGTGCGAAACCTGGAGGACATTCGCAACCTGCTCAACGCGGGAGCGGACAAGGTGAGTATCAACACCGCGGCCGTCGCCGAGCCCGACTTTGTCAAAGCCGCGGCCGGACGCTTTGGGACGCAATGCATCGTCGTGGCGATCGACGCCAAGCGCCGCGCGTCGGACGCATCGGCACAGACGAAAGGCGATCGGGAGGCGGCATCCTCCGGCTGGGAAGTGTATACGCACGGGGGGCGACGGCCGACCGGTCTCGACGCGGTCGCCTGGGCGAAACAAATGGAGGAGTATGGTGCGGGGGAGATCCTCCTCACGAGTATGGACCGGGACGGCACGAAGGACGGATTCGACCTGGATCTAACCGCGGCGGTGTCGGAGGCGGTGTCGATCCCCGTCATCGCGTCCGGGGGCGCGGGCACGCTGACCCATCTCTACGAGGGTCTCTCGGTCGGCAAGGCCGACGCCGTGCTGGCCGCCTCGATCTTTCATTACCGCACCCACACCATCAAGGAGGCGAAAGAGTATCTTGCTGATCGAGGAGTGGCAATTCGCTGAGCGAATTAAAAAGGAGCCTTCTTTCCGTCATTCCTGCGAAAGCAGGAATCCAGGGGGCATCAGCCTTGCTTGTCGGCCCCCGAGACAGGACGAAGATGGATCCCCGCCTCCGCGGGGATGACGGAACGAACAGGATGAATACTTTGGAAAATCTGCAATTTGACGAGAAGGGCCTGATCCCGGCCGTCATTCAGGATTGGCGCGATGGCACTGTCTTGATGGTGGGGTTCATGAACCGCGAGGCGCTCCACAAGACACTCGAGACCAAGTCGGTTCATTTCTGGAGCCGGACGAGACAGAAACTCTGGGAAAAGGGCGAAACCTCCGGCAACCGCTTGTCGGTGCGCGAGCTCTTCGTCGATTGCGATCAGGACACCATCCTGGTCAAAGCTGATCCCTCGGGCCCCACCTGTCACACCGGTGAGCGCGCCTGCTTCTTCACCTCGGCGGACGACAACACGGGTGCGAAAACCCACGACGCGCACGGTGCGCTGCTCGAATCGATTCATCGGACCATTGAAAACCGTAAAGCGACGCGACAGTCCGGATCCTACGTCGCGTCCCTGTTCGAAGGCGGGCAGGACCGGATCCTGAAAAAGGTGGCGGAGGAGGCGGCCGAAGTGATTCTCGCCTCGAAAACGGGCAAACCCGACGAGATCGTCCACGAGGTCGCCGATCTCTTGTTTCACACGCTGGTCCTGCTCGGCTACCATGACCTCACGCTCCAGGATATCTACAAGGAACTGGGCAAGCGCTTCGGCCGGTCCGGGCTCCGAAGCGGCTCAGGGAGAGAGGACGGCGCATGAGCGAGTGCCTGTTTTGTCGGGTTGCGTCGGGAGCGATCCCGTCGAAGATCGTCCTCCAGGACGAGCAGGCGGTCGCCTTCGAGGACATCAACCCGCAAGCCCCGGTGCATGTGCTGGTGATCCCCCGCAAGCACGTCGCATCCCTGGGCGAGACCGATGCCGCGGACGGGGCCCTGCTCAGTCATCTGCTGCGGACATGCGTCAAGGTCGCGGAGGAAAAGGGCCTCACGACGGCCGGCTACCGCGTGGTGACCAACACGGGACGAAACGCCGGGCAGTCGGTCTTTCACTTGCACTGGCACGTCCTTGGCGGCCGTCGGCTGGGCTGGCCGCCCGGGTGAATCGCGATCCCCTTGCATTGACAGCGAAATAAACCGTTTGTTACTGTGCCCGGTCGCGCGGTTGCCGGAACAACCCTCCCCAATGACGGTTGACAGGCTCGATGTGCCGATGAGCTGCAGAACGGGAGCATAATCTTCCGTGGGCCAAGGCCTCGTCTCAAAAGATCTCATTCGACAAATTAAGGATCGGACCGACATCACCGACGTCGTCGGCGGCTATGTCGGCCTGACGAAGGCCGGCCAGAACTTCAAAGGCCTCTGCCCGTTCCATGCCGAAAAGACGCCGTCCTTCACGGTCAGCCCCTCGAGACAGGTGTTTCATTGTTTCGGGTGCGGGGTGGGCGGCGATGCCTTCGCGTTCTTGATGAAGCGCGAGAACCTCGGCTTCATGGAGGCCGTGCAGGAGTTGGGCCGGCGCGCCGGTGTCGAGGTCGTCCGGGAGGCCGGTCGGCCTGCCTCGGATCAGGAACACCGGCGGGAGCGCATCTGGCGTGCCAATGAGGCGGCGGCTGCGTGGTTCACACGCAACTTGCAGCATGCCGAGACCGGCGCTGAGGCGCGCAGCTACCTGGCCGCACGAGGCATTGGTCCCGAAACCGTCGAGACCTTCGGCTTGGGCTATGCGCCACCCGGTTGGGACGGCCTGGTCCGGGCGTTGACGCGGGAAGGCTTCAGCCTTTCAGAGCTCGCCTCCGCCGGCCTGGTCGTCGACAAGGATGAGCCGGGCAGCCGGCGACAGGACGAGCGTCGCTATTACGATCGATTCCGCGGGCGTGTGATGTTCCCGATCGTGGATCAGCGGGGTCGCGTCATGGCGTTCGGTGGACGTGTCATCGGCGAGGGCCTGCCGAAGTATTTGAATTCACCGGAGCTGCCGACGTTCAGGAAGGGGGCGGCGCTCTACGCCATGCCGCAGGCCAAGGACGCCGCCTGGCGTGAAAAAGCGCTGCTCATCGTCGAAGGGTATTTCGACGCGGTGGCGCTGCACCAGGCCGGAATTCGGCACGCCGTCGCGACCTTGGGAACGGCCCTGACGTCCGACCACGTCCGGGCGCTCAGCCGCCTGGCCCCAAAGGTCGTGCTGATCTTCGATGCGGATCCGGCCGGCGTGCGTGCGGCGATGCGGACGCTGGACCTGTTCAAGGACAGCGGCATGAGCGTGCGCGTCGTCTCGCTGCCGGCGGGACAGGATCCCGACACCTTCGTTCGAGAACATGGTCCGGAGGAATTTCGCGGTCTGGAAAGCTCGGCCCCCGGCCTGCTGGAGTTTGCCGTGACACAGAGTCTGGGCGCGGCGGCCTCCGGGGCTCTCGACGACCGGATCCGGAGCGTGGACGAGGTGCTGCGCATCATCCACAAGACGGACAATCCGGTGGAGCAGGAAGAATGCTTCCGGTTGGTCGCCGAGCATCTCGGAATCAGCCACGGGGTCTTGTTGAAGCGGTACAAGGAGCTCGCCGGTAAAGCGTCACCCGGCCAACTGGGCGCGGCACCTGCCGGTCAGAAGGGCGTCATCATGGGCGGGCGGGCGGAGGAGCGAGAGCTCGTGCGGTTGCTGTTGCACGGTCAGTTGGCTCCCGCGGACGTGGGACTGCTGAGGAGCGAGCATTTTACGGTGCCGGCGTGCCGGCGACTCGTCGAGGCGGCGCTGGGCCATCTGGACGAGAGCGGCCGCGTGATTGTGCGCGAGGTGCTGGATGAAACCGTCAACGAGCCGGACGTCGGCCCTCTCGCGACGGAACTGTCACTGTCCGAGGCTCACGACGATGATGTGGAGGCCCACATTCAAGGGTGCCTTGAGACGCTGGCGCGCAGGCAGCGCGAAAGTCGGATGAATGAGCTCATCTCTCGGCTCCGGACGGCGGAGCGTGAGGGACGTGTAGAGGAAGCGCGGCAGCTTAATGCCCAGGTGAACGCCCTCCGCATGGAGAAGGCGTTTGGCGCTTCGAGGGCTGTGTAAATGTTGCGGAGAGGACCCGCTATGGCGAAGGACGAACTGTTGATCGAAGTCAAAAAGCTCATCTCGCTCGGCAAGGAGAAGGGCTACCTGACCTACGAGGACCTCAACAGCAAATTGCCGGCGGACATCATCTCCTCCGAGCAGCTCGGCAATCTCATGACGATGTTCGGCGAGATGGACATCGAGATCCTCGATCAGGCCGAGGGAGACCGGTATCAAAAAGGCGGCCGGGGTGAGGAAGGCGTCGGCGAAACGGAGGAGGCGGAAGGCCTCGAGGAGACGGACAAGGAGATCGACCTGACGCCCGGCGCGCTCAGCCGGACCGACGACCCGGTGCGGTTATACCTCAAGGAAATGGGCAGCGTCGCGCTGCTGAGCCGGGAAGGCGAAATCGAGATCGCCAAGAGGATCGAGGAAGGCAAGCGCGACATCGCCATGGCCGTCTACGGCATGCCGATGACGATCGAGTTCGTGCTTTCACTGCGCGACAAGCTCAAGACGGGGAAAATCAGCGTTCGTGAGCTCGTCCCGGTCGTGGAAGAGGAGTTTGAAGAGGAGGTCGAAGAACAGGACGATGAGGAGCTGCGGCAGCGAACCGTCGAGGCCCTGAGTGCCGTGCGCAAGCCCTCGACGGCCCTGAAGGCGCTGTATCGGAAGTACCGGACGACGTCGGGCAATCCGACCAAGGTCCGGCGTCTCAAGCAGCAGATTGACGACGCGCGCCGGCTCGTTGTCGACAAGGTCGAATCCGTCAACCTCCACGCCAGCTTGAAGGAGGGCATGGTACAGCGCGTCCGGGAGCTGGCGCAGGAAATTCGCTCGGGCGAGCGGGAGATCTCGCAGAGCCAGCGGCGGCTGGGGGTGCCGGGTGAAGCCGGAGTGGAGCTGCTGAAACGGGTCGGGCGGGGGCGACGGGACTTTCTGGCGGTTCGCCGTAAGACCGGATTGTCCGAAGAGGCGCTCCAAGAGGTCAAGAAGATCTACCAGAACGCGCGGAGCCGGATCCGCAGGCTCGAAACCGAGGAAGCCCTCGTCTCGGCCGATGAGATCAAGGAGGCCGTGCGCCAGCTCGATCTGGCGGAGGAAAAGGTCAAGCGGGGCAAGGCCGAGCTGGTCGAGGCCAACCTGCGGCTCGTCGTGAGCATCGCCAAGAAGTACACGAATCGCGGTCTGCAGTTCCTGGATCTCATCCAGGAAGGCAACATCGGGTTGATGAAGGCGGTCGACAAATTCGAGTACAAACGCGGGTACAAGTTCAGCACCTACGCCACGTGGTGGATCCGCCAGGCCATCACCAGGGCTATCGCCGATCAGGCCAGGACGATTCGGATCCCGGTCCATATGATCGAGACGATCAACAAGCTGATTCGAACCTCCCGCCACCTCGTGCAGAAGCTCGGGCGCGAGCCCTTGCCGGAGGAGATCGCCGAGCGCATGGACCTGCCTCTGGATAAGGTGCGCAAGATCCTGAAAATCGCGCGGGAGCCGATCTCACTCGAGACGCCGATCGGGGAGGAGGAGGACAGTCACCTCGGCGACTTCATCGAGGACAAGAAGGCCGTCTCGCCCCTCGAGGCCGCCATTCGGTACGACCTGCAGCGGCAGATCAACAGCGCCCTCGAAACGCTGACGCCTCGTGAGGAGAAGGTGCTGCGCAAGCGCTTCGGCATCGGGGAGGCGACCGATCATACTCTCGAGGAAGTGGGCCAGGACTTCGAAGTGACCCGCGAGCGTATCCGCCAGATCGAGGCGAAGGCGCTCCGGAAATTACGCCATCCCAGCCGCAGCAAGAAGCTCCGCAGCTTCGTCGACAGCATATAGTCACACCGGAGAAGGGGCGCGGGGCTCGTGGCTCGGGGCGAGCGGCAATCCGGAAGCCTTCTCAACATCTATTCGGCCGAATAGACAACAGTCCCGTAACCCAATACAGTCAACGCGTTCGGCGTCGCCTGGGCTCCTCCAATCTACTGGCTACTGGCACAGTGCTCGCACACGTCTTGAGCTTCTTAGACTGTGTTTCATGGACGGTACGAGGGAGAGGACAACGGAAGGATAGCGGCGGTGTATAAGGCGCAATACAAGGCAAACAATGCATGCGAGAGTTGGGCCACGATCGGCACTTACGGCACCAAGAGCGAAGCGTTACAAGTAGCCGAGCAAAAGAAAAGCAGCGGCGCACTGATGGTCAGGGTGATAGACAAGAACGGCAGCGTTGTAACCCGAGTGATACGAACAATAGATGACCTGTTGTTGAACAAGGCGGTCCAACGCCGTCGATATAATAAGAAACTTGCCAGGCAGCTCAATGAACTGGAGTCGGGACTCGACTATAAGTTTGTTGTGTATCACAAGAAAAATGAGCGTGATTTAGTTTCGCAGCTCTGTGATAAGTATGGGTCGGACAAAGGCGGGATCAAGACTTCTGGGCAGTCCTACCCTTGGCCCTTGCATACCTACGCAGATTTCTACTCGCGACTCTTTTCCCATTGTCGTCAAAGCGTTAAAAAAGTTTTCGAATGCGGGCTCGGGACAAACAACCCGGATCTTGTCTCGAGTATGGGCGCTCATGGCAAGCCTGGCGCATCACTCAGAGTGTGGAGGGATTACTTTCCGAACGCGACCGTGTACGGCGCTGACATTGATCGGGATATCTTGTTCGAAGAAGATAGGATAAGAACGTTTTACATTGATCAACTTGATCCAACAGCGATCGCAGCCTTTTGGCAGCGGGTCGGCATCGGTGACTTTGATTTTATGCTCGACGACGGGCTTCATACCTTTGAGGCTGGGAGTTGCTTGTTTGAGCACTCTGTCTCACGATTAGCCCAAGATGGCGTCTACATTATTGAAGATGTGGGTCCGTCCGACTTATTGAGATATAAAAACTTTTTCAGCAAAACAGATTACGCGGTGGATTACGTGACGATGTTTCGACCGAACGTTCGGCTTGGCGATAACAACCTTGTCGTCATTAGAAAGGCATAGTCTGTTTAAGAATCGGCGACCCGAGCTGTGTGGCAGCAGAGGTCTGACATCATTCACACCCAAAGGCTGCCCTTGCTTACCCACTTTCCAATAGAGCACAATGCCACTCCTGGACAAGCCCTACTCAGACCACGCTATTCTGGGATATTGCTCTCATGATCCGCTGATCATCGCTTTCGGTACAGCAGGATGTCCAAAACGGCCTCCGGCCAGGCCGCATCAAGCGGCGGCTCCGAAAGGTTTCTCGAGAACGAGAAATAGCCGGTTCGAGTACTGCAGGATGTTCAAAAAGCCCGCCAGCGAGGCCGCAGCGAGCAAGGGCCGGAGGCGTA
>JBFGRM010000017.1:0-21113 GCA_041563675.1 Nitrospiraceae bacterium | reverse complement strand
GGAGCGAAGCCGGACGTTGGCTGTGAGCGATACCCGCTCAGCAGCCAACGGGCCTCGGGTGCATGCTCCGCGCAGCCGGCTTAGTGCTTCGGTGTCGGTTGGCCAGGCTTCGGGCGGGTATCTTTTTTTTGATCCTGCCGTTTCTCCATTCGCCTCACCTCCTTTCGTGTGCTCATTGAGCCGTCGTGAAGACGGGCGTTCACGTGATGGGATGCTGGGCACGAGGCTTTCCGAAGGAGACGGCGCCATCTTCGTCCAGCGCCACGTGGATGGTGTCGCCCAGGCGAATGCCGGGCAGGTTCAAGGGTTTTCGCGACCGCAAGGTCGTGACCTCGTGCCCCACCCGTAGCGAGATCTGTCGTCTCGCAAAGTCCAGCTTCTCAATCGTTCCGGAGAGGACTTTGCGTTGTTTCGCTGTCGTGTGGTTTTGCATGATCGTCTGGCTACAGGCATGAAGCGTCCCAAGAGTTCCGTTGCTTCGACAGCCCGCGGAGGGTCTCCGTGGAGCCCGATCATCCGTCACGCCGCCCGCAAGGAATCAGCGTTCCTCGTAAGCACCCTCGCCTTTCCAAGGCGGAGGAGTGAGACGAACAGGAGCACAATGATCCCGCCGGGGACCAGTATCGCGAGAATGATCAGTCCGAACTGTTTCAGGCGTGGCGGCAGGGATGTCGGCTTCACGGCTATCCACAAGGCAACTCTGCGGGACCTTGCCCCCTTAGACAATCCCCGGTGACAACGTCAGAGCTTTCTAGCGTGCGTCCTGGGCGCTTTCGTCCAGGCGCGAAACTTCCACCTCGATCTGCTCCCTCGTGATCACGGTCGCCTTGCCATTCTGGCTCAGGGCGACGATGACCTGATCCCCGATCTTGAGATTCGTGGGGCTGACCGTGTCCGGTGTGACCTCGACGCGGACAGGAGCCTCTCCATCATCCTGCACAAGCAGGTTCTGAGCGTCGATCTGGGTGATGCGGCCGATGACGAGGAACGAGCCTGGTGTGGCCAGCTCGTCTGTGGGCTGGGTCGACGTCGGCTCGGCCGCAGATGCCGGACCTGCTGCTGAGAGCATGACAAGGACGAGTATCGAAAGTGCGAGAAAGATTTTCATCGTGGTACCCCCTGTCCTGGGTCGCGGCGGGCGCGGCTTCCGCAGCCCGCGATGGCGGCATGCTGCCATCCCTCGATCCCGTCCCTCCTGTGAATGGGGGATGCGCCGGAGCGAGCGCTGGTTGCCGTGTTGATCAGCAAGTACCGTACCCGAGGCTTGGCGCGTCGTCCAGTCACGCAAGGCGAGCAGACTGATCATGGCTCGCATGAAATCCGACAGGAAAATCGCGCTCAACCGTGGAAGGGGCTGCCCACTGACAGGCCAGGTATATGGAGGGAAGGCGTGGCGCCGTCAAACTGATGCGGACAAGTTGTCTCGCTCGTGCGCGACTTGTCCGGGTCGAGGAGAAGGAGATGACCGGTTAGCGGGCCCGTCCAACCGGACGTCTTCGGCGTCCGGCACGGCTGGATGAACGCGACCGAGGTGGCCGAGTTGCAAGAGGAGAGAGGCGGACGGGAATGGGAGAGCCGAGATCACCTCGGCGGCAAAAGAGGCGTAGCGGTCCCAGCACGGTGGTTCTCCGGTTATGGAGAATCGTGCCATCGATGACTTCACCGCAGTTTAGGCATCGCCAGCCGTGGACCGTCATCTCGATCTCGTCCGGCACGTAGAAGCACTCTTCGACCATATAGCCCGAGCAACGTTTGCAAATCATGACGATCCCCCGGTGGACCCCCCAAGAATCACTTCCTCCGGGATGGAAGCAAGAGCGGTGCCATCCCTTTCTTGTCGCTCCATGGTACCGGGCTGCCTCAGGCGCGTCCGTACTGACGGAGCTTGCGGAGAAGGGTTTTCCGGTGAATTCCCAGTGCGCGGGCGGCCGCATCCTGATCGCCCTTACTGGCGTCCAGCACGCGGAGGATGTGCTCGCGCTCGAGTTGCTCCAGGGTTGGCTGGGCCGAGCCCGTCGACTCGCTGGTTGCCGCCGAGGAGTGCTGGATGGTCGTGGGCAGGTCCTCGGGGAGGATCATGCTGTGGGGGGCGAGCACGATGGCGCGCCGGATGGTATGCTCCAGCTCCCGAACGTTGCCCGGCCAGGCATAGCGGGACATCAACGTCAGGGCCTCCGGCGCGATGCTCAGCACCCGCTTCGTCCCCGTATCTCCGTAGCGCTGCAAAAAGTGCTGGGCAAGAACGGGAATATCCTCGGGACGATCGCGCAGCGGAGGCAGCGTGATCGTCACCACGTTCAGTCGATAGAAGAGATCTTCTCGAAACTTGTCCTGCTCCACGAGTTGCTGGAGGTCTTTGTTGGTGGCCGCCAGGATCCTGACGTCAACCTCGATGGAGGCGCTCCCCCCCACGCGCCGGATCTCGCGTTCCTGAAGCACGCGCAGGAGCTTGCTCTGCAGCGCCGGCGAGATGTCGGCGATCTCATCGAGGAAGCAGGTGCCTTGGTGGGCCTGCTCGAGCAGCCCCTTGCGCAAACCAACCGCGCCCGTGAACGCGCCGCGCTCGTGGCCAAAGAGCTCGGTTTCCAGCAGGCTCTCCGCGAGGGTGCCGCAGTCGACCGCGACGAAGGGCTTGCCGCGCCGGGGGCTGTGTGCGTGGATGGCACGCGCCACCAGCTCCTTTCCCGTTCCGCTTTCCCCCAGGATCAGCACCGTCGCGTCCGTTTCGGCGACCCTGGCGATGAGCTTGTACACGCCCACCATGGCGGCACTCTTGCCGAGAATGAGGTCGAGTTGCGCGGGCTGGCGCAACTGGAGCTGCTCGCGGAGCGCCTTGTTCTCGTTGAGGACACGCCGATGCTCGAGCGCCCGGCGGACCAGGAGTCGAATCTCCTCGAGGAGGAACGGTTTGCTCAAGTAATCGAACGCGCCCGCTTTGATGCCCTCCACCGCGGTGGCAAGTGAGCCGTAGGCCGTCAGGAGGATCACCAGCGCCTCGGGGTGTCGCTTTCGGGTCTCGGCCAAGAGAGCCAACCCGTCCATCCCGGGCATCTGGATGTCGCTGATCACCAGGCTCGGCTCCTCCTGGCTCATGGACTCCAAGGCCGCGTCCGCGCTCGACACGGCGCGCACCTGATGGCCCTCCTTCGCCATGAGCTCCCGGAGCAGCTCGAGGGTGTCCCGATCATCGTCGACGATGAGTATGCGGGCGGGTTCGGTCATCACCGAGGCTCTCCCGTCACTGGAAGCGAAACTTTGATGCACGTTCCCTTGCCGACCTCGCTGGTCATCGTGATCTGTCCGCCATGAAGGCGTATCGCCTCCTTTGCAATCGCCAAACCAAGGCCGGTGCCGAGCCCCGATGGCTTGGTGGTGAAAAAGGGTTCGAAGACACGGTCCCGATGTCGGGGATCGATGCCGGTTCCCGTGTCTCCGATCTCCACCACGATGAATCGGCGGCGGACCCCCGCGGTCGAAGACTCGTCGTGGTGCGTACGAATCATGAGACGGCCACCTTTCGGCATGGCATCCAGCGCATTATCGATGAGGTTGGTGAACACCTCATGAAGCTGTGTACCGTCTGCAGTGATCGGCGGCAGGGTGTCGGAAAACTCGGTGACCAGCTCAATCCGCTGCTGTTCGATGGCCGGACGGAACAGATTCAGCACCTGCTCCAGCACGGCATTCACGTCGACCTGCGTGCGGGGAGGGTCCGGCTTGCGCGCGAGCGTCAGCAAGTCCTCAATGACACGGGACAGGCGCTCGATCTGACCCGTGACCGTCGTGACGCGGCTTCTGACGGCGTCGCTCAAGCTCTGGTCCTCCGCCAGGAGCTGTATGTGACCGGAGATCCCGGTGAGGGGGGTGCCGATCCGATGCGCGACGGTGGCGACCGTCTGGCCGAGCACAGCCAGTCGCTGCACCCGTGCCGTCTCGCGCTGGGTCGCGGACAGCACGTCGTTGAGCTCTTCCAGCTCCTGATTCCGCTTGAGCAACTCAGACGTTGCCTCTGCTACACGCCCCTGCAGGCTGTCGTTGGCCTCTTTGAGCGCTTCATACAGCCGGCGGTTCTCCTCCGCGACCAGACGAAGTTGCTCCACCATGAGGTTGAACTGTGCACCGACCAGGCCGATCTCGTCCTGTCGTTCGACGGGGACCGATGCCGTGAGGTCCCGCTTGGCCACCGCCGTGACGGCCGACTGGAGACGTCGGAGCGGTCTGTGTACGTGGAAGTAGAGAAAGAGATTGATCGCCAGCACGATCAACACGCCGGCCAAAATCCGGATCGTGATCGACCAGGTTCGGTGGTGCGCCAACAGCGAATCAAACTGGGCGGTCCAGACCTCCGCATAGAGTGCGCCCACGACCTGCTGCTTCGCGCGGATCGGAACGGCCAAGCTCATGCGGTGCCCGGCGGCATCGTAGCCGAGCCGGCTGACTTTCTGCCCGGTGGCCAGCACCTCGCGGACTTCCCGGGGGACCATTGACGGCTCCATTCCGGTTGCGTCGCCGTACGTGATGAGCGCCACCGGGGCGGCGGTCGGGCCCCCGTCAGACACGTAAACTTGCAGCAGAAGGATGTCCGGGTTTTCCTCGTAGAGCGTCGCCAGCTCCTGCGCTCCGGCGAGATCGCCCCGAAGGTCGTCGCGCTTGCTGATCTTCAGATCAAAGCTCCGCAGGATTCCGACCGTTTTGGCGTGCAGGTTTTCGCGCGCCAGCTCGCTCACGTAGTGCCGGTCGATAAGGTCGGCAAGGAGGAGCGAGGCACCCACGATCATCAACGTCATGATCGTGACGCGCACGTGGAGGCTGCCCGGATCGAGGCGGAAGCGCATGCGTGTATCATAGTCCCGTACCCGGCCGGATGCAAAAAGTCGCACCTTATTCACCGCGCCGTTCCCCCGGATTCGGCAGGGGAAAGGCGACCCGGAGGCCTCGAAGGTCATGGCACGCATTCAGAGTCGTGTTGCCCCGGCGGGGAGCGGCGGTGTCGTGGACGGCCCGGGAAGGCCGGACAGGCTGTCCGTCTGCCAGACATCTTGTCCGCCCCTTGGCACGCTCTTGCTCAGGCCGCCAAGCACGATCGCGCGTAACTCAAGCAGCTACCGTGTGAGACCCACAGACGCAGCGGTGGAACGGCCATTGCAGACTAGGTAGGACCATGGCTAGCCCCGCGTATGGAGCGAGCGAGGGGGACTGCAAGGGGGGAGGTGAGGTAGGCATGAAGAAGCTGATGTTGGGGACCATGGGACTCGTGACGGCGATGGTCTTTGCGGGCGGAAATGTTGCGTTTTCGGCGGAGGCGACGCCTTCGCAGCACCACGAGCAGGCACAGGTAGCGACTGGGAAAGCGACACAAGAACAAGGCACGAAGGGCGTGCAAGCGAAGTCGGCCAAGAAGAAGGCCAAGAAAAAGGCACCGAAGCAGACACGGAAGCCCGCAAAACGGGTTGAGTAACCGGGTTAGTTTGTCACTGCACCTGGCCAGTCTCCTCATGGTCAAGCATGAGCGGCTGTGAGGAGGCCGGACAGGTCGTCACGCCATTTCAGCACAGGCAACGAACATGCACCAAACCCAAGCGTTGACCCCAGACATGCCTCCGCCACTCTCAACGGACGCCACCAGTGCGACGCTAACGCCTGATCCCAACGTGTTGCAGGGTAAGACCACGGCTTGCCGACGGGTTCTGGTGGTTGATGACCATCCGTTGCTGCGGTTTGCCCTGATTGACGCGCTGATTGGTCAAGGATACGAGTGTTTTGGCGCCGAGCACGGGCTCGCTGCGCTCGGGGTGCTCGGGACGACCCCCATTGACCTCGTTGTGACGGACCTCTCGATGCCGCACATGGGCGGCATGGAGCTGCTCGTGCGCATGGGTGCGAGCCCGGTGATGCAGTCGATTCCGGTGGTGGTCGTGACCGCATACCTGTCGGAGGAGCTCCGGCTTCGGATTCTCAAGGCCGGCGCGAAGGCGGTCGTGGCCCGATCCGTACGGCCCGATGATGTCCTGTCCGCGGTCCGGGCCGTGTTTGTCGAGACCTCCCCCGCTTCCAAGCCGACCCTCGCCCATAGCCTGTAGTCGTCCGGGAAATCGCTCAGACCTCGGGCAGTGCCCGTTCCGCTCGCTGCCCACGGAGCACGAGCACGCCGCCCGCACAGACCAGCGCCCCGCCCAGTAGCGTGATGAAGTCCAGCAACTCCCCCCAGACGCTCCATCCGATCAAGGCGGCAAACACCACGCTGCTATAGCTGAACGGTCCAACCTGCGCGGCCGGGACGAGTGTGATGCCGCGGGTGAGGAACACCTGTCCGCCGGTCGCGAACACGCCGATGGCGATCAGCGTGGCCCACTGCGCGGGGTCGGGCGTGACCCAAGCCAGGGGCACCGGCACGCCCGAGACCAGGGTGCCCAGGGCGGCGAAGTAAAACACGATGCGCTCAGGAGGCTCGGTGCGGGACAGCCCGCGAACACTGACCGTGGCGACGGCGGCAAACAAGCCGGAGAGGAGCCCGACCAGGGCGACCGGATTGATGATGCCGGTCGTCGGCTTGAGAATGAGGGTGATGCCGGCCAGCCCGGCGCCGAGCGCCCAGACCAGGCTCCGCGTGACCGGTTCGCGCAGCCACAGGAGGGCCAACAGCGGGATGAACAGAGGCGCGCTGAAATTGAGCAACACGGCCTCGCCGAGCTGGAGCTGCCCGAGGGCGAAGAAGAAGCAATACATCGCAGCCAGACCTGACAACGTGCGAACGGCGTGCGAAGGAAACCGACGCGTCGCGAGCCCCACCGAGCCGGCGCGGAGCAGCCAGGGAGCGAGACAGATCAAGCCGAACAGGTTGCGGAAAAACACGATCATTTCGACCGGCAGCGCCGAAGAGATGGTTTTGATGCCGGCGCCCATCACGGCAAACATCGCCGACGCGAGCACAACCAGCACCGCGCCCTTGCCGAGGCTGTCGCGTCGACCGAATTCCTTTGTGGGCATGACCACGCTCCGGATTGTTGCAGCACTCACCAGCCGCATGGCGCACATGAACCTACGGCTGGGAACGAAGGAGGGCGGACTTCGCTGACGGCGGGAAAAGGAAACGCGTCTTCAACCGTCTTGCTTGGGACGTGACGGATAATCCTGGAGGCCGCGGCGAATGGCCTGCTGCGAGAGCCATGTGTAGCCGGTGCGCAGGGCCCGGCGTCCCGCCTCCGCCGAATACGCGTCTTCATTGTGCAGGATCCCCCTGATCGACTGACGGACGCGGGCTCGCGCCGCACGGCAGTGTTCATCGGCGAGGTCCCATCCGTCCTGTCGCCCGGTGGTCTGTTCCAGTGACTGGGCGTGGAGGATCGCAGCGGCCATGGTCAGCAGCTCTTCACCGACCATTTCGATTCGGTTTTGCCTGCCCTGATCGTCGCGCAGCGCCTCGCGGTGCCGCGCCATCGCATACAGGATCGTCCGGGTCATCTTCCGGCTCGCGCGCTCGAGGTATCGAAGGGTGGCCCGCACTTTCGGATGGTTGAATTCCGGCCGTTGCGGAAGTGCGCGCCCTTTCCACAGAGACAGGTACCAGGGCAGATAATACCCGGTCAGCTTCAGGAACTCGGCAACCCGCGAGCCCAGCGGCAGGCTGTCATCGAAATACCGCTTCGCGCGCTCCAGATGGGGATTCAGCCCTTCCCGCGCCACAAACGGTCTCAGAATATCCGTGGCTCCCTCGCCGATCCGGTACATCTCCGCGTCGCGGACCAGTTGCTCGATGCCGAAGGCGGGGTCTCCCCGCAGGGCTTTCGATTCCGCCTTTTCGTACCCGGCTCCGCCAAAGATGACCTGGGCGTCTTTCAGGAACTGGATGGTCTGCTCGGAGCAGAAGATCTTGGCGATGGCCGCCTCGATCCGGATATCGTACGTCTTTTGATCGGCGAGGTGCCAGACAAGCGTGGCGAGCGCCTCCATCGCGAACAGACTGGTGGCCATCCTGCCGACGCGCATCTGCTGTGTCTGGCGTTCGGCGAGCGGTTTTTGGAACGTGACGCGGGAGTTCGCGCGGTCCAGCGTCGGCAGCCATGCCTGCTTGGCCATTCCCAGGCAAATGGCAGGGATGCTGATCGCACGGCCGACGTTCAGGATCGTCAGCGCATACTTCAGGCCCTGGCCCACCTCCCCGATCACGTTCTCGGCCGGGACCCGGACGTTTTTGAAGGTCATGTACGCGTTCTCGATGCCGCGGCAGCCCTCGAATTGGCACCGTTGCTCGACCTGCGCACCGGGCGACTGCATGTCGAGAATGAAGGTGGTTTGTACGTGGCTCTCGGCACCCTTTCCCTCGGGGACGGGGACCCAGACCGGCCTGCCGTCGACGGTCGTCTTGCGGGCGGGCACCCGGGCGACCAGTGTGAGGTACCGGGCGATGGAGCCGTTGGTGCACCACAGCTTCTCACCGTTGACGAGAAAATTCCGTCCGCCCGCGTCGAGGACGGCCTCCGTTTGAATATTCGCGGCGTCCGAGCCCGTCATCGGCTCCGTCAGCGCGAACGCCGAGATAGCTTCGCGGGCCACCAGCGGCAGGTACCGCTTTTTCTGGTCCTCGCTGCCGAACAGGAGAATCGGCATCGCGATGCCGATGGATTGCGGGACGGCAACCGTGAGGGCGAGGATATTGCTCCAACTCGCGATCAGCGTCAGCACGCGCCCGTAGTTTTTGTGTGAAAAGCCGAGCCCTCCGTATTCCTTGGGGATCTTCATGCCGAAGGCGCCGAGCTGGAACAGGCCTTTGATCACATGATCCGGGATCTTGGCCGTGCGCTCGATCTCGTCGGGATCGACCCGGCTACGCAGGAAATCTTCGATCTGCTTGCAATAGGCATCGCCCGCAGCGCGTTCCTCGGGTGGCTCCGGGGGTGGAAGCAGCACGGTGAAATCCGGCTTCCCCACGAAGAAGCCCGACATGAAGCTGACGCCGGTCAGCCGCTCCCGCGCCTGCTCGATCTGCTCGAGGCCTTTGAACAGTGAGGACATGTGGCTACCGTAGAAGGTGTCGGAGTGAGCGTGATAATCCTTCATGCACAGTCTACTGCTTTGCTTTTCGGAAGGCCAGCGCAGGCTGCAAACAAAACCGTTGCCGCTCGTCCCGCTGGGCCGATGTTATATAATGAAGTCTCGGGAGGCCACGTTTTGACGCAGAGTGGATATCCAGGTCCGATCCGGGCGCCGCGCGGAACGACAATGCGCTGTAACGGGTGGGCGCAAGAGGCGGCGCTCCGCATGCTGATGAACAATCTCGATCCGGCGGTCGCGGAGCGACCGGAGGACCTCGTTGTGTATGGCGGAATCGGGAAGGCCGCCCGGAACTGGGACTGCTACCACGCGTTGGTCGCGACCCTCGAGCGTCTCGAAGGGGACGAGACGCTGCTCGTGCAATCCGGCAAGCCTGTCGGCGTCTTCCGCACCCATGCCGAGGCGCCCCGCGTCCTGATCGCCAACTCCAATTTGGTGCCGAAATGGGCGACCTGGGACCAGTTCTTCGAGCACGAGCGGGCCGGGCTGATAATGTTCGGGCAGATGACGGCCGGATCCTGGATCTACATCGGCACGCAGGGCATCGTGCAGGGCACCTACGAAACCTTTGCCGAAGCCGCGCGGCAGCATTACGGCGGCGACTTGCGGGGACGCCTGATCGTGACCGCCGGCTGCGGCGGCATGGGCGGGGCGCAGCCGCTGGCCGGCACGATGAACGGCGCGACGGTGCTCATCATCGAGGTCGATCGTCGCCGTCTGGCACGGCGGGTAGAGGCCGGGTACCTCGATGAGATGGTCGACGATCTCGACGAGGCGCTCGAGAGAATCGATCGGTATCGCGCCCGCAAGGAGGCGCGCTCCGTCGGGTTGGTCGCCAACGCGGCCGACGTCATCCCCGCCCTGGCCCGTCGCCAGGTCGTGCCGGATCTGCTCACCGACCAGACGAGCGCGCACGATCCCCTGAACGGCTACATCCCGCGCGGCCTGTCCGTGGAGGAGGCGGCCGTCCTGCGGGAGAAAGACCCGAAAGGGCTCGTCACGCAGGTCATGGAGAGCATCGCCCTGCACGTGCGCGGGATGCTCGATCTCAAGCGGCAAGGCGCCGTCGTCTTCGACTATGGAAACAACATCCGGGCCCGCGCGCAGGAGGCGGGCGTGCCGGATGCCTTCGACTTTCCGGGATTCGTCGTGGCCTACGTCCGGCCCCTGTTCTGCCGCGGCATCGGTCCCTTTCGCTGGGTCGCGCTCTCCGGAGATCCCAAGGATATCGCCCGTACCGATCGCGCCGTCCTGGAGACCTTCCCCGACAAGCCGGATCTGGCGAGGTGGATCAAGCTGGCCGGCGCGAAGGTGCGGTTCCAGGGCCTGCCGGCTCGGATTTGCTGGCTTGGTGCTGGCGAACGTGCCAAGATGGGCCTGGTCATGAACGAGCTCGTCGCGAAGGGGGAGGTGCAGGCTCCGATCGTGATCGGTCGCGACCACCTCGACGGCGGCAGCGTCGCCTCACCCAATCGGGAGACGGAGGGCATGAAGGACGGGAGTGACGCCATTGCCGATTGGCCCATCCTGAACGCGCTGCTAAACACGGCCGCCGGGGCCTCCTGGGTGTCCTTTCATCACGGCGGGGGGGTGGGCATGGGGTACAGCCTCCACGCCGGCTTCGTGAGCGTCGCCGACGGCACCAGAGACGCGGGCCGCCGGCTGGACCGCGTGCTCACGAACGACCCCGGCACGGCCGTGATGCGCCATGCCGACGCGGGGTATGAAGAGGCGCAGCGGTGCGCCCGCGAGCAGGGGATCGACCTCCCCATGCTGCCACCTGATTCCTGACGGATGGACGAGTCGACGCTTCAGTCCGCCACTCTCATCATTGATCACATCGGCCGGTTGGTGACCTGCGCGTCCGCCCCAGGCGACGCGGCGGCATGGGCGGTCACGGAGGACGCGGCCGTCGTTGTCGGCGGCCGCCGGATCCTTGCCCTGGGTCCGCGACGGGACCTCGTTTCTCGGGGCGGTTGGCCCCCAGGCTGCCGAATCATCGACGCAGAGCGGCACGTCGTCATGCCGGGATTCGTGGATTGCCACACGCACCTCTGCTTCGCGGGAAGTCGGCGGGAAGAATATCAGGAACGGCTCCGGGGTGCCTCCTACGAATCCATCGCGCAGCGGGGCGGCGGCATCCTCTTCACCGTGAGGGAGACCAGGGCCGCCCTCCGCGAGCGGCGGGCGGCCCTTGCCGAGGACCTGCGGCGGCGTCTCGATCAGATGCTGTTGCACGGGACAACGACCGCGGAGGTCAAGAGCGGCTACGGCCTCACCACGGACGACGAGATGGACACGCTTCGCCTGTACAAGGAAGTGGGCAGGACGCACCCGGTCGAGCTGGTGCCCACGTTTCTGGGAGCGCACGAGCTGCCTCCCGAGTTTCGGAAAGACGGGGAGGCGGGGCGGGGGCGCTACCTCGACCTGGTCTGCAACGAGATGCTCCCCGCCGTCGCGTCGGAGAGGCTGGCGGCCTTTTGCGACGTGTTCTGCGAGGAGCATGTCTTCGGCGTCGAGGACGCCCGCCGCGTGCTCGAGCGCGGAGCCAAGCTGGGACTGCGGCCGAAGCTCCATTGCGATCAGTTCCACGCGTTGGGCGGCGTCAGGCTTGCCGCGGATCTGCAGGCGGTCTCGGTCGACCACCTTCACGTCACCTCGCCGTCAGACGCCGCGCTCCTGGCCCGTGCCGGTACGGTCGCCGTCGGGCTGCCCGGCGTGACGTATTTTCTGGGGGCGGAGGACCGGACGCCCTGGGCCGCGTTTCGCGACGCCGGCGTCCCGTTCGCGCTGGCCAGCGACTTCAATCCCGGCACCTGCATGACGGGCAACTTGCAGACGATCGCCTCGATCGGCTCGAGCCGGTGGCGCGTGCCGGACCCGATGATCCTCGAGGGGCTGACCCTTCACGCGGCTCGCGCCGTCGGGCGGGAGCGGGATCTCGGCAGCCTGGCGGTCGGCAAGCAGGCGGATCTGCTCATCCTCGACTGCGCTCATGAGGGAGACCTGACCTATCGGTTCGGCGTGAATCACGTGCAGACCGTGATCAAGGCAGGAACGCTCGTCGTCCAGGGAGGTCGCCTTGTCTGAGCACCTGCTGCCCAGCCCCGTCAATTGGGAGCGTGTCGGCCGCGACGAGAGCTTTCCGCGTCTGGCGGCGCAGATCCGCAATACCACCTTGGGGAAGTCGCACGAGATCGGCCTCCTGGGTCTGCCGTTCGACGGGGCGATCCCGACGAGGCCCGGCGCGCGCTTCGCCCCCGAGACGATCCGCCGGAGCCTCCTCAGGCTTGCGGCGGATGACGGGGAGCGCGCGCTGACGCAGGTGGACATCGGCGACTATGGCGACGTGGCCTGCCTGTCGGGCAACGTGGCCGCGACGCATGATCGGTGCTACGAGCTGGCGCGTGCGGTGGCCTCGTCGGCCGCCTTTCCCGTCTTTCTCGGGGGGGATCACAGCCTGACCTTTCCCTGCTTCCGCGCCCTGGCCGAGCGTGCGCGCCCGCTCGGGCTGATCACCTTCGACGCGCATCACGACGTGCGCACCTACAGCGCCGAGCAGATCACGAGCGGCACGCCGTTCCGGCGCTGCCTGGAGTTGGGGGTGGACTCGATCCGGGGCGCGAATGTGGTGCAGCTTGGCTTGCGGCCCTTCTCCAACAGCCGGGCCTATGCCGACTACTGTCGCGGCCAGGGCATGACCTGCCTCAGCGTGCGGGACATCGAGGCGCGCGGCATCGTCGAGGCGGCGCGTGCGGCCGTCGAGATCGCCGCCGCCGGGACGGCGGGGATTTACCTGAGTGTGGACATCGACGTGGTCGACGCCGCCTTCGCGCCGGGCGCGAGCGCGACCGCCCCGGGCGGGCTCACGGCGCGCGAGATCCTTGCGGGTGTCGCGACGGTGGCACGACAGGCGAACCTGGTCGCGATGGACGTCATGGAAGTCTCCCCGCCGCTCGATGAAGGCACCCGCACCAGCGACCTCGCCGCTCTCATCATCGCCACGGTCCTCGCCGGGCGCGCGGCGCGAGCGCGCTAAGCGCTCTCCGACCCATCTCCACTCTGGAAAAATATCTCTTGACTGAGGCTGGGGCTAAAACCTGACGTGTACGTCCGCGACGAGGGGGAGGTGGTCCGAGGCGATGAGCGAGGAGCGGGTGCGCGGCACCTGTAGATCGATGACGTCGATGCTGTCGTCGTAGAAGATGTGATCGAGGTGGAGGACGGGGAAGAAGCCCGGATAGGTCCGGCGGCGTTTGAGGAAGGGACGGAGGTTCAGGCTCTGGAACTTGGGGCTCAGCTCTTGGGCGGCGAGACCGCGCCCCCACTCGTTGAAATCGCCGAGCACGATCTTCGGGCCACGCAGACGATGCCCGTTGACGACCTCGGCGAGCCGAGCGGTCTGGAAGCGTCGCTCCCCCAGACCCGTGCCCAAATGCACGTTGTAGACGTGCAGGACCTGCCGGTCAATTTGCACGTCGACGCGCTGGCATCCGCGGGACAGCCGCCACCGCCAGGACAGATCGTGCTGGCTGTGGTGCACGATGGGATAGCGGCTCAAGATGACGTTCCCGTACAGATGTCCGCGAATCATGCGCGTCGGGGCCATGGCCCAGTACATGCCCAGGGCCGTCGCCAGCTCCTCGTCCTGGCCCGTGTTCCTGGGCCCGGGGCCGATCACTTCCTGCAGGGCGATGATGTCCGCGTTGAGCGGCAGGAGCACGTCCGCGATCCGCTGCGGGCGGATCCGGCGATCGAGTCCGCGGCAGCGGTGGATGTTGTAGGTGGCCACGCGGAGAGCGGCGGTGTCTTGATAGGCGCTGCGGACGGCGCTATGGGCGGTCAACGGAGACAAGAACAGCTCACTTCCTCTCACATCTGTCGGATGAAGCCGTCGAGGGCCGCATCGATGAAAAATTGATACGTTGTCGCGTGCAGGGCCTCTCCGAGGCTCGGGGTGAACGCATTAACCCACACGAAAGGCACCAACCCCAGCCAGATCCCCTGTTTCGTCCCGATGGTGTACTCGTACGTTTTCTTGAATTCCCGATCCACGAACAGGTGAAATCGCACGACGTGCCGCGAGGTGCCGTGGTAGGTCGGCAGCACCGCGCTGGTAGCGTGGGAGACGGCCAGGGCAGCGGCCCCGACGTCGCTGACGGGCTGAGACTCGACCTGCACTGAGCAGTATAGACCTTTCTCGGGCGGCGTCAATCTCGGATTTGCTGCAGAAAATATGCCGCTATTTCGAAAGGCTCTCTCGAGCTCCCGGTATTCTTCGAGGTCCGCAGAAGATCCGATGAAATGATCAGATTTGGCCGCGAAGATCGCGTCGCGCCAGTACACCCAGGGCTCGACACGGTAATAAATGGGCACATTTTGCGGCAACATGGGCGGAGTCTGGACATCGATGAGCGGGACGTTGTCGTGGGTCGTGATCGTGCAGGCCGATTGTGAGCCCAGCAATGAGACGAGGGCTACAATGACGAGCCCGTTTCGAGCCCAAAAGGAGGTCCCCAAGTTTTGTGGATAAACCTGTTGACAGGGCACAGGGCGCAACTCCGTCCGTCTATCGGACCCGGCCATTTGATCACATTGCCCAAAAAGTAGGCATTGACGGTCGATGCCGTGCCCCACAAGATCTTGGGGGCCGCGAGCGTGGGAGGTGAATTCCTGCATCCGTTCGTAAAGAAGTTGAAAAGATTTTACGTGGCCGTCGAGGCGCTCTTGCAAAGTCTAACAGATTCTCTACGCGAATCCACTTATCCACAAGCGGGACTTCCATCTGGGGACAGGTGCAAAGAAAGCACGCCCGTCGCTAGCCCGCATGATTCACGAACCCTGAGCGTTCGTGAATCATCCGGGCTAGGGCTCTTCCGGGCCTTCCTTCGCTTGTCCGGTCATGGGCACGAAGCGGACGGGCGCGAGGTACGTTCGTTGATAGCCATCGTTCGTCCGGCTGATGAGCAAGAGCTGTTGAACGTCCCGGCCGACGGGCAGGATCAGGCGGCCCCCGATGGCCAACTGCCTCAGCAAAGGCTCCGGAACATGGCCCGGCGCCGCCGCGGCGATGATCGCGTCAAAGGGCGCTTCTTCCGCCCATCCTTGATAGCCGTCACCGACGCGGACGGTCACGTTGCGATAGCCGAGCTCCATCAACATCACCTCCGCCTGCTTGGCGAGCGGCTCCACGATTTCAATGGTGAAGACATGGGGAACGAGCTCGGCCAGGATGGCTGTCTGATACCCCGACCCGGTGCCGATTTCGAGCACCTTCTCCCGGCCGTTCAAGTGCAGGGACTGCACCATCATCGCCACGAGCGACGGCTGCGAAATGGTCTGCCCGTGCCCGATGGGAAGCGGCTCGTCGAAGTAGGCCATCGACGCGTAGGCCTCGGGCACGAAACGATGGCGAGGCACGCGGCGCATCGCGGCGAGCACGCGCTGGTCCGAGACACCGGCGGGGACCACGGAGTCGTCCACGAGCCGGGCCCGCTCAAGCTGGCGGCTTTCATCAGTCATCGGCGCCGGATCCTCTCCGGGACGTTGGCAGCTTGGGCCCATGCTTGCCATGGCGAATGGCACGAGCATCACGAGACCAATCACAGGCGGAATCATGGCGTGGGCCTTGCTCGAGGGGCACATGCCTTGACGCATCTTATTAAGTGTATCCTCTGAGCCTCCAGGAATCCACCCATGGCCCGCGTAGGAGATGGTCGCCGAGTTTCTTTGGGTTGAATGTGATAGGTTGTGATGAGAACCTGCACGAGCCGTGAAAGGGATCTGCCGACATGAGTCGAGGACACGTTCTTGTTCCCGCTGTGATCGAGAAAGTGGCCACGATCGATCCCGGAGAGGTCCGTGCCGTGAGCCTCAGGCTACCCGACAGGGTGGAGATCGAGGGACGTACGTATTCCCTGAGCGACGGCATGCGTCCCGGCAACGCCTTTCTGGCCAAACCGCTGGGCGCAAGGACTGCCAGGCCTCGGCGACGGATGTACACCCGCTCGAACTGCGCCGAGCAGGCTCCCCTCGTGCTCGAAACCATCATCAACCATACCCATGCGCCCAAAGCCGACACCTCCGTCTGGTGGCAAGGCGACGAGGTCGAGGCGCTCCACAAAGCCGGCGGCACGATCGACGTCAGTGCCGTGTCTCATCCCGATGGTACGCAGCTCGTCGTCTACGAGAATACCGCCGCAGTCGGACCCCGTAACCTCCGGCTGGAACCGGACGGCGAGTGGGAAAGTATGCCGATGGCCTGCATCGCGCTGTCGACCGGGATCACGCCGTTCCTGGCCTACGTGCGCTACATGAGCGCGCATGCCTTTGGCCGATCCGACACCGCCGCCGGCTGCCACCTCGTGCTCATCGTGAGCGTGCGAAATCCCCGGCAATTGATGGCGCACGAGGAGCTGCTCGAGATCCAGCGCGCGTTTCCCGGCCATTTCCGGTATCACCCCGTGCTCACGCGTGAGTGGCCTGATGACTGGCCACATGGAAAGGGGCGGATCATTCGGTCGACAGACGGCGACGGGCCCGTCGGTCGAGTCGATCTCGGCGGCCTGCTCGAGGTGATTCCCGATTTGTCGGCGCGCCATCTCCGCTTTTGCGGCAACCTCCGGGCACGCGATGAATTGCAGCAGGGTCTCGAGCAAAATAACCTGGTTGTCCAGAGCTTTCGAGCGGAAGTGTGGTAAGCAGCCCTCCGTCATTCCCGCGAAAGCGGGAATCCAGCCTTTTCCTTGCGTCGTCCCCGCGGCAGCAGGGATCCAGAGATCGTCCGAAGGAGGGATGGATGCCTGCTTGCGCAGGCATGACGGAGTGAGAGACGGGAAACCTAACTGCGAGGACAAGCGATGAAGAAAATGATCTTCTATGCGTTCGTGGCGACGGTGGCGGCATTGGGGCTGCTGCAACTGATCCCGGTCGATCATACGAACCCGCCGATCGAGCAGGACATCTCGACGACGCCCGAAATCAAGTCAATTCTCAAGCGCGCCTGTTACGACTGCCATTCGAACGAGACCGTCTGGCCATGGTACAGCCGCGTTGCCCCCGTCTCCTGGCTCGTCGCGTGGGATGTCGCGGAAGGTCGGGAGGAGCTCAACTTTTCAACGTGGAACCGCTATGACTCGAAGCAACGGGCGAAGCAGATCAGGGAGAGCTGGGAGGAGGTCGAGGAAGGGGAGATGCCGCCCTGGTTCTACGTGCCCCTTCACCCTGAGTCGCGACTGTCCGATAGGGATCGGCAGGTCCTGCGTGCCTGGGCCGGCGCGCAGCCGTCAGACGACCATGAGGATGACGAGTAGAGCATCCCGCTCCCTGCGCCGTCTTACGCGGCGGACTTGAGCGCGGAGATCAGCTCGAGCATCATCTTCTTTCCGTCCCCAAACATCATCAGACAGTTCGGGGCTGCAAAGAGGGGATTTGGCACGCCGGCGAATCCCGCGCTCAGGCTGCGCTTGACCACCACCACCGTCTTGGCCTTGTCCACATCGAGGATGGGCATGCCGGCGAGGAGGCTCTGCGTGTCGGTGCGCGCAAGCGGGTTGACGATGTCGTTGGAGCCGTTGACGATGACGACGTCCGTCTCTTCGAACGTCGGGTTGATGTCGTCCATGTCCTTGAGCTTCTCGTAGGGGACATCGGCCTCGGCCAGCAGCACGTTCATGTGCCCGGGCATCCGTCCCGCGACGGGGTGGATGGCGTACTCGACTTGAATGTCGCGCGACTCGAGCAGCTCCGCCAGCTCGGCCACGGCGTGCTGGGCCTGGGCAACGGCCATTCCGTATCCGGGCACGATGACGACGCGGCGGGCGCCTTCGAAGAGCATGGCCACCTCGTCGGGTGTCGCCGCCTTCACTTTGCCGCCGTAGACCTGATCGGCCGTCATTTGCTTGTCGGACGGAGGGCCGGCGACGCCGAAGAGCACCGCCGTGAGCGACCGGTTCATCGCGTTGCACATGATCTGGGTGAGAATCAGGCCGGAGGCTCCCACCAGCGACCCGGCGATGATGAGGACGTTGTTCATCAGGACGAACCCGGTCGCGGCCGCCGCAATGCCCGAATACGAGTTCAACAATGCGATCACAACGGGCATGTCCGCGCCGCCGATCGGCGTGACGAGTGAGACACCAAGAATGGATGCCAGAATCACGACGCCCCAGTACCACAGCCCCGGGTCCGGCGTGAACATCAGCCAGACGCCGAGCCCGATCGAGACCGTGGCCAGGATCGCGTTGAAGACCTGCTGGCCGGGGAAGGCCATCGGTTTCTCGGGAATCAGCTCCTGAAGCTTGCCGAAGGCGACGAGGCTGCCCCAGAACGTGACGGCTCCGATCAGGCCCGCCGCGGCCGACGCCGCGGTGTACTGGAGCAACATTCCCCCACCGGGAAGGCCGGCCCCCATGAGCGCCGTGCCGGCGACCAGGGCGGAGGCGGCGCCCCCCAAGCCGTTGAAGAGGGCGACCAGCTGCGGCATTCCGGTCATCTGGATCTTGACCGCGAGCACGACGCCGATGGCCGTCCCCACGAGGAGCCCCGCCAGCACCACCGTCCAGTCCACGATGCGTTGATCCAACAGGGTCACGACCACGGCCAGGAACATGCCGAGCGCGCCGAGCAGGTTGCCGCGGACTGCGGTGCGGGGATGCGTGAGGCCCTTCAGGCCGAGGATGAATAGGGCCGAGGCGAGCAGATAGGTGGCATTGATCAGGACGTTCTGCACGGCTCACCCCTTCTTCTTCTTGAACATCGCCAGCATGCGGTTGGTGACCAGAAAGCCGCCGACCACGTTGATGGTCGCGCAGACGATGGCGGAGAACCCGAGGGCGGTGGTCAGAGTACTCTCCCCAGCGCCGGCCGCGACGAGCGCGCCGACGAGCGTGATGCCCGAGATGGCGTTCGCGCCCGACATGAGCGGGGTGTGCAGCGTCGGTGGAATTTTGGTGATGATTTCGAAGCCGGCGAAGATTGCCAGCACGAAGATTGTCAGGCCGGTCAGAAAGATTTCCATACGCGCGATCCCATTCTGTTAACGATGTCGACGCTGCGTGTCAGGCCAGAGGCGGGAGGCCCAGTCGCTCCCGGACCTTCGGGTGGACGATCTCGCCGCCCTGCATCACCATCGTGCCTCCGACGATCTCGTCCTTCCGGTCGATCTTGAGCTCCCCCTTCTTGAAAATGTGCTGCACGAACGTGACGAGGTTCTTGGCGAACATCTGGCTCGCGTGGTAGGGGATCGTCGCCGGCAGGTTGCTGGGGCCGAAAATTGTGACCCCGTTGTGCTCCACGACCTCGTCGACCCGTGTCACCGCGCAGTTGCCGCCGTGCTCGGCGGCAAGGTCCACGATTACGGAGCCAGGGTTCATCCGGTTGACCATCTCCTCCGTAATGATGAGTGGAGCCTTCTGGCCGGGCACCTGTGCCGTGGTGATCAGGACGTCGCTGCTGGCGACGACCTTGCCGAGGAGCTCGCGCTGCTTGCGCTGCATCTCGTCGCTCAACGCCCGGGCGTACCCGCTCTTGTCCTCGGCGTCGTGCGTGTCGAGGGGGAGCTGGACGAATTTCGCCCCGAGGCTCTGTACCTGCTCCGCCACCGCCGGCCGGACGTCATAGGCTTCCACGACGGCGCCGAGCCGGCGCGCGGTCGCGATCGCCTGGAGGCCGGCGACCCCCGCGCCGACCACCAGGACGCGGGCGGGGGAGACGGTGCCCGCGGCGGTCATGAGCAGCGGGAAGAACTTGGGCAGGCGCTCGGCGGCGATCAGCACGGCCTTGTAGCCCGCGACCGTCGCCATGGAGGAGAGCACGTCCATTTGCTGCGCCCGCGTGATCCGCGGGAGCAACTCGAGCGCGAAGGCGGTTATCCCGCGCTCGTTCGCCTCGCGGACGGCGTCGGGAATGACGAGCGGGTCCATGAGCCCGACGAGAATCTGGTTCTTACGGAACAGCGGCAGGTCGGTCTCCCGAAACACGGGATTCGTGCCCAGCGCGTGGATCTGCAACACCATGTCGGCCTTGCCGAACAGGTCCTCGCGCGACGAGGCCACTTGCGCGCCTTTCTCCGTGTAGGCGGCGTCGGAAAACCCGGCAGCCTGTCCGCAGCCGGGCTCGATCGTGATCGACGCCCCGGCCTGTTTCAGCACCCCCAGGACGTGGGGCGTCAGCGCGACGCGGCGGGCCCCGGGGATGGTCTCTTTAGGAACTCCGATCAGCATGGCTCACCAAGGTAATTGAGGCGGACAAAGGATCGCTAGGGTAGGCCGTCAGGTTGCCGCCTGTCAAGGGCCCAAGAGGGTAACTATGCAATAGGCCAGAGGAATTAGGCGGCAATGGTGGGATGGGCCCTGCAAGTTGCGGGGGCAGGGGGCTAATCGGCCGGATCGGCTGTCCTACTTCGTATGGCTCGAGACCTTGCGGATGATGCGCCGGCCCAGCACGAGTAGGCTGAGCGAGACGCCGAGCGCGATGGGGACGAAGAGCCCCGTGGCGTAGACCGCATCGGCGATCCATCCCGCCTGCTCGAGCGCCTTGAAGACGTAGTTGCCCAGGCCGGCGAGATAATAGGTGGTCACGATGACGGACAACGCCTCGACCGTCTGCTGGAGCATGGCCTGGCTGCGGGTCGTCTTGTCGACGCTCGCGAGCAGGCTCAGGTTCTGGTCCTGGAGCGCCAGGTTTTGCTCCTGGAGGAGCAAATCGATGCGCGTCCGGATCACCGTGATCGTGCCGGAAAAATCGTTCTCCAGCGCGTCGATGCGTCGAAGCAGCTGCTGGTATCCATCCGAGACACCGGTGATCCGCCACAGGACGTAGTCGGACAGCGGGCGAAGCTGGGGCACGGGTTGTTCCTGAAGGGTGTCAAGGTTCGCGCGCACGATGCGGTCGTAGGGGACCGAGCCCGAGAGCTTGTAGCGCATGGATTCCGCCAGGCGGCTCACCTGGAGGAAGTCCTGCGTCAGCACCGTCAGCCACTTTTGGAGCGTCTGCGACGTGGACGTGGCGATCTGCTCGGTCATCACGGCGCGCTGGTACAGGTGCCGTTGCTCGAACTCGTG
>JBFGRM010000016.1:0-21126 GCA_041563675.1 Nitrospiraceae bacterium | reverse complement strand
TGGAAACGGAGCATAGTGGCCAGCGAGTTGGCCGGACGGGTCGTCAATTTTCCCGTCAAGGCGGGACGGCAGGTGCGCCGGGGGGAGCTGCTCGCGCGCCTGGATACGGACACTTTGATGATCCAGCTCGAGTCGGCCACGGCCTCAAGGGCCGAAGGCGTCGTCCGGCACGACCAAGCGAAGCTCGACCTTGAGCGAATCAAGGCGCTGTTCGAAAAAGAGGCTGTCACGAGAAAAGAGCGGGACGACGCGATCTCCGAGGAGCTCGCCCTGCGCAGACGATTGACGCAGCTCGATGCGGAGATTCGCCGCGTCCGCGACCGCATCAAAAAGTCGCGCATCGTCGCCCCCTTCGACGGGTGGATCATCGAGGAACATACGGAAATCGGTCAGTGGGTCGAAGAAGGCGGACCGGTGGTCGAGATGGTGGATTTGTCGCGACTGCAGCTGGAGGTTCCGGTCCCCGAACGATTCGTCCCCTTTCTCCGTCGCGGTGACCCGATTACCGCCGTGTTCGACGGCCTGCCTGGATTCAAGGCTACCGGGGAGGTGTTCTCCATCGTCGCGCAGGCGGACAGGGCGGCGCGCACCTTTCCCGTCAAGATGGAGATTCCCAACCCCGAGTTCATCATCAAGAGCGGGATGGTGGCCCGCGTGACGATCACGGTCGGGGAGACCTACCAGGCGCTCGTGGTGCCCAAGGACGCCCTCGTGCTCAAAGGCGGCAATCAATTCGTGTTTCTGATCGAGAACGGCGTCGCCGTGCAACAGCAGGTGAAGCCCGGTATCCACACGGACGGTCTGGTCGAGGTCTCGGGCGACCTCCAGGCAGGCATGGATGTCGTCGTCCAGGGGAACGAGCGGCTCCTCCCCGGGCAATCGGTCCGCGTCTTGAACAACCCATGAATCTCATCCAGTTTTCCATCCGCAATCCGGTCACGGTGACGGTGGGAGTCCTGCTCGTCGCCCTGTTCGGCATCGTCTCCCTCCTCCGCCTTCCCATCCAGCTCACGCCCGACGTGGAAAAGCCGGAGATCACCGTGGAGACCACATGGCGGGGAGCCAGCCCGCAGGAGGTCGAGCGCGAGATCATCGATGAGCAGGAGGAGCAGCTCAAAGGCGTCGAGAGCCTCGAGAAGATGACCAGCGAGAGCCAGTATGGACAGGGACGGATCATCCTGCGGTTCCCCGCCGGGACCAATATCGACACCGCCCTGCTCCAGGTGTCCAACCGCTTGAACCAGGTCAAGGAATACCCGACGGAGGTGGACGAGCCCGTCATCCTGAGCGCGAACAACCAGGGCTCGGCCATGGCCTGGTTCATCTTTGAGGCGGTGGAGGGCAACTCGATCGACATCGAGACGATGCGGGATTTCGTCGAGGATGTCGTCAAGCCCCGGTTCGAGCGTGTCCGCGGCGTGGCGTCGTCGAACGTCTACGGAGGACGTGAGCGCGAGGTGCGCGTCGTGGTGGACCCGTCCAAGCTGGCGGCGCGGTCGATCACGATGGTGGAGTTGGCGCAGTCCCTGGACGCCGAGAACCGAAACTACAGCGCGGGTGACTTCGACGAGGGCAAGCGAAGCTACGTGGTCCGGACGGTCGGGGAGTATCGGTCCACCCAGGAGGTCGAGGACGTCGTCGTGACCGTCCGGGGCGGCAAGCCGGTCTACGTCGGAGACATCGCCACCGTTCGGCTGGATTACCAGGATCCGAGCCATGTCGTCCGCGAGATGGGTCGAACAGCCATCGCGGTCAACGCCGTCCGGGAGACCGGTGCCAACGTCCTCGATGCCATGAGTGGCCTGCGTCGGGCTGTGCAGAATCTCAACGAGGACATTTTGAATCCCTTGGGATTCAAGATCTACCAGGTCTACGACGAAACCGACTACGTCTACAGCTCGCTCTCCCTGGTCCGACAGAACCTGATCATCGGCAGCCTGCTGGCGGTCGCCGTCCTGTTTCTGTTCTTGCGCACCGGCAGCAGCACGCTCGTCATCGGCCTCGCCATCCCGATCAGCATCATGGGCACGTTCATCATGCTCTGGGTCCTCGGCCGCAATCTCAACGTGGTGAGTCTGGCCGGCATGACCTTCGCGGCCGGCATGCTGGTCGACAACTCGATCGTGGTGCTCGAGAACATTTACCGCCATCGCCAAGAGGGGAAGCCCCTCCTCCGCGCGGCCTACGATGCCACCGCGGAGGTCTGGGGGGCGATCCTCGCCAGCACGCTGACCACCATCGCGGTGTTCGTGCCGATCATCTTCATCGAGGAGCAGGCCGGCCAGCTCTTTCGTGACATCGCGATTGCCATCGCGGCCGGCGTTGGGCTCAGCCTGATCACCTCCATTACGGTGATCCCAGCCCTGTCGGCGCGGGTGCTCAAGACGGTCGCGGAGAAGACCGAGGGTGACGGCCAGTGGCGCAAGGGCGCCGGGGCGCCCTCAACATGGCTCGACAGTCAGATTGACGGGCTCAAGCGTCGGGGGGTCTCCGCCGAGGGCGTGGGGCAATTCGTCTACTGGCTGTGCGGCAGCACCATCCGGCGGTTAGCGGTCGTGGTCGGCTTCACCGCTCTGGCGATCCTGTTGAGCTGGGCGATGCTCCCCAAGGCCGAGTACCTGCCCGAAGGCAATCGCAACCTGCTGATCGGTATCCTCCTGCCACCGCCGGGGTACAGCATCGAGCAGTTGACCTCTCTGGCGACGACGATCGAGGGCCACCTCAAGCCGCATTGGGAAGCGAATCTGCGCTCGCCCGAGGAAGCGGCGCTGGATGGTCCGGCGATCGAAAACTTTTTCTACGTGGCCAGAGGCCGGACGGTCTTCATGGGGGCCCGCACCAAGGATCCCGAGGTCGTCAGGGACCTGTTTCCCGTGCTCTATCGAGCCACGGCGGACTTGCCCGGCGTGATCAGCGTGGTCACGCAGCGCGGACTCTTCGAGCGGGGGCTCGGTGAGGGCCGGAGTATCGACATCGAGATCACGGGACCCGAAATCGAGCGGCTCATCGACCTGGGCAAGCAAATTTTCGGTCAAACGAGGAGCCTTATTGCCGGCGCACAGGTGCGCCCGATGCCAAGCCTGGACCTGGGGAGCCCCGAGCTGCAGGTGAACATCAGGCGCGACCGGTCGGCGGACGTCCAGTTGACCAACCGGGACCTGGGCTTCACCATTGACGCGCTCGTGGACGGCGCCAAGGCGAGCGATTTCCAATTCGAGGGCGACGAGATTGATCTCACCGTGCGCGGGCAGGACGGCGCCACGGCGCGTACGCAGGATCTGGAAAACATGCCGATCTACACGCCGGCCGGACGCCTGACGACCGTCGGGGCGGTCGCCGATGTGGTCCTCGTGGCCGGACCCGAGCAGATCAATCACATTGAGCGTGAGCGGGCGATCGTGATCCGTGTCATTCCGCCCCTGGAAATACCGCTCGAGGACGCGATGAATCTCATCGACACGAACATCATCACACCGTTGAAACAGGGTGGCACCATGGGGCGTCTGTACAACGTCAGGCTGGCCGGCACGGCCGACGACCTGACATTGACCTATGATGCGCTGAAGGGAAATTTACTCCTCGCCTTGATTATTACCTTCTTGCTCATGGCGGCGCTCTTCGAAAGCTTCCTCTACCCGTTCGTCATCATCTTCACCGTTCCCTTGGCGGCGCTCGGCGGCTTCCTCGGCCTGCGCATGGTCAACACGTTTGTCACCTACCAGGCGCTGGACGTGCTGACGATGCTCGGGTTCATCATCCTGATCGGGGTGGTCGTCAACAACGCCATCCTGATCGTCCATCAATCGCTGAATTTCATGCAGCTCCGTCGCCGCAGCGCTCGCGAATTGAACGTCCCCGACGGCCAGCCCATGCCAGCCCGCCAGGCCATCAGCGAAGCGGTGCGCACGCGCGTCCGCCCCATTCTCATGAGCGCCCTGACGACGATGTTCGGCCTCATGCCGCTGGTCCTTGCATCGGGTCCGGGCTCCGAGCTGTATCGAGGCATCGGCAGTGTCGTGCTCGGTGGGCTGGCCGTCTCGACCGTCTTCACACTCGTCGTCGTTCCCGCACTCTTCAGCCTGGTCATGGATACCCGCCAGAAACCGACGGAGCAGGTCGTGCAGCGAGAAGAGCCGGTTCCGACCGGCGTCGGCGAAGGCTGAGCACCCATCGGAGTCAGAGGTCGGTCAATCCCCTACGAGAGCATGTCTGTTCGGTGAGACGGGGCACGAAGACGCTCGCCCAAATCGTCATACCGACACACAACACACAGAGGAGCAGCGATGAAACACATGATCAAGGTCGTCTTGGTGGCGGTATTCGTGGTGCTTGCTTCGGGCGCGTTCGATTCCGCCACAGCCGCGGACGACACGCCAGAGTTGCGACTGAGTCTCCGGGATGCCATCGAGGCCGCGGTCGACAATAACCCGACGGTGCGGTTGCTCAGGGAGCAGGTCATGGAGGCGCGCGGGAACACGCAAAATGAGCTGGGCGCGCTCCTGCCAAATCTTTCCGGGCGAATGAGCTGGAACAGGCGCACCTTCTTTCTCGGCTCGCTGGGTGTGAGCGGGGGCGTGACGGGACCATTCAATTTTTTCGATTATCGGGGTGTCCTGACACAGAACCTGTTCAGCCTGAGCTTGATTCAAAAGTGGCGTGCCGCCAGGACAGGGATCGAGGTCGCGGAGCTGGACGCCGAGGTGACGCGCCGTGACGCGATGGCGACAGCCGGCCTGCTGTACGTGGAAGCGTTGAGGGCGGAGGCCGCGGTCAAGGCCGTCGAGGCGAACATTACGTTGAACGAGGAGCTTCTCCGATTGGCCGAGGATCGCAAGGCCGCCGGCCTGGCCACCGGCCTTGATGTCACGCGCGAGCAAGTCCAGTTGGAAAATGAAAGACAGCGCTTGCTGGTGGCACAGAACGAGCGCGAACGCGCGAAGCTGAACTTGATCCGTGCCCTGGGGATCGACTTCCATGTGCAGCTGGTGCTGACCGATGAATTGAAGCTGCTCGAGCTGCCGGGACAGACCACGCGGCAGGCGCTCGAGGTTGCGCGCGCCAATCGCGCCGAGCTCAAGGCGCAGAATCGGCGAGAACGGTTGGCGGCGCTGTCGCTGAGCTCCGTGGCGAGCGAGCGCGTACCGTCCTTTTCCTTCAACGGCGATTGGGGACATACCGGCAGCAAGGTCGACGGCACCTTCGAAGTGTGGTCGAGCACGCTCATGTTGACGATTCCGGTGTTCGACGGTGGGTCAAGGGAGGGGCGCATCTCGCAGGAACGAAGCCTGGTACGTCAGGAGCAGATCCGGGCCAAGGACGTGGCCCATCAGATCACGCTCGAGGTGCGGGACGCGTTGTTGACGCTGCGGTCGACCCAACAGCAAGTGCTCGTCGCTCGCGAGGGGCTCCGACTCTCGCTCCGCGAGCTGGATTTGGCCAGGGAGCGGTTTACGGTCGGCGTGGCGAACAATGTCGAGGTGACGAACGCACAGGCGTCGGTCGCGCGGGCGCGCGACAACGTCGTGGTGGCGCTCTCCAACTTCAACGCCTCCAGAATCAATCTGGCCCGTGCAACGGGAAGGATGGACCTGCTCTACTGAGAAAGCGCTGAGCGCGGAACGAGGAGCGATGAGCAGGGAGATGAGGATCGCTTCTTGTGCCCACGGTTCATCGCTCCACGCTCCTCGTTACCCCGGGGTTCCCTCGCCTAGCACCTTCAGCATCTCGTCGTGGATCGAGCCATTGCTCGCCACGATTTCCTTCCCGTAGATCGAGAACGCCTTTCCTGTAAAGTCCGTCAGACATCCGCCCGCCTCCTCGAGGATCATCGCGCCGGCAGCCATATCCCAGGGCTTGAGCTTCAGCTCCCAGTATCCATCGAATCGGCCACAGGCGACGTAGCAGAGGTCAAGGGCCGCGGCGCCCACCCGCCGGACGCCCTGCGCGCGCAGGGAGAGGCGCGTGAAATGATCGAGGTTGTTGTCGGGGCTTTCCCGGATGTCGTACGCGAATCCCGTCACCAGCAGCGAATCCGTGAGCGCGTTGGTTGCGGACACGCGTATCGGCCGATCGTTGAGCGTGGCTCCCCGCCCGCGTTCGGCGACAAAGCACTCGTTGCGCGTGGGGTCGAGCACCACGCCCAGGATCAGGTGACCCTGGTATTCCAGCCCGATCGAGACGCAATAGACGGGGAAGCCATGGGCGAAGTTGGTGGTCCCATCGAGCGGATCAATGACCCATCGATACGGAGACCGGGTGGTGGCCGAGAGCCCGCGCTCCTCTGCAAGCGTTTCATGGTCCGGAAATGCTCGGCGAAGCTCGCCGATAATCGCCCGCTCTGACTGGTGGTCGGCGTCGGTCACCAGGTTCACCACATCCTTGTGCTTAACCTGAAACCCAGATCGGGCTCGCTCCTGAAGAATCTGGCCGGCCCGCCGGGCGGCCTCGAGCGCCACGCGTGTGAGCTGGTCCCGTTCTGGGGCCGGCGGAATCTCAGGCTTCGACATGGGGGCCGACTATAACACAAGCCGGCGATCCCCCCCTCCGCCTTGAATCCCGCCCATCCTGCGGGGCATCGGTCGCCCTGCTCGTGAATGAGGCGAACCCGTTCAAGATCACGGGCTGAGGGCCACGGGGAGAGCTCATAATATGGACAGATCGGGAAATGTTGCTATGCTTTGTCCTCAGAGGACGCGTACGGAGCCGAGACATGGTCCTTTTTCATGTGGTTCGGTGGTTTTTCGTGCATGCGAGGCGCCGCTTTGAACGCATACAGGCATGGCAGCAAGCATCATGCTTTGGTCGGCTGAAGCGATTGAATGCGAGCTTTATGCACGAGCTTGTCATAGAGACAAGCAATGCAAAATTTGATATTGACAGCTTTCGCAAGCTATGCTATCAAGCAAGCATGCTCTCAAGAGGTCAAGCTTGTGGAAGAACTGACAGATATCATCGTCGGGCTCGAGCAGAGAATCAGCGCCTATAGAAATCGGCTGCAGGAGCTTGAGAAGAAACGGAAGCGATTAGAGGAGGAAATTGCGACTATCAAGAAGTATTTGGAACTGGCTGAAACCCTCTACCGCGTCGAAGCCGACAAAGCCAAGCTCGCCAGCTTGTCCAGCCAAATCATCACAGATGAAAAAGGGGCCCGCCCCCTTCCTGTCACGGACGTCACCGACCAATCCAGAGAAATCTTACTCGGCCGCAGCAAGTACGTCGGGAAAAGTGTGCCCGAGGCGGCGTACCAGATTCTTCGGGAAGCAAACCGCTCAATGCACGCGAAGGAATTGCTGCAATATCTCGTCGAGGGCGGACTGCAGATCAAGGGGAAGACTCCGTTGACCTCTGTGGCGACGTCGCTCAAGAGGGACAAGCGGTTCCGCAAAGTGGGTCCGAACACGTTCGAAGCCGCTCCTGGACCACTCACCGAGGCGGTCTGAGGCTTCGTGGCGCAATCTCTAGCTGACGAAGGGAGGTGAGGGTGTTGGCGACCAAGAAAAAGGCAGCGAAGACCAAGAAGAAGAAGTAAGAACCCCCACCGGGACAGACGCCGGGAGTGAGGCTACTCGCTCCCGGCGTTTTTTTTGCCCACCATCTCCGAGGAATCCGCTTGCTGGGCGGTGACGACGGGTTAGAGCGTCGGGGAGACTTGGAATGGAACTGAGGAAGGTTGCAGCAACGGATTCAAAGCGGCCCGGGCCCGGCTCGTCGAGGGCAACTCCTCGGCGTTGAGGAGCTCCCACTTGTTGGGCTGGGCCAGAATCGACTCCACCAGCTTTGTGTGGAGCGCGTGACCGCTGCGCTCCGCGATCAGGTGCCCTAAAATGGGGACGCCCAACAGCGCCAGGTCACCGAGCAGGTCGAGCACCTTGTGACGGACAAACTCGTTCTCGAAGCGCAATCCCGACTCGTTCAGGATGTCGTCGTCGGTCAGGACGACGGTGTTCTCAAGGGATCCGCCCTTCCCCAGCCCGCGTGCCCACAGAGCCTCGACCTCGTTGAGAAACCCGAACGTTCTCGCCCGGGCGATGTCGTTTTCAAAAGAGGAGACCGAGCCGTCATAGACGTACTGCTGGGTCTGAATGAGTGGATGCTCGTAACGGATGGAATACGTAATCCGGGGCGTGGGAGACGGCTCGATCCTGACCGTGCGATCCCCCTCAGCGACTTCGATCGGATGGGTGATGCTGAGGATTGGCTGGGGTCGGTCCTGAGCCACGACCCCGGCTCGGCGGATTAACTGGACGAAGTCGCCGGCGCTCCCGTCCATGACCGGCACCTCATCCGCGTCGAGCTCCACCAGGACATTGTCCACTTCGAGCCCCGTGAAGGCCGAAAGGATATGCTCGATGGTCTTGAACTGCGTCCCGTTGACCCCGATGGCGGTGCACAGCTGCGTGGGGACCAAATTCCTGACGGAGGCGCCGACCCAGACCGTCTGTCCGTCGTGCTGGCGCAGGAAGACGACGCCGGTGTCCGGAGAGGCGGGTCGCAATGTGAGGCGAGCGGCTTGGCCGCTGTGCAGCCCGACGCCCTCGCAACTGATGTCCTGACCAACCGTCTGCTGTTTTCGCATAGGAAGACTCGCCCTCAAATTCTGCAACTCCTATACCATCGCCGCGACTACGTACTTGTGATCTAAGTTGTTATTTTTTCATACATTCTCTTCTTACACGCGAAGCCCATTTTGTGGTAAAAAGCTAACACTGTTGCGTTTTCCCAGGCTCCTATCTGGTGCGAAATACACCCCTAACACTGCGGGATTCGGTGTGGAACCCAACGAGCGTCTGATCAAGAAAAAGCTGGAATGGGCCCAGGGTCGCCGCGGCCTCCTCGAGGAAGGCGTCATGCGCGACCAGCGCACCCGTCAGTCCCGTCTCCCACCCGGGCAGCACGTCGTCAAGGGCTGGCCGGTCCTCGACCTGGGGATCCGTCCGGACATCCAGATCGACCAATGGACACTGTCGGTTGGAGGCCTCGTCGAATCACCATTGACGTGGACATGGAAGGCATTCCTGGAGCAGCCCCAGGTCCGGCTGGCGGCCGATTTTCACTGTGTGACGACATGGAGCACCTTCGACAACGTTTGGGAAGGCGTCTCCTTTCGGCACGTCATGCAGATGGCGCGGGTCCAGCCGGCGGCTCGGTTCGTCTACGTCGTGAGCTACGACGACTACACCACCAATTTGCCTCTCGAGGCCTGCGACGAGGACGACGTCCTCCTGGTTCGTTCATGGAATGGCGAGCCTCTCACGCCTGAGCACGGCGCGCCGGTGCGCATGCTCGTGCCGAAACGATATGCGTGGAAGGGTGCGAAATGGATCAAGGAGATCCGCTTCCTCGACCGCGACCGCCTGGGCTACTGGGAACAGCGGGGCTATTCCAATAGCGCGCTGCCGTGGGAGGAAGATCGCTACGCCTAAAGAAGCGCGACGACATCTTCTTCTGTCATCCCCGCGGTTGTTAGCGGGGATCCATCGTTTCTCATTCTGTCGTGGTGGACGAGATGGATTCCCGCTTTCGCGGGAATGACGGAATCGGACAGGGGAATGTCTCCTCATTCCTCGTCCCTCAGTCCTGCCGCTACGGTTTCGGTTCCAGCTCGATAAGACCCTTCCGAATTGCCAGAATCGCGGCCTGCGTGCGATCGTAGACCTGGAGCTTGTGAAAAATGTTCCGCACGTGGTTCTTCACGGTTTTCTCACTCAAATCCAGCACGTTCGCAATCTCCTTGTTCGTCTTCCCTTCCGCGACCAATTTCAAGACGGTGATTTCGCGCTCGCTGAGGTCATGCTCCACCCAGGCGGCTTTTTTGCCCTTTTTTTGGGACATGAGGGAGAATTCGGCCAGGATCTTGCTGGCCACCGAGGGGTGGATCAATGACTCCCCCCGGTAGACCGCACGAATCGCCGCGACGATCTGCGCCGAGTCGGTATCCTTGAGCAAATAGCCGGTCGCTCCCGCGCGGACCAGGTCGAAGATGTACTGCTGCTCGTCGTACATCGTCAGCGCGATGATGCCCATGTGCGGGAATTCGCGCTTGAGCTGACGCGTGGCCTCCACACCCGTCATCCGGGGCATGCTCACATCCATCAGCACCACGTCGGGTAAAAGGGAGCGGGCCTTCTCGACCGCCTCCTGGCCGTCCTGAGCCTCCCCGACGATGACGATATTTTCCTTCGTCTTCAAAATGGCCGCCAAGCCCTCCCGCACGACTCGGTGGTCATCCGCAATGAGCACCTTAATGCGTTCCATCCCTGGCGGCCTCCTTTTTCACGAGGGGGACCTTGATCTTTACCCTGGTGCCCTGTCCGCGTTTGGATTGAATGGTCGCCTCGCCCCCGATCAGGCGGGCGCGCTCGACCATCCCGCGGAGTCCGAAGTGATCCCACTTGGCGGGGTCGCGCGATACGGCTGCCGTGTCGAAGCCCACTCCCGTGTCGGCAATGCTGGCCGTAACCGCATCACGTCCAATCTCGAGCTGGACCATGACGCGAGCGGCTCTGGCGTGCTCCTGGACATTCCCGAGCGCCTCCTGAATGATCCGAAACAGGAAGATCTTCGTTTTCGAAAACAGGCGTTTCTCATTCCCGGACACCCTGAACTCCGTCTTGATGCGCGACTGCGTCTCGTAGGACTTGAGGTAATTCCTCAAGGCCGGAATCAGCTCCATCTTCTCGAATTGAAGCGGGCGGAGGTTGAAGATCACCTGCCGGGCCTCCTGGATCGCCAGCTTCAGGTGCTGCTTCGTTTCCTGTAATGTGTCGAGGCAGGCGTCGGCGTCTTTCCGGACCAGCTCCTCGCAGAGGTCGAGCTTGAAGTTCACGCCGGCGAGGCTTTGGACCAACCCATCGTGGATCTCGCAGGCAATCCGCGTGCGCTCCTGCTCCACAGCCGCGCCGGCCTCTTTGACGTAAAGGCGGTAGAGGGTCTGATACTTGTTGAGCGTCCTCTCGATCTCGGCGGTCGCCCGAATCCTTGCCTCGATGAGCTGCCACATGAACTTCGCGGTGGCCCCGCCGATGATGGCGACGCCCATGCGATTGAATTCCTGGAGGACCTCGCCGACTTCCGGATCCCCGGAGACGTCGATGATCAAATCGACGTTCTCCATCGACAGAAGCTCGCGGTAGTCCAGGGTGATGGGAATGCCAAGCCGGCGGGCGAGCGGGACGCCCATCGCCCCCGGATCGATCTCGGCCACGCCGATGATCTGGACCAGAGGGTCCTTCGCGAAGATCTCCAACAGCGCGGTTCCCCCACGGCCGACTCCGATGATGGCGACCTGGGTCGCGCCTGGGGCTACCCGCTTCGGCTTGGGTCGTGTCTTCGCGCGGCGAGCTTGCGTCATGATCCGTGTGACCGGCGCCCCTCTCTGAGGCGCGTGAGGGGTGGCCGCGCGGTCGAGGCGCGTGGCCGTGCGAAGCGGTGGAACAACGGAAGCCGATCGAAAAGAGGAGGACGCGTGCTTACTTTTCGCGTTTCTCGTGGGCAAGGGCTTTCAGCTCGTCCATGAACTGATCGATATCCTTGAACTCGCGGTAGACGGAGGCGAACCGTACGTAGGCCACCTGGTCGAGCTGATGCAGTTGCCGCATGACCTCCTCGCCGATGATGCGGCTCTGGATTTCCGTCTCGCCCAGCTCCTGGAGCTGCTTCTCGACCTGATCGGTCACAGCCTCGATGGTCGCGGTGCTGATCGGCCGTTTTTCGCAGGCCTTCTTGATGCCGGACAGGATCTTGAGACGGTCGAACGGCTCGCGGCGGCCGTCCTTTTTCACCACCACCGGCAGACAGTCCTCCACGCGCTCGTAGGTCGTGTAGCGGCGCTTGCAGGCGAGACATTCGCGCCGGCGCCGGATGACCTCCCCTTCCTTGGCCATACGCGAATCGACGACCTTGTCCTCGATGCCGTCGCAGAAGGGGCACTTCAAGGGCGCACTCCTGGTTCAGCCGCCTGACGCGGCGTAATCAAAAAAGATTGGGAAGCGCTGGCACAACGCTTTGGCTTTTTGTTTCACGTCACGGCGTACGCCGCGGTCGGTCGGCTGTTGCAGGACCTGATCGATGAGTCCCACGATCTCGCGCATCTCCTGCTCCCGCATGCCGCGGGTCGCCACGATCGGGGTGCCGATCCGGATCCCACTCGCCACAGCAGGCGGACGCTCGTCGAACGGAACGGCGTTCTTGTTCACAATGATGCCGGCCGCGTCCAGCGCGGACTCCGCCTCTTTCCCCGTGACGCCCTTCGGGCTCAGATTCACCAGCATGAGGTGGGTGTCCGTGCCGCCCGAGACGACGCGATACCCGCGCTCGGTGAGTCCCTCCGCGAGCGCCCGAGCATTCGCCACGATCTGCGCCTGATAGGTTTTGAAGCTGGGCGAAAGCGCTTCCTTGAATGCCACGGCTTTCGCAGCGATCACGTGCATGAGCGGCCCGCCCTGCGAGCCCGGGAAGATCATCTTGTCGACCCCCTTGGCGTGCTCCGCTTTGCACATGACGATCCCGCCGCGGGGGCCGCGAAGCGTCTTGTGGGTCGTGGTCGTCACGAAATCGGCGAAAGGAATGGGGCTGGGATGCAAACCCGCCGCGACCAGCCCGGCGATATGCGCCATGTCCACCAGAAGATAGGCCCCCACGGCCTTCGCAATCTCTTGGAAGCGGGGGAAATCCAGCACCCGGGAATAGGCGCTGGCGCCCACGACGAGCATGCGCGGGCGGCATTCCTCGGCGATGCGTTGCACCGCGTCATAGTCGACGCGCTCGCGCTCCCGATCCACGCCGTAGGAGTACGACCGGAACAGCATGCCGGAGAAGTTGACGCGGCTCCCGTGTGTGAGATGCCCGCCCTGCGACAGATCCATGCCCAGAATAGAGTCGCCGGGCTTGAGCACGGACAGATAGGCGGCCATGTTGGCCTGGGAGCCGGAATGCGGCTGCACGTTGACGTGTTCGGCGCCGAAAAGCGCCTTGGCGCGCTGGATCGCGAGCTCCTCCACGTCGTCCACGTACTGACAGCCCCCGTAGTAGCGCTTGCGCGGATACCCCTCGGCGTATTTGTTCGTCATCAGACAGCCCTGGGCCGCCAGGACCGCGGAGCTTGCGAAGTTCTCCGATGCGATAAGCAGGAGTTTCTCGCGCTGGCGCTTCTCTTCGGCACGGATGGCCTTGTACACCTCCGGGTCCGTCGCCTTCAGGTCTTTGAGATATCCGACTGCCTTGCTAGCCATGCGGCTATGCGTCCTCCGTCTTTCCTCTTGAGGCCCTGTTCATGCCGATCGGGCCGTCACGATTCCGCCGGCTGAACATCCTCGGCCACGGCCTCTTTCTCTTTGTCCCTTTCTTTTTCCTTCTTCACGACGTGGACCGCGACGCTGGCGGTAACGTCCTTGTAGAGCTTCACGGGCACCGTGAAGGTCCCCAATTCCTTGATGGGATGGTCGAGCACGATCCTCCGACGGTCGATGGCATGGCCCTGCTCCGCCAGCCCTTCCGCCACGTCCTTGCTCGTCACCGACCCAAACATCTTGTCGTCCTTCCCGACCTTGGCCGTGATGGTCACCGAGACGGCGGACACCGTCTTCGCCAGCTCCTCGTACTCCAGACGTTCCTTCTTGGCCTTCTCGGCGGTCACACGTTTCGCGTGCTCCAACGCCTTGATATTACGAGTATTGGCCTCCAGGGCCTTACGCCGTGGGAGGAGGAAATTTCGGGCGTAGCCGTCGGACACATCCAACAGATCCCCGAGATGGCCGACACCCTCGACTGTCTGCTGCAGAATCACCTTCATGAGCGAGGCTCCTTTTTGGAAAGGCCAGAGGATACTGGGCGCCCCCGGAAAAGTCAATTTCTCTCTCCCCGTCTGGCCCTCCGCGACTTGCCAGGAACGCCGCCGCTGGAGCGGGTCTGAGGCTCTTCGGGTCGTGTCCCGGCTTGTGTAGACAGGCTGCGGGGAGCATCAGTAATATACACCCTCACGGGATCGCGAGGCATCAGCCGTAGTACCTATGAGCCGATGAGCATGAGAGTGATTGGAAGCCACTGGCTGCCGCGGTGCATGGTCATCTACGCCGCGAGCCTGATCGTGAACCTCCTCATGGCCGGGTTCCTGGTCCTGTATTATTTGGATTTTCTCACCGTCAGCCACGCAGCCACTCTGGACGAGGCCGCCGCCGAGGAAGCGAAGATCGGGGAGCCACCCGACCTCTCGACCCTCAATGTGCGTCTCAGCACCAGGCCGGTTCACCCGCCGGATGGGCTGGTCAAGCGTACGGTCGTGCTCCCCGGCCTGCGGGGCGCCCGCCCACTGTATGGAGAGCCTGCCCGTGCCGCGATCCTGGAGGACGATGCGCGCCGCCGCGTGGTCATTCTGTCCGTGGACAGCCGGGACGGTGCGACGGGCCCCTTGCGGGCCCACCTGCTGCACGAGTTTGACCTGGAGAGGTACTTGCCGGGGGTCACGGCCTGCGCCACGGCTCGCCGCTGCGCGTTTGACCGCACCCCCACGACGGGTGGCCTGGCTTGCGTGGCCATGTGTCTCGTCGAAGCGTTACGGAGCTAAGGAGCAATCGCGCGGCCCCCTTGTCTCTTGCCATGAAGCTCGTCGACCTGCTTGATCATCATGCGCAACGGCTTGATGCGGAGCGTGCACAGGCCGCGCCCAAAGGGTTCGATGCGCCCATCACCTCGCCGAGCGGCCACTTGCTTGTCACCGTCGGCTCGCTCCACGTCTACCGGTTCGACCTGAGCGAGGAGCGCTTCCTGCCCGAGGACGTTCCGGTGAGCATCCTCCCCCCTGGCAACGCCGAGCCCACGGAAGGATTCGTGATCGGCTCCGCCGGCCGCACGCTCGTCGTCCAGGTGTTCGACGCCCTTGGGCAAACGCTGGGGTCCTCGACGATCGTGCCGGACACCGCTGGCTTTCTGGAAACCTGCTCCACGCGCCTTGCCACCATGGGACATCAGCCGGAGAAGTTTACGCTGGGGCCGTCCGAGCGGCTCGTTCCCTGGCTGGACCCCGAGGCGAAGGGGGGACAGGAGGCGGCCCGGATCGGCGGGTCCGCGTCCGTGCTCACCCCGCTGTGGGGCGAAGATCCGGCCACGCGACGCAAGAGGCTGGCGACGCTGGCGATGGAGCTCGTCCGTGCGAACAAGCGTCTGCTCCTCATCTGTCCGGACCATGCGGCCGCGGACGAGGTGCTGGGCGTGCTGGCCAAGTCAATGCGCGGCGCCGGGCTGCAGTACAAGAGCCTGCTGAGCCGATACGAGCTGTCGCTCCTCAAGGCCGCGTCGGGCATGGCGCTCGGCGAGCTCGGCTTCGAGGCGCAGATGCATCACTTCTTTGCCAGGTCGCGGGGGGACAAGGCATCCCTCCGGCGGAAATACGAACGCTTCCGGGAGCTGACGCCCCTGCTCGCCTACAAGGCCGAGAAGCAGCGGGACCTGAACGAAGTGAGGCTGCTCGAATGGCGGCTGCTCACGCAGCTCACCGACTATCGCGAGAAAATTTCGAGCATCGACGAGACGCTGGCGAAATATGAGGCGCTGCCGCTGTTCAAGCGTCTCACCATGCAAGCGGCGGGCAAGAACGTGAAGACGCTGCAGGAGTACCGCGAGATCTACGAGCAAAACAGCGCCGCCACGGTCAAGGAGCTGGATATTGCGAAAGCACGCATCAAGGAGCTGACCCCCGAGGCGGCGCTGCCGAAGGAGATCAAGCCCGAATACGCGGAGCTCAAGGAGGAGGTCATCCGGCTGGGCGGCACGAAGAAGATCCGCGAGCTGCTCGCAGCCGGCGAAGGCACGAATCGCCAGGCGTTTCTGCAGAACAAGCGTCTCGTGATCACAACCGGGGCACGGGCAGCCGCCGATCCCCTGTTCGAGCGCGTGCGTTTCGACGTGTTGCTCGTCGACGAGGCCGTGCGAGTCCCCGCGCCCTTTCTGCTGGCGGCAGCGGGTCTCGCGCGGGAGCGCATCGTCCTCAGCGCCGATCAGCGCGAGATTCCCGATCCCGACCAGTGGGCCTCACTCGAACGCCGGCAGGAGAGCCAGCCGCTCGCCGGCTGATCCATCCGCGGGGCGCCGCCACGCTTGACGTCGGCCGGCCCTTCAGCGATAATTTCGCCTCCGCATGTGCCGAAGTGGCGGAACTGGCAGACGCACCAGATTCAGGGTCTGGCGCCCTCCGGGGTGTGCGGGTTCGAATCCCGCCTTCGGCACCACTTGCCCTCTCTCGCGCCCGAGTCTCTCTCCGCTCACTCTCCGAACAGCACTATCAATAAGATGGGTTTGCCGATGGGGGGAGCTGTCTCAAGGCCAGGCCAGATCCGCTCGCCTTTTAAGGGACGCCCGCCGACCTGAACCTTGAGACGGTGAGGTGGGGCCTTAATCGCTTTGCTTCGCCTGCTGCGGATTCGGCTCGAGGTTGCGGCCCAGCTCCTCCAGCGCCCTGAGGCGGTGCTTGAGCGCCGCCTCCTCCAGCTTGTAGGTCTGCTGGAGCGTCTGTCTGAGCGCGCGAAGCTCGGCGCCGAGCTCGCTGACCGCTGGCGGCAGGCCCCGGACAGTGGCCACCGTCTGCTCGATCGCCGCCAGCTTGTTGTTGACCTCCGTCGTGACCTTGGCGATCTGCTCCATCGCCTGGCTACTCGTCGTCACGTAGTCTTTGAGCGCCTGCCGCGTCTTCTCGATCTGCGACTCCAGCTCTTTCAGTTGCCGGTCCCTTGCCTGCTCGTCCGTCGCCAGCTTCTCGATCCCCTTATTTGTGTCGGCACGGAGAGTCTCCATCGCTGACGTCACGTCGCTCCGAAGCGCCTCTTGCGAGGTCTGGACCTGATCGACCTTGCCGCCGAGCATCAGGAGGTCGTCCTTGATCGTGGTGTTGGCCGAGTCCATCTGCTTCGTGAGGTCGCGGTTGAGACGCTCAAGGTCGGAGGTCGCCACGCATCCCGAGCACAGGGCGAGCAGAGCACCAAAGGCACACATTCGAGTCTGCACTATAGAGATCATGAGTCTCTCCCGCGGGCGTAGAAAGGTGAATCGGGCCGAGGGCCCGAAGTCTTACTTCTTCAACAGGCTCCTGAACTGCTCGAGCACGCGATTCAGTTCCTCCTCCGTCGTCTCAGGCGTGATCACTTCCTCCACAGCCTGAGCCGTCTGCTCCGGGGCCCTGGACTCGCTCACTGGCTCCAGGAGAATGACACCCGTGGCTTCGGGATTCGCCTTCCGCATGCGCGTCAGCTCGCGGTCCATGTTCAGGCGAATGAGGTCATCGCGCACCTGAAACCACTCGTCGGTCAGGCCTTGGAGCTTACTAATCGACTCCTTGAGGCCGTTCAGATCCTTGTGGTACTGCTGGGTCTGCGCCTGAAGCGCGTCATTCTGTTTCTCGAGGGTGATCACGCGGAGCTTTTCCTTGGCGTAGGCAACCTGGGCCTCCTTCAGCTGCTGCTTGGCCTGAGCGGCCTCGTCTTTCAAAGCCCGATACCGGTCCGCGCCGACGCAGCCCGTCGCACCCATGGCGAAGGTGGCGAGCGACGCAACGAGAACACATAGACGTCCTTTTTGGGTAAACATGGAAGCGACCCCCTTGATGTAACAAAAAGAAATGATCAGCCGTTTGGTACGTGCGGCCGCAAGGCCTGGATCATCGTACCCTGCAATCGGTTTGCTCCTTCCGCGGGGGCAGCGTCAACCCTACTTCGGGCCAGCCCCTACAGCCTTTTGACCGGGAGACCACCCGAATGGCCAAGAGCCGGCGCCCCGGCACCTCAATTCCTGACCGGCGTCGCGGGCCCCATCCTCGGAGGTATTTTCTGGCACGCAAAGGAAGCGTAATGTAATCAGATGCAGCACCGGTTCTGTAGGCTGGTGCACGGCACGCCAGTTGTTCACGCGAAGGAGACGTCTTATGAGAAGTCTGAAGATTGCCAGCTTGTTCACCGTCATGGGCGCGGCTGTGGGCACGGCCGTGGGCCTGCTCTATGCACCGCAGGCGGGCGCCGCCACGCGCAAGCAGCTTCGCCGGTACTCCGAGCGGGCGCAGGATCATGCCGCCCGGTTCCGCCGGGACGTGCGACGGGGCGTCGATCGCGCAGTCAGGTACGGCCGAAGGCTCGTCGCCTGAGCCGGCATCAGGCGCGCCCCTCGCCCCACCCTCCCTCAGTGGGCGATCCGATGGTCGCCCTCCTGTATCTAGCTCTGTCAACGTCGTGTGCTATCCGATACTGCTGTGACCGGCGTCACAGCGTCCCCGACCCCACGACCAGGGCCGATTTCCCCTGTGAACTCAGTACCTTCACGTATGTGCCGGAGGACCAGCGGCTGCGCCACGGCTGGAATGAGAGTTGCTTTCCTCCTTACTTAATTACACCTGGTCCACGAACCAGCCAGCATGGAGCGCAGGCATCACAAACGCCAGCAGGTCCACTTGCCGATTTCATTTTTTGGGAGAGAGGTGAGGGGGGAAGGGATCGTCTACGATCTCTCAAGCCACGGCTGCGTCGTGGAGTCGAAGACTTCGGTGCCGGAGGGGGCCGTGCTCAAGCTGGAGATCCTCATGCCGGACCATTACTCACCCAGGGAGGTAGAGCGCGCGGTCGTTCAATGGACGGAAACGCGCCGGTTCGGTCTCCGCTTTGAGCGGATGAGCTCGCAGACCCGCGTGCACCTCGGGCGGATCATCAAGAGCCGGCGGGGCGACGGGGGTTAGCCGTCGCCGACGCCCTCGGACGTCAGAGGGTCGGATTGTATAAGCCGTGAAACGTTCGGCCTCGCGCCCTGGCCGCATCCCTGGTGACTTTCATCCGTAGACCGACTATACTCGGATCCCGGCATGCTCAAGCATGAACTTGTCCGGGCCTTCCTCGACACGGCCTCGTTCCAGTGGGATCCGCACAAGGGATTCCGCCTGGCCTCGGGGGCGACGAGCCCCTTCTACGTCGACTGCCGCGTGTTGCTCGCCCACCCTCGTGCGCGGCACCTCGTCGCGCAGCTCGCCTACGACTCGCTCTCGGGTCTCAAGATCGATTGCCTTGGCGGCATGGAGCTCGGGGCCATTCCCTTGGCAACCGCGATCTCGGCCTATGCGCTGACGGCCTCCCCATCACGGGAATGGCGCACCTTCGTCGTGCGCAAGCAGGCCAAAGCCCATGGTCTGGGTAAGCTCATCGAGGGGGCCGCGAAACCGGGCGACCACGCCGCGGTGGTGGACGATGTGCTGACCAGCGGAGGGTCGGTCATCAAGGCCGTCGAAGCCGCCAGGGAGGCCGGACTGCACGTCGAGCACGCCCTGGTCGTTGTGGATCGCGAGGAGCAGGACGGGCGCGCGCGCGTCGAAGCCGAGGGCGTGAAGCTGCTCAGTCTCCTCTCCGTGCAGGATCTCATCCGCCTCGTGGAGGCGCGGTCGAAGACGGCACGCGCCTGATGCCCTCGCAGTCGAACTCCAAGCCCCAGCGTCGCTCTTCGATGACCTCGGCTCCCGCGACGGTCTGAACCTCTCGCACACGGCCTCTCGTCTCCCCCTCCCGAACAATGGTAAACGCGCCGCCGCAGTGGCGGGCCATCAGCGCGAAGGCGTCGTCCCGGAATGGAGAAGACAGGTGGCCCTGCGCGGGGTTGAACGCATAGGTGACGACACCTCCATCGGAGGTGCTCCTCACCAGCGTCGCGCCGCCTCCGCATGCAGCCAGGAGTAAACTGGCAGCCACTATGCAGACGCTTGACCACCTTCCGAGACCGGTCATATGATGTGAGTCGTATGCGGCGATCGGCAGCAGGGGCCGGTCACTCGACTCCTGCTCATGACAGGAGGTTCCTTCGATGAAACGGAGATGGCTCTCAGCGTTGATAGGCGTGAGTCTCGGGCTTGTCCTGCTCGGCGGCGGACTGGCTTCAGCCTATCATTCATATCTGTTGACCGTGCACCAGCTGATGGCGGGCATTCAAAAGGCTAGCTCGCCCATGGAGAAGGATTTTCACCTGATCGATGTCCGGAGCCCCGAGGAGCATGTGACGGGTGTGATTCCGGGGACCGATATGAACATTGACTATCAAGAGATCGGGACCCGGCATCGCGAGATCGGCGCCCGTCTTGATGACCACGTCGTCGTCTACTGCCAGTCAGGCAGGCGGAGCAACATCGCCGCAGAGACCCTCGCGGACCTCGGCTACAAGTACGTGTACAACGTGCAAGGGAGCATGAACGCGTGGGTGGCAGCAGGCTATCCGGTCAGCCGCCCCGGCGGCTGATCCTCTGTTGCCCCCTTCAGCCTGCCGGCTCAGCGTTGCTGAGCGGCGGTGAGCTCGCGCGGACGTATGCCGATGACCGCGGGTAGTGGAATGTGCAGCGGCGCGCTGCCGTCCACGAGAGCCCTCCAGGGGGGAGGCGGGGCCGCCTGCGCAGGCGGGGAGAGCAGACTGTCGTCGAACAGCAGGTCGGATGACAACCCTCCATCCATCGCCATCGCGTGACGCAGCGACGGCATACCGTCGCGCAAGCAGACCGCCAGCTCCCACATCGGCACCTCCCCCGCCGTCTTGATCAGGAGAATATTGCCCGCCTCGTCTTCGCCCACCACCGTCTGATGGGCCCGCTTGCCGCTATGCTTGACCCTCGGCTTGCCGCCCTCGTCCACCAGCATCAGGGACTGCGCGGCTTCCCGATAGGCGGGCGCCTCCGGCGTGAACGGCTCCTTTGCGAGATCCATCACCCGCGCGTTTCGCCGGCCCGGCTCGGTCGGCTCCGCGACAAAGAGTCCCTTCCAGCCCGGATGCAAACGCGATCCCAGGGAACGGCCGTCCTTCATCAGAAGGCCCAGATAAGAGTAGTCCTCCGCAAACAAGCCCGCGTTGAACAGGATGCTCGCCTGCGTCCGCTGCCGCCAGGCGTGGATGGTGAGCGGTGCCGGGAGGCCTTCGTCACGGAAATGATAGGTCTCAAAGCGATACCGATCGGGATCGACCCGGACCAGGAGCAGCGGGGGAACCTGGGTGGTGCAATCACTCCCGGGGGTCCAGATCGCCACGGACAAACCGTCCGCGAGCCGATCCCAGGAACGATCTTCCGCGCTCGAGCAGGCGGGGACGGCCGCGACACACAGTGTCGCCAGCCCGATCCAGAGGCATCGGAGT
>JBFGRM010000015.1:0-21368 GCA_041563675.1 Nitrospiraceae bacterium | reverse complement strand
CGCCACGTGGACCGTATCGTCGGCGCCTTCGACCTCGGCTGCCTCAAGATGCAGCCGTGCTTCTGGCCTGCCTGCCGGGACGCGGTGATGTTTGATCCGAGCCGCACGCTCTACATCGATGACGACGAGACCTGCCTCGCGACCGCAGAGCAATACGGCATCCGCCACATCTATCACAGCGCGAAGTCGAGCTCGCGGCTCCCCGCGGAGCCTTCCGCAAGGTTTCCTGCAATCTCTGCGTTCTCCGATCTCACGGGCGGGTAGCAGCCCGGCTAACCGGTCACTCGACGGGCACCTTTTCGCGCTGGCGGGAGTTGGCTAGGCGGGACTTGCGGTGCCCCTGTACATCTCGGCCCCGATCCGGGGCACGCCCGGCATGGTGTAGCGATCGAGGTGGGTGATCTTGAAGCCGGCTTCCGTGACCAGGCTGTCGATCGGACGGTTCAAGTTGCACCCGCATGCAACGAGACGCTGCAACGGATTCAGAAGGTCCTGCCATCGTGCCAGCCTGGCGTCGTCGCTGCGGCCGTGCTCGAGAAAGACCAGCACCCCGTCGGGCTTGAGCACCCGGCGAATCTCTCGCAGCGCGGCCAGGACGTCCGGGATCGTGCACAGCGTCCAGGTGCTGAGGGCGCAATCGAATGTGCCGTCCCCAAAGGGCAGGTGCTCGGCGGTCACGCGAACGACTTCAACGGGCATGGGGGCCTCCGCGCTCCGCTGCGAGACTGTGGCCGGGAGCAAGACGAAGGGCTCTACCGCTGCCACCTCTGTCACGGCTTTCGGATAGTGGGGGAGGTTCAGGCCCGTGCCGAATCCAATTTCGAGCACGGACCCATGAAGTTGGCGGAGGGTCTCCTCGCGCTCGTGCTGGAAGCGGGTGCCCCGCATGACCCAGTCCATGAGCCTCGGGAAGATGTGTTGTGCGTAGAATCCCGGCATGTCGTGGCCCGGTGGAGGCGGGGTGGATTCCAGGTGTCGCTCAGTATAGCAGACTGAGCCCGCGCCAGCTTGTCGCTCCTGGTACGGTATGTTAGAGTCGCCGGTCGAGCGCACGCAGCTCGTTGCGCGGCCAGGCGCGCGCTCGAGGGGTGGCGACGGCTCCAAGCCAACCGACCTGACCGACCCAACTGACGCAACCGACTCAACCCTGATTTATGACCCGCAGCTACGACCATCGCGCACTCGAAGCCAAATGGCAGGCCCGGTGGGAGCGGGACCACACCTTCCAGGTGCGCGAAAATCCCGCGAAGCCGAAGTTCTATTGCCTGGAGATGTTTCCCTATCCCTCCGGGCGCATCCACATGGGGCATGTCCGGAACTACGCGATCGGGGACGTCCTGGCCCGCTACAAGCGGATGCGCGGCTTCAACGTTCTCCACCCGATGGGGTGGGACGCGTTCGGCCTGCCCGCCGAAAACGCCGCGATCGAACGAGGTGTCCATCCGGGCGGCTGGACGGACGAGAACATTGCCTACATGCGGGGCCAACTGCGGCAGATGGGTCTCTCCTATGACTGGACGCGGGAGCTTTCGACCTGCTCGCCCGACTACTATCGATGGAATCAATGGTTTTTTATCAAGATGCACGAGCGCGGGCTCGCCTATCGAAAGCGCTCGGCCGTCAACTGGTGTCCGAGCTGCGAGACGGTACTCGCCAACGAGCAGGTCGAGGACGGCCACTGCTGGCGATGCGATGCGGTGGTGGTGCAAAAAGAGCTGGAGCAGTGGTTCTTCAAGATCACGCAGTACGCTGAGGAGCTGCTGAACGCCCTGGACACCTTGACCGGGTGGCCCGAGCGGGTGCGGGTCATGCAACGGCATTGGATCAACCGGAGCGTCGGTGTGGAAGTGGACTTCCCGCTGGCCGAGCCGGCCGGCGATGTGACCGCTCTCCGCATCTTCACCACGCGCCAGGATACGATCTTCGGCGCCACCTTCATGAGCCTCGCGCCGGAGTCTCCGCTGGTGGCGGCGTTGATAGCCGGGCGTCCCGAAGCCGGCACCGTTCGTGAGTTTGTGCAGCGGGTATCGAGACAAGAGCGGGCGGTCCGTACCGCGGTCGATCGTGAGAAGGAAGGCGTGTTCACCGGAGCCTGGGCGGTCAATCCCTTCACCAACGAGCGCATCCCGATCTGGGTCGCCAACTTCGTCCTCTACGAATATGGGACCGGCGCGATCATGGCCGTGCCCGCCCACGATCAGCGCGACTTCGAATTCGCCACGAAGTATGGCATTCCCATCCGTCTCGTGATCCAGAATCCGGAGGCGACGCTGAACGAGCGCGCCCTCGAGGGCGCCTACGAGGAGCAGGAGGCGGCCGGGCGGCTGGTGAGCTCCGGCGAGTTCTCGGGTCTGGCGGTGCCGGAGGCGAAGGAGCGCATCGCCGACTATGCGGAGAGCCAAGGCATCGGCACACGCACGGTGAACTATCGGCTCCGAGACTGGGGCGTCTCGCGGCAACGCTACTGGGGGACGCCGATTCCCATGATCTATTGCGACGGATGCGGGGTCGTGCCCGTCCCGGAAGACCAGCTTCCGGTCATGCTGCCCGCGGACGTGCCCTTCACGGGGAAGGGCGCGTCACCGCTCGCGAGGATCAGAGAGTTCGTCGAGACGACGTGTCCGGTTTGCGGCGCAGGCGCCAGGCGCGAGACCGACACGATGGACACCTTCGTCGATTCGTCCTGGTACTTCCTCCGGTACTGCTCGCCGCTCGAAACGACCCAGGCCCTCGAGCCCGCCGCCGTCGCGTACTGGATGGCCGTGGATCAGTACATCGGCGGCATCGAGCACGCCGTCCTGCATCTGCTCTATGCCCGCTTCTTCACCAAGGTGATCCGGGACCTGGGGCTCACGAAGGTCGACGAGCCCTTTGTGAACCTGCTGACGCAGGGCATGGTCTGCAAGGAGACGTACCAGTGCCCGCGGCACGGCTGGTTGTTTCCCAGTGAGCTCGCGGGGTCGGAGAAGGACGGCTGGCGGTGCGCGCCCTGTCGGGACACAGGGGTCGATTCGGCCGTGGAACGGGGTCGTGTCGAGAAGATGTCGAAGTCCAAGAAAAACATCGTGGACCCGGAGCATCTGATCGCGACCTATGGGGCGGACACGGCCAGGATGTTCTCGCTCTTCGCGGCGCCCCCGCAAAAGGACTTGGAATGGAGCGATGCGGGCGTCGAAGGTGCCTCCCGCTTCCTGCAGCGCGTCTGGCGGCTCATGATCGAGCTCACTGGACACCTCGGCCGTGCGGAGGGCGGCACCGACGAGACCGGCGCGGCCCGGGCCCGGGAGATCCGTCGGCTCACACACCGGACGATCCAGAAGGTCACGGATGACGTCGACCGAGAGTTTCAGTTCAATACCGCCATCGCCGCCCTGATGGAGTTCGTGAACGGCCTGTACAAAGTGACGGCGGAGGCGTCCAAAGGAGGCCGTGCCGCCGAGGAAACCGACGCGCTCCGGGAGGCGGCGCAGATGCTGGTCCTCTTGCTGGCACCCTTCGCGCCGCACATCGCGGAAGAATTGTGGGAATTGCTGGGTCACGGGCCGAGCGTCGCCGACCAGCCCTGGCCGGCCGCAGACCCCGCGCTGACGGCGAGCGAGCGATTAACGATTCCGATCCAGGTCAACGGCAAGCTACGGAGCCGGATCGAGGTCGCGGCGGACGCGACGGAGGAGCAGGTCATCGGTCAGGCGCAGGGGGACCCCAAGCTCCAGGAATGGCTCGGAGGCAAGAAGTTTCGCAAGGTGATCTACGTCCAGAAGAAGCTGGTGAACTTTGTGGTGTAACCTCGTCCGTGTGAGGCCGGCAGCATGATACCGATTCGCGTCAGCGCACTCCTTGGCCTCATGGTGCTGACCTCCGCCTGCGGGTACCAGTTCATGGCGGGTGGGCCTGGTCCCGTCATCGGCGGGAGCGAGGATGAAGCACGGCTGCGTGCGCTTCGCGCCAAGGCCCCGCGACTCGTCGTGGAGCCTGTTCAGAACAGGACCTTCGAGCCGGACCTCGAGGCCAGATATACGGAGTTCTTTCGGCGGGAGTTTGCGGCGTCGAGCGGCGCCAACGTCGTCCCTGACGTGCGGTCGGCGGAGCTTCGGTTACAATCGACGATCGACTCCGTGAGCCTGCCGTCGCTGAGCTTTTCGCAAACGTCGACCTTCGAGAGCCGTGCGGTGGTGTCCGTCTCGGCCAGAGTCGAGGAGGTGGGAACCAAGAAGGTCCTGTGGCGCCAGCATGTCAGCGCGTCCTCCGAATTCTTCGTCACCCAGGACATACAATTCAACCGCGTGCTGCAGACACGAGCCCTCGAGCAGGCGGGTGAGCAGATCGCCTCCGATCTCGCCGCCCAGTTCTTGATCCACCTCGAGTCCGTGCTGGAGGCCGAAGCGGCACAGAGTAGGCCCAATGCGTCACCACCACCCGCTGCCGGAGCCGCTCCGTAAGAGAAGACGAACGAGGCAAAGCCCCGCGGACCGAGGGCGAGCCCAGCCGACATGAAATCTCACGATCTGAAGAGAACCATCGAGCGCCAGGGGGTCGCCCCGATCTACCTGGTGCTTGGTGAAGAGGACGACCTGCGCGATCACGCCCTCCGTGTCGTGAAAGAAGCCGTGCTGGGGGGCGGGGACGGTGACGCGTTCAACTGCGACCTGTTCTACGGGGATGAATGCACGGCGTCCGACGTCGTCCAGTGCGCTCAAGAGATCCCGGTCTTCTCTGAGCGCCGCCTCGTCATTCTCAAGAATGTGGAGAAACTTGCCGCACGCGAAATCGAACACCTCGTCGAATACGTCCAGGCTCCCAACTCCAGCACCAGTCTCGTCCTGTCGGCCTCGAAACTGGACGGACGGCTCAAGGCCACGCAGGCGCTGAAAAGCAAGGCTCAGGTGGTCGACTGCGCGTCGCTCCCCAGCCAACAGGTCGCGCCCTGGATCCGCGAGCAGGCGGCCGACTTGCACGTGAAACTCGACGAGGATGCGGTGCAGGCGCTCGCGGAGCTGGCCGACCGTTCCCTCGGGTATCTGCGGCGCGAGCTGGAAAAAGTGGCGGTGGCAACCCCGGCCGATACCGTCGCCGGCGCCGCCGATGTCGATGCCCTGCGAGGTGTGGAGCCTGGCGCATCCGTGTTCGATCTGAGCGCGGCCATCACGTCGGGTGACCATGCCCGAGCCCTGCGCATCGTCTCCCGGAACCTCGACGCGGGTGAGGCCCCACTCCGGATTCTTGGCGCGCTGCTCTGGCAGTTCCGCCGACTCTGGAAGGCCCACGCGCTCCTGGCCGAGGGTCGCGCGGACGCGGACGTGGGCCGTTCCGCAGGCATTCCGCCCTTCCGATTGCGCGAGTTCCTGGGGCAGGTCCGCCAGATGACGGACCTCGGGTTGCAACAAACCGTGCAGTTGTTTCTCGAGGCGGACAATGCGATCAAGGGCGGCAGCGCGGCTTCACCGCGGCGGACGCTGGAGTGGCTGGTGTTCCGGCTCTGTGGGGGGCTGCAGGGTCAGACGCAACACGGGGCCGTTCCCGCAGCCCGCGCTGCAGGTATGGCACGGACGCCCCCGCCCCGAAAGACGAAGTCGATCCAGACGGTCCGAACGATCAGGTCGGGGATCAGGCGATCGAATTGACGCTGTGGGCGAGCACGGAGATGCGGCGCGCGACGGTGTTGGGTTTGAGGACCCCTTTGGAGGCCGCCTTGCTCAGGGCGGCGGCCGCTTCACGCAGGGACACCCGCGCCGTCTCGGCGTCCTTCTTCTCGACGGCGATCGTGACCCTCTTCATCGCGCCTTTGACGGAGCTGAGCACCACACGATTCCGCTGGCGGCGCTTGACGGCCTGGCGTGCGGCCTTCAGTGCTGACTTGTGTCGCTGTGCCATGACGGGTCTCCTTTGAACGAGCGTTACTCTTTAACACACGGCCTTTCGCAGGGTCAAGCAAATGGGTAGCGCGCGAAAGGGCTAACGTGACGACGGTTCGAGCGAACGAGCGACTCATTCTGGCTCTGGATGTGGCCACGGTCGACGAGGCCGAGCGGCTCCTGGGACGGGTCGGTGACGACGTGTCGGTCGTCAAAGTGGGTCTCGAGCTCTTCACCCTGGCCGGGCCCCGTTTCGTGCACCGGCTGCGAGAGGGCGGCAAGCACGTCTTCCTCGATCTCAAATTCCTCGACATCGGCGAAACGGTCTGCCGGGCCGCAAGGCAGGCGGCCGACATGGGCGTGGCATTCCTCACCGTCCATGCGGATCGGAAGGCGCTCGAAGGGGCCGTGAAGGCCAGAGGGGAGCGTCGGTCGGGCATGAAAATCCTTGCGGTCACCGTCCTGACCAGCACGGGGACGAAGGATTTGCAGGAAGCGGGAATCCAGATGGCGATACCCGACCTGGTGGTCGCACGGGCCAGACTCGCGAGCGAGCTGGGCTGCGACGGCGTCGTGGCGTCCGGTGGGGAGCCGCAGTTGATCCGTCAACAGGTGGGCCGGAACCTGGTCATCGTGACGCCCGGCATCAGGGCGGAAAAGGGGAGCCGCGATGATCACGCCCGTGTCTCGACGCCAGGCTCGGCCATCGCGGCCGGGTCCGATTACCTCGTCGTGGGGCGACCAATTCGCGACGCGCCCGATCCCCGTGCCGCTGCGCAAGCCATCATCGGGGAGATGCAGGCCGCCTTCGATAAAAGAGAGAAGTCGGGAGCCACAGCGAAATGAGAATCCGGAGCGAGGCGCGGCCTTCGCAAGCCCGACACTTGCAGGGCCGGTGACGGTTTGTTAGGATTCTTTCCGCCACATCTCCCTCCTGCTCTGCTGTGAGATTCCCTCTCCCCTCGGGGGAGAGGGCTAGAGTGAGGGAGCCTCCATATTCCTACTGTGTGGTGGGTGTAGCTCAACGGTTAGAGCGCTGGACTGTGGCTCCAGAGGTTGCGGGTTCGAAACCCGTCACTCACCCCACCCCTAAGAGCTCACGCCTTAATTTCCGGGGAACCGCCCCCTTTTCAAGACCTTCCATACTCGCTCTCGCCCAAAACTTTTCTGATCGCAAAGCCGGGCGCCGCACCGTGCGAATCCTTTGACTCTGAAGGGCCTCTCAAGCAAGGGAGTCCCCGGGAAATCCTGAGAAAGACAGGAAGAACCGACCCCGGAAGGGTTTGTACACAGGAGGATGCGCCTCCGTTATAATGTTGCATGAAGAAATGGATCAGATCCCTTGCTGCTCAGTCGTTTCTGGAATTGGGAGAAACTTCAGGACCATACGGAGCAGCAGGGTGATCCGAAGGAGAGATATGCGAGGTCGTGGGCGAAATGTTTTCGTTGTGAGAAACCTGCAATGGATCGGCATGTTGGTCGGCCTGCTGCTGTTGGTAAGGGGGACGATCGACTCCCCAGCACTCGGCGGCGAGCCTCAATCCGCCCCCGCCGAAACCGTCGCTGAGCGGGCGAAAGAGGCCTGGAAGGGTGGTGCAACAACCATCGCGCTCAACATCCTCGACGAGGGAATCAGGGACAATCCCGAGTCGCTGACCCTGCACAAGTTGCGCGGTGACGTGCTGACCGTTTCCCGTCGTTCCGATGAGGCCATCCAGGCCTATCAGTCCGTCCTCGCCAGAAAGCCCACCGCCATGGATGTCCGATGGGCCAAATGGAGCGTGCTCGTTCGCTTGGGGCGGGGAGAGGAATCAATCGAAGAGCTGCAGGGCATCGCAAGCATCGATGCCGGCAATCCGCTCGTTCATCTGCGTGTGGCGCAGGAGCTCCGCAAGCTTGATCGCCTCGAAGAGTCGCTGGAGTCGTACAAGCGGGCCGTGCAGCTCGCGCCGGATCTGCTGAGTTGGCGCTTGGGGCTGGCCCGGGCGTATTTTGACGTGCTGGATTACCTGAACGCGCATGAGGAAGTTCAATACGTGCTGCAGCGGGTGCCGGCCGGCTCTCCACTGGAGCTCCCCGCCGAGAGTATGCTCAGCGTGATCTATGGATCAGGCAAGGATCGAGGCCGACGCTTCAGCCGCATCTATTCACCGGACGTGACGGATGCACAGCTCAAGGAATGGGCCCTGCTTCGCGGAGAGGCGTGGAGAGTGTTTGCCGCGGGTCGTTACGCTGAGGCCGAGCCGATGTATCGAAGGCTGCTTGAGCTCAACCCCAGGGATCCCACCGCCGCCCATCAGTTGGGGGTGATTTTGATGCAGCTCGACCGGTGCAAGGAGGCGCTCCCTTTTCTTCAAAAGTTGGGCGAGATTGATTCAAGCGACGCCGAATACTGGGACTCCGTGTACCGTATCGGCCAGTGTCTTGTCGAGCTGGAGCAATGGCCGGAAGCCTTGATCCAGTTTAAAGTGTTGCACGGGACGGCGGTCGAGCTGGAAAAGCTCAACCAGAATGTTCAGCTCCCCGGGGGCACCCCTGCGTTGGATCGCAAGGTGCTGGAGCGTTGGATCGCGGAGATCGAGCCCCACGTTCCTGAGAAGGACCGCATTCCGGCAGAACCTGCTTCGAACGTGAAACAACTCACGGAGAAGGAGGCGCTCGAAATGCTGGCCAAGATGGCCGCTGAGGTCGATCCCGAGAACACGCTGACGGAGCGGGCGTCACTCATGGGGAGGGACGCCGATTTCAGTTGGTTCCGGTTCGTCATTCCGGCGCGCGACGTCATGCGGGACGATTTTCAGACCGGGGAGCATGAATTTATTCCCATCGGGCCGGAGGACAGCTTTCCTTCCACACAACGCGAGATCTTCATGGTGTTCCGACTGGTCTCGGCCTCGTATGACGCGGTCCCCCTCACCGCAGAATGCTTTTTGGAGGCGTCAGAGATGACGAAAGAGCCGTACGGCTTGGCGCCGGACAAGGTCATTTTGTCCATGGGCGATCAGTCCGGCTACTTCGTCGTCTCACCTCCCGAAACGGGCTGGAGAGCCGGTCTGTATCGATGCGGATTGTTCGTGGGAGAGCGGACGTCTGCGGCCACGCAAGTGGATGAGGTAAGGTTCCGCATCATTGAGCCGGCCCTCTCGTAGGCCTGCCGATTGCTGATTGGTGAGGGATCGACTGCGGGAGGAAAAGGGGACCAGCCGTTTAGTTCAAGCAGCCTGTCGGGGAGGACAAGCCCATGGTACGCGCAAGACATATCGGCGGCATGCTCATGGCTTTCGTGCTGGTGATCGGCGGCTTCGGCGTGAGCGTCGGGTCGGAAACGGCCGGCAACGAATTGGCAAAGGCGACGTTCGCGGGCGGCTGCTTTTGGTGCATGGAGGAAGTGTTCGAAGAGGTCGAGGGCGTGGTCTCGGTCGTCTCGGGGTACACCGGCGGCCGGAAGGCGGACCCCTCGTACCCGGAGGTCTCGGCCGGCTGGACGGGGCATGCCGAGGCGATCGAGATTCAATTCGATCCGACCAAGGTCAGCTACGGCAGGCTGCTGGAGGTCTTCTGGCGCAACGTGGATCCGACGACCCCGGACCGGCAGTTCTGCGATCGCGGTAATCAATACCGGACGGCCGTTTTTTATCACGATGAGGACCAGCGGCGGCTCGTGCTGGAATCGAAGCTGAAGGTTGAGCGGACGAAGCGCTTCCAGGAGCCGATTGTCACCGAGATCGCCGCGGCCTCCACATTCTACGTGGCCGAGGAGTACCACCAGGACTTCTACAAAAAGAATCCGATCCGCTACAAGTTCTACAAGTTCAACTGCGGCCGCACACAGCGTCTAGAGGAGCTTTGGGGGACGAAGACGAGTTAGACGGCAGCACCCGGGAGATCCCCAGCGAGTCCGAAGTTCGTAGCTGCCTAGAGATTAAGGAGCCGTCAAGAGCGGGTAATCTGGAGTGCAGAGGAAAGCTTTCGGATCTCAGCCGCTTTTTCCGTTCGACCCAAGTTGTCGTAAAGCGAGGCAATGCTCTCGTGAAGGTGCTGCACGAGGAGCTCGACCTGTGCCTCTTGGGCGCTCAGGTTCGTCAGAAGGGCGGCCGTTTTCGCTCCGCTCTGCCGGAAATGCTCGCCGCCTTTCTGTACCAATTCGACCCAGGCATTCACCTGGGGAGACTCCAAGACAGGAGCCTTCGGAACCGCATGATTGGAACGAAATGCTCGATGGGCTTCGTTCATCCAATTCACGAAGAGCAGCACATCGCTCATTTTGAGCTGCAGGGTGGACGTCAAGGTCGGTAAATCGGCACAGTCTTGCGTCCACTCACCGGAACCCTGAAGGGTTGGGCCATCCTGCGCGCCGTGGAGAAATTTGTCGAGACGTTCCTTGTTCCGCGGGCTGATGATCATGATCTTCACGCCGATCGTCTTATCGTGAACCCACTGGACATTCGCCAATTGCACTTCGAGCGCTTCGCTCTTCTCATCCGGCAACGACACACGAAGCAGAAGGGGTGTTCCCTTCGGAACCGGATGCTGGCTGGTGAGTCTGAACCCGTCGGGAGACAAGTCAGTGACGAGCACGTCTTGCTGGGCCTTGTAGCCCAGGACGGTGGCCAGACACTCGACAGGGAGACGCGGCTGTCGTCGGCGCTGCATGGAGGCACCTCGGCTCGAGGCCAAGGAGACACAAAATGCCTTCCTTGGGATGGTACTCAGGCAAGGATACCGCCCGAATACGCCGCCCAGTACCCTGCTTTGGTAGGGCGCGGCGAGATCAAATCGGAGGGGGAAGGCTGGGCAAGGAACGGCGAGCAGACGCGAGGTAGAGACGAATTGAGATCAGGTACTTGAAAACCGCTTTCTGTGATCCGAGAGGATCGTCGGATACTCGAACATAAAACGAAGAAGTGCTTCGATGAGGGTGAGCCACACTTCGGCATCGTGGCGGGTCACGTGCTCGATCTTGTGACCAGCGTTCCCTCCAATCTTTTGGACTCGGTCGACCCAATCCTGGGCGTCAGGCGGCACATAGCCATTCCCGTTCAGGTAATCGATGTATTCTTGAAACGGGCGGCCCGGAGGGGCCCCCTTGTTGACCGAGATGTACACCAGGATCTTTTTGCAACATAAGACTGCGGCTGTGCAGGCATTTACGGAGAGCGCGGTCCGCGCTTCGTTGTAGAGGGCTTCCAGGTCGCCGCTCGGGAGATACTTGACGGCGTGCCCGAACGGCATATCGGGGAATCGTGTGCCGTCGGGTCGGAAATAGGTCGGCCCGCAGCAAAACGGGCAGATATAAATGTGGTGTTCCTCCTCCACGAGAGACGCGGAAGACGTCACGTACCCTTGGTTCGACGCGACTTCATGGCCGCAATAGGCACACGAGTACGTGCGCGACGGTAGATTCTCGGCTTTGTCCCACTCGAGGATGGCCATGACTCATACCCGCCAAGCGACGCAGCTCTCCCGCACCTTTCCGGGCCTCCGTAGCTCCACGCCGCCACTGTACCACGCTTGATTTAAATCTCCAGCAGAGAAGCCTTTTCCGGCCTGCCACTCCCTTCCGAGCGGGGAGCCGATCGTGGTTCTCGCACCGCGGGAGACTCGCGTAGCTCGCTTCGCAGCAACCACCCCGTCGAGTCCGTCTTTCATGTGGATAGATTTTCCGCATGCGCGCGCGTCATAATCGGAGGGCCCGCACGATTAGCTCCCGTCAACGGAGAGCTCCACAGTGAACGACCTGCCGGCGGCCCGGGACGGCTGGCAGTGAGGACCGCATGATCATCAGACCTGCCAGAGAACAGGATTTCCCCGAGATTCTACGGGTGCAGGGTGACGCGTTCGGCGAGTACGCCGGGGTGTACGAGATCAGCGCCTGGACCAAGGAAACGCTCGAGAGCCTCGCGCGGGATGCGAAGGAGAAACAGATTCTCGTCGCCGAGGTCGACCGTGCCGTCGTCGGATCCGTGAGGTTCTGGACGGTCGCCGGGGTCTGCGTGGTCCGCCTCCTGTCGGTGAGCCCGTCGCATCAGAAGGGCGGGATTGGCAAGGCGCTGATGCGTGAGATCGAAACTCTCGCCCCCAACGCGCACAAGTTCTATGCCTGCACCATGTTGCGCACGGCCCGTAACATCGGCTTGTTCCTGAGCTTGGGGTACCAGCCCGAGGCGCTCCTGCCGAGGCATTACCATCACCTCGATCTTATTTGCTTCGCCAAACACCGGTAGGCGAGTTGCGGGGCACGGGCCCGAGGTGATCAGGGGCGCAGCTGAGCGGGGGCTACGAGGACATCAGCGCGGGGGCGAGGCGCGGCTCGACGTCAGCGTCGAATGAAAGCTCGGCGGGTTCTTCCCGATGGATAGGGTTTACTATCTGAGCAGCATGGGGGTCACAGGCACGTCCCCCTGCTCCTTGCCTGGCCCGGCCTGGGCCTAGAGGCGATCTTCCGACAGCTCGGGCTCCTCCCCCCGCACCACGCCATCGTCCTCCGCCGGCCCAGTCGTGGCGGCGTCTCTGGCCACCCAGGCCTCTCGTTCCGGCTCGACCTGCAGATCCGTGCGCTCGGAGACAAAGAGTTTCCCCCGGGCGGCGGCGAGCGAGAGCTTTTTCCCGTAGGACTCCGAGACGGCGTGCTTGAGCAGGAGCCAGAGATCATCGTCCAGATCCATGTGCCGCTCGACGATTGTGAGCAGCTCGGCCAGCGGATGACGTCGGTGGGCAAGGGCGGCCGCCTCGGGATGCACGTCTGGCCAGGACAAGCCGGCGATGGCGCGACGAAGCTCCCGGGTCTTGAGCTGGCAATCGGCCAGCGGGGGGAAATCAACCTCCTCACAATGTTCGATGGCGAGGACCCGGTCCAGCAGGGCCAGTGCCAGACGGGTGATCTTTTCGTCCTCCGCTCTCTTCTCCTGGGCCTCGCCCAGTGACTCGATCAAGGTTTTCAGGTCGTTCAAGGACTCGATGGGCTCGGCCTGTTTCACCCGGGAATCGGTGAGCGTGGCGGCGACATCGGTGGCCCGCTTACGCAACTCCTCGAAGTGGTTTCTCGACACGCGCAGCTCTTCGATGACCTGCGGTGCCGGGGGAATGCCGGAGACCTGCAGCTCCGAAGCCACGGCTGTGAGTTTCTCGCCCAAGCGTGTAAAGCTCTCTGACACCCCGTGCAGCTCCTTCAAAAGGTCAGTGTGTGTGTGTGGCATGACACTCTTTCCTTTCTCCTCAGCACAAGCCGTCGCTGAGGCGCAAAGCCAGGGCGGAACTGAGGTCAGTCACTTGGGACGTGTGGATGAGCGCGGCACGAAAGACGGTGAGCGGCGGGTTCAGAGGCGTCGCGGCACGCCGCCAGGGAAGGTCAGGGTGAGTCTGTAAGACCATGGCTGTCCCGATGAGGGTTTGGCATCGCACCTGACAAACCACCAAACCTCGGATCGAAGAAGATATGAATCCGTTTCATCAGGCGAGAGGCTCCTCGGTGCGATCGATCTGTGTCCAACCTGCGCCGAGAAAGGGAACGGGTAGATCGATCGTGGCCTACTCCTACTTATCCCTATCTGTAGGGGGCCGGTGAGCAATTGCACACCATATATTGTCGATTGTCAAGGTGGAACATGAAGTTTTTCGGCTCTAAGCGATGCCATCCTAAAGACCCTAATCGGGGGTGAGGCAATTCGACTGGCGGGATTCATCGCAAATCACGCCGCGAGGATTGATCGGTGGCGGTGCCGATGCGCCCTCTTAAAGCTCATCTTTTTGGTCGGGAGGGCCGATACGAAGTGGAAGTGAAGGAAGATTCAGCCCATGACGCTGTCCCCCCCTGACAATCCTTGATTTCGCGCTATACTCCTTCAAAAGAGCCGTTATGGATCCGCAGGACATTCAGGCCAAAGTCGTCGGGTTCGCTCACCGCCTCCTGGAGGAAGCCCAGGGCGATCCGCTCCGTGCGCTAGGACTTCTGGTCCTGGTGCTGGAAGGGCTCCAAGAGCAGGACACCGAGCAGTACGCCCACCTGGTCACGGAGGTGCGGCGGGTGCTCTTGCCCGAGGGGGAGCAGGCTGAATCGGAGCGAGCCGTGCAACACCTGGCCGGAGAGATGTCCTGGGAGGGGTATCAGCACTGCATCCGCTGCGGTCTGGTGATCGTCAAACAAACCAGCGCTCAGAAGCAGGGCTTTCCGGTCGGCTATGTCTACCAGGTGGGCGGTCGATTCAGGCTGGAGACGCCGGATGACCACGCCCCCTGCCTCGTCTGAGCAGCCGCTTCTGAGTGAGATAACCTCCGACCTCGCGAACGGTCTCCGCCCTGGCCCTTGATGCACTCCGCTCTCCTAACCCCTCAAAGCTGCAGCTGAAATCGGCGTCACCCGCAGCGGCGCCGGCAAGGGTTCTCGGGCCTCCCTCCGCCCTTGAAGGTGCGCGGCCCGCAGAGATTTCGCCCCTCGGCTATACTAGATTGGGGCTACTCGTCTGCTCGAAAGAACCCCAATAAATTCAAGGCCATCTGAGTCATTTTCACGTCGAAATGACGGGTCGACAGGGACGATTGAGGTGGTGCGTCAGCAGATAGTGGATCATGGCACGAGTGGATAAAAAGACGGGCGGTCGCGGCCGGCAGAACGCCGGGAGCCTCGAAGAGCTGCTTGCCGAGGCCAAGGAGTTCATGGAGGTCGGCAAGTATGGGAAGGCTGCGTCCACGCTCAAGAAGCTTCTCGGGAACCACCCCGACCACTGGGAGGCGCTGAGGCTCTCCGCGACGCTGAATCTCAAGCTCGGCAGCCTCTTCGCCGCACGGTCCTCATTCGAATCACTCGCTCGGACGGCTTTCGAGCGAGAGGACCACCTGCTCGCCCAGTCCCTGTTGAAGGAGTATCTGGCCGTTGTCCCGCGCTACATCCCGTTTCTCGAGCTCCTCGGTCGCGCGATGGAGGGAAGCGGGAACTTGAACGGCGCGCTGGTGGAATACGGCAAAGCGCTGTCCTTCATTCAGGAGACGGAGGATGCAGAACAGGAGCAGAGAGGCCCGCAGATTTACCTGCGCGTGAAAGCGCTCGACCCCTACGGCCCCATTACCAAGCGGCTGGCTGAAATCTACGAGCCATTGATCGCATCAAATGGTGAAGCAACGGCCCAATCGACCGCGACACCGGACAGCGCGTCAAGTGGATCGAGCGGGTGGGGTGGGTCCACTGGTGAGGCGGAACGGGTTTGGGAAAGCCAAGGCGAGCCGGCGCCCTTCCCATGGGAGGTCCCACCGGGCTCCTCGGACGACTCCCCGGCGAGTGTCGAGACGGATCAACAGACAGACTCTTCATTGACGTTGCCCCCATCGAGCGAGTCGCCAAGCGGAAGCTTCACGTTGACAGCAGACACGACCCCGGCGACACCGGCCGCCGAGCCCGAGGTCACCGCCGATCCGTTCGTCCCGGACCCGGTGAGCCACGACGTGCCGGCCGATGCTCCGGCATTGTCGTCGCCATCGGACGAGGAGCCGTCGGTCGCAGAGTCCGCCCCGGTTGAGGACTCGTGGTCCGCGGCCGCCGCAAGCCCCGTCGTGGAAGAAGAGCCAGCCCCGCCCGTGGTCGACGAGCCCGAGCCGAAGCCGGCCTCCAAGGGTTTTTTCGGATTTCGTTTCGCAACCGGCTTCGCAAGGTCCGCGGATGAGACAGAGCAGGAGGCACCACCCGAACCTTCGCGTTCCGAAGAGACTGTCGAGGCCGAGGCGCCCTCATTCATCCAGCCCCCTGACGACGTCGTGCCGGAGCCGGATGCGACCGTTTCCTTCACGCCTGAGCCGGAGCCAGAGCCGGAGCCGGATGCCAGCAGGCCGGAGCCCACGGGCCGCACCAGGCGGGCTCGCAAACGGGGCGCGGACAAGGACATGCCCACGGCTCCCACCTGGGCGGCCCCCTCGGCGGCCGGTGATTCCGGATCGGTCGCGCCGGTCAGGCTCTTTCCCACCGCGGGAAAGCTGCGCTTCAAAACCGCGGTCTTTGCGCGACGGGTGTTTTCGGCAGTCCGGTCGTTGACCCTGCTGACCTTCAGCTTGGTCATGGGCATCGGGGTGCTGGCACTGCTCGCGGTCGCGGGCTTGAGTCTGCTCTGGGTCGGCATGGAGGAGAAGCCCAGCAACTCGTTCTACAATCTGATGAAAGTGCCGACGCCCCCCCTGCTCGATCGTCGACAAAACGGATACCTGAAGTTGCTGGCGATCGGTGTCTCCCCCTCGTGGAAGCCCATCCAGATGAGTGAAGGACGGATGGTCGCCTCGGGCGATCCATCCCAGTGGCCGGAGGGCTTTGCCGATCTGGCAGCCGCCCTGTCCGGGTGGTACGGAGAGTGGGATCCCGCCCAGGAATTCCGGAAGCAACGGACGGTCATCCGTCAATGGAGCGCGTTTTTCGGCGCGCTGATGGCGAAGTACCACGGGTGGGTCGGATCACGTATCGAGGACGTGGGGTACGGGACACTCGAGGCACCGGACGAGGCCTTGATCCTCGGCATCCACCGCCTGTACGTCGCCGAAGGCTTCAGCGGCGGGATCGATCGCGGCCTGGAGCGGCTCCAGCGGGACGCCGAGACCTGGCGCAAGGCGCTGGAAGAGGCGAGGACCTTGCGGTTCAAGTTGTTGGCGGTCGAAGCGCTCAATGACGATCTGATCGTCATGTCGGGACTGTTGTCACGGGCGAATCTCGACCCCAGTCTGCTGCCGACGATGGCCCGGATGAGCCGCCCCCTGGACCATTCGGCACGATCTCTGCGTTGGCCCATGCAGAGTCAATTCGGCCTGGAGCTGGAAATGACCAAGAGGTACCTGCGCAGCGGCGGCGACGCGGACCCCCGACCCACGCACATCAAGGCCGTGACGTTCCTTCCCGTGCCCAAGCAAAAGGTGTTCAACGCGCACGCCGCCTATTACGAAGCCCTGGCCAAGCACGACTCTCTCATCAAGGTGGAGGGCGATCCACGGAAGAACATGCCCCTCCGCTACAAGCACACCAATGCCCCGTCGAAAACCCTGTCTGACTACATCGTCAATCCCATTGACAACTTGCTCGTCAAGGAAGACCGGGTCGATTGGCACGACGTCATCGGGCGCATCGTCGAGACGGAAGCGCGCCTCCGCCTTGGGACACTTCAGGTGCGAATCCGGCGGGCCCCCGCCACCTCCAGCCCTCTGGCTCGCGTCGCCGACGCCGGGCAGCAATACTATGACCCCTTCACGGGCTTCACGATGCTCATGGATGGATCGAAAACCATCCTGTACAGCGTCGGCAGAAACGGCCAGGACAACGACGGAGACCGGACGTTTGACGTCAGCGTGCCGCTCTTCCCGCAGCCTCGGTGACGCTCGGCCCGGCCGGTCCCCCCACTTCCCGCGTTCCGCACGCGATCACACCTGCTCGGTGCCTGACGGGGGTCCTCGGTTGCCCTCGAAGTCATTGATTTTTCATGTCAACCGATTCGGGGCTGGTGCGTTGTCTATGAAGAGTGCGGATTCTGCCGCGCTACGACAAGGAGGAAGACCATGAAGACGACCGTGATTGGATGGTGCTCGGTGTTCATGCTCATCGCAGCCGCGCCGGTATTCGCCCAAGACGGCGGGGCCCCGGTACTTCATTTGGCGCAGGAGGGGAACCCGGCGGGACCCGCGGATCGACTGGATCGACGGGGTGACCGCATTGATCGAAGACTGGATCGTCGCGGGGATCGGATTGACCGACGCCTCGACCGACGCGGAGACCGCGTCGACGACCGACTCGATCGGCGAGGTGATCGCGTCGACGATCGGCTGGACAATCGGGGCGATCGCGTTGATCAGCGCCTGGACAACAAGGCCGACCGAGCCAGGGCCAAGGGGTACGACGGCCTTGCGGATCGGCTGGATCGAAAAGGTGATCGCATCGAAAAGCGGCTTGACCGACGAGGAGACCGGATCGACAATCGCCTGGACCGACGTGGCGATCGCATCGACCGGCGCATGGATCGTAAAGGAGACCGCATCGACCATCGGATGGATCGTCGCGGGGATCGGATCAACAAGCGGCTCGACCGCCGGGGGGACCGTATACACAAGCGGACGAACAAGAAGGCCCACCGACCGGGACACCGTCGAGGTGGACGGCGGTAAGCGTCAGCGGGGGGCCGGTCGCGGTGCTTTTCGACCGGCCCCGTCGCACGTGAGGCACCGATGGTGCGGGGGAGGCGGGCATCCTGGATCACAGCCGTGCATTGGAGCGGTTTCTGGGCGACGTCGAACGCCGGGCTTTTCGCGTGGCCCGGATCGCGACCCACAACGACGACGACGCGCTCGATCTCGTGCAGGATGCCATGATGACCCTGGCGCAGCGGTACGCGGACCGGGGCGAGGCGGAGTGGCCCGCGCTGTTCCACCGTATTTTGCAAAATCGCATTCGGGACTGGTATCGTCGCAAGACGGTGCGCGACAAGTGGCGGCACTGGTTTGGTCGGGGGCCGGACGGTGGCGACGACGAATCCAGGTTGCAGGGCGTGCAATCTTCCGACCCCGCTCTCGATGAGGCGGCGGCCCGTCGGCATGCCGGCAAGGCCCTGGAGCGGGCCCTCCACGATCTTCCCCTTCGGCAACAGCAAGCGTTTCTCTTGCGGGCATGGGAGGAGCTGGATGTGGCGCAGACGGCCCGGGCCATGGGCTGTTCGGAAGGAAGCGTGAAGACTCATTACGCGCGCGCCATACAGACCTTGAGGCGGGTTCTGGGAGACCATTGGCCGTGACGGATCAGCATCAAGACAGCGAGCGCCGTCTCGTCGCGGCGGCAAAAGAACTGCTCGACGAACAGCTCACGCGGCTGGACCAGCCGATCGTGGACCGCCTGAGCCGTGCTCGCCGCGAGGCGGTCCAGGCGCGGCGGAAACCCGCGCGTCTGCTGTGGGTGGGCGGGTTGGCCGCAGCCTGCGTCGGGCTTCTGGCCGTGTCCCTCTGGATCTGGCAGCCGGCTGTACCGCAGCCGGTTCCCGACCCGGAGGATCTCGAGATCCTGGCCTCCGCGGAGGATCTGGACTTCTACGAAGACCTGGAATTCTACTCCTGGCTCGCCGATGCGGACGTTCGTACGTAGCGGCCTCGCTCTGGCGCTCTGCGTCCAGTTGTGTGGTGCGACGGCGGCCTTTTCCCGGGAGCCCGAGACGATGCCGGACCTGGAGCTGCTGGAGTTCCTGGGCGAGTGGGAGACCGATGACGGCGAGCTGATCGATCCGCTGAGCCTGGAACGGACTCCCGGCCCGGGTCCCTCCTCCGGCGAATCGAGAGGACGCGCCGGCAGCCCTCCGCCCGGCTCCGCGCATGAAGAGGATGTTCCACAACCACGATCAGATCAATCGGATGATGACGATGCCCCCTCCATCAACGACTAGCGTCGCGATTGGGATTGCCGCGTGGACAGCCCTCGTGGCGTTCTGCGCCTCCCTTGGCTGGGCCCAGCCTGGATCCGAATCGGTCCCGTGGGAGCAGCTCAGTCCGCAAGAGCGCCGCATTCTCCAACCCCTCGAGCGGCGATGGAGCGAGCTGCCGGCGGAGCGACAGGATCGACTGCGGCGGGGCGCGAAGCGCTGGTCGAACATGAGCCCCGACCAGCGGAGGCTCGCCCAGGAACGGTTGCAGCGGTGGCGCCAGCTCCCACCCGACAAGCGCGAGCGCATCCGCAAACGCTTCGAGCGGTTCCGGCGGCTGTCGCCGCAGGAACGCCGTGCGCTGAGAGAGGCGCGCCAAAAATTTCGATCACTTCCCCCGGAACGTCGGCGGGCTCTCCGCGAGCGGTTCCAACAAATGACTCCGGAGGAGCGGCGTCAGTTCCGGCGCCAATTCAATCGACCCCGTCCCGATCGCCCGCGGCCACACGACCGGCCGGGCCGTCCTCACGACAGACAGCCCAACCGCCGGTGACGTCCGGGGAGGGTCAGGCGCGAAGACCGGCGAGGAGGCCGCCTCGCGCGCTCCACTCCGGCAGCCCTTCACAGACGTCCGCGCTACGGCATACGCGTCGCTTCCTTCACGGGTGGCTCGATGAGGATGTCCGGCCCCTGCACCTTGGGCAGTTGTCCGGCTTTCTTCTCCAGCAATCTCTCGTCATTCAGATTCTGCTCGAGGCTCTGCTGCGACTCCCTGTCATGGGCGGACGCGGCCGCGATGGCGGCCTCCGCCCCGAACGCGTTGGTCTGCCCCGGGTCATTTCCGAGTGACTGGCCGTGGACCGGGTCGACGGGGTCTCCGATGGGATACCCCGGATGCTTCGGCAGCATCGCAGGATTCCCGAAGGCAAGCGAGCCGCAGAGTGCGCTGCCGACGATCGCGATGAGGATCGAAACACGTGCGTTCATGGCGTTCCCTCCTTGCTCCAGAAACAAAACCGCCTCCTCAAGCACACAAAGCCTGAGAAGGCGCAAGGGGAGGAGAACGCGTGTGAAGTTCAACGAACCGTGAAGGAGTCACCCCGGTGACATGGCGGACCCTCCCGGAGAATTAGGGTCTCAGCATGCACCCGCCCGGGATCCCCGTCAATTCGTTGCGGATACGTAGCACCCTCAAGGACTGGAAGTGGCGGGGCGGGCTCCTGCAGTGCGTTTCGGTTTTTGCGCCACGCACCCCCGTGTGAGAGGCGCTTCAGCGTGACACACCGTCAAGGGAGTCCTGGCCCTGCCCCGGGCGCGTCTCCGCCACCGGTCGGCTTTTTATAAAAAAACTTGCGCCCTATCAAAAACGTTGGTAGCGTTTCTCTCGGGTCAGTCGTGCACCCAGCAGTGAGGCTCAACTTACAGGAGGGGTACTTATGGTCAGGAAGCTTCTCATCCTTCAACTCGCCGTGCTTCTGGTGTTTGGGCTAGCCGTCACCGCGCTGGCCGCGCATCCGGACGAGGGACCGGGCTGCGGCCTCGGCAAGCTGGCATGGTCGGATTACAGCAAGCAGAAGAACATCGGCCCACAGGTCCTGATGGCGACCACGAACGGCACATTCGGGAGCCAGACCTTCGGCATCAGCTCGGGGACCTCGGGCTGCACCAACGACGGCGTAGTCATGGGGCAGCACAAGGTCAACACCTTCGCCTCCATCAACTTCGACAACCTCGCGCAGGAAATGGCCCGCGGTGAGGGCGAGCACCTCACGTCGCTCGCGGAGCTCATGGGCATTCCGGCCGAGCAGCAGCCGGCGTTCTTCGCGATGGCGCAGGAGCGCTACGTCGCGCTGATCGAAGCCGGCGAGGAATCCCCGGTCGCCTTGGTCAAGGCATTGAACGACGCGACCGCCACCCACCCGGTTCTTGCACAAGCTTCCGCTTCCCGCTAAACTCCGACCGGCCCCGGCCATCCCGGCCGGGGCCGCACCTTCCGCACCCTTCTGAGATTGCTTCGCCACATTTGCGTACTCGTCTCCGTGCTCGTCGTGACGGCCCCGTTTCAGGCTGCCTCGGGATCTTCCGGGCGATACCTCGATGAGCTCATCCACCGAGCCGGCGAGCTCAACCTCGCGGACGAGCGTGTCTGGCACCTCCT
>JBFGRM010000014.1:0-21520 GCA_041563675.1 Nitrospiraceae bacterium | reverse complement strand
CGCGTCGGGTCCCGTAGGAGGGATTGAGGTCGGTATAGTCGGCGATGTCGTAGCCGTCATCCTTCAACGGCGATCGATTGAAGGGAAGCAGCCAGATCGCCGTCACCCCGAGGTCCTGCAGGTAGTCGAGCTTCTGGATCAAGCCACGGAAATCGCCGATTCCGTCCCCGTTGCTGTCGCAGAACGCGCGCACGTGCAGCTCGTAAATGGTCGCGTCTTTGAACCAGAGGGGGTCATCGTCGATCCGGGACAGGGTCTGCTTCTTATTTTTCGGCATGGTTCCTCCACGTACAGGCGAAACTGTGCATGATTGTGCAGCACCAACCCCCGTTCGAATCTTCCCTGGCGAGCAAGCCACCTACTTAAGGCTTCGGACGATCCAGCCCAGCCCAATACCGGTGGCGAGGACCAGGAACAGCAGCAGTGCCCGAGACATCTCGATCGACCAAAACAGCAGTCGCAGTTGGACCACCTCGTAGTTCTGGACGGCGAACAGCACCACCAGGCCAATCAGAACGAGTGCCAGAATCAACTTGAAATGCCACATGACGGATGCTCCCCCCGCCTCTGCTCCCACAGGCCGTACGGGGCAGGTTGCCTTGATAGTAAGGTAATTTGCCCGGCGGTCGCAATCCAGTTTTCAGGAAGGCTGGCCGGGCCCCGTTCCCCGGGGTTGTGTCGGACATGAATTCTCCTGAGCCCCCTGGCACAAGCTGTGCTACATTGGTACAACAGAGGCGAAGGAGGGGGGAGACCGGGGTGGGCCAGAGCCATGGACCGTTCGTATTCGTCGGATGCAGTGAGCTACAGGAGCTCTTGGGGAAGCGCGCCGAGGACGAGCGGCGGCTCGTGGAGCTGATCGAGGAAGTCCCCCTCGACTCGATCTATTATCACACGCACAGCTTTTTCCTCCGCCACCATTACATTCCCGGCGCCTACTCCAACGACTTCGCCCAGTGGGTCGCAACGCAGGTACGGGACCTCGTGCTCGGCGAACGGCTGGCGGTCCTCGACCCCTTCGAGTTCAAGAACCTGGAGGCGCTGCGCGAGGAGCTGATCTCGATCATCGATGATCACCTCTCCCGCACATCGGTCGTGCCCAGGGTCATCTTCGGCAAGCCGTTCTTTTTCAAGCAATCGCGCATTATCGAAGTGCCGACCGGCATCCAGGTGCGGACATTGCAGGAATTCCGTGACGCGCTGGCGGAGGTCGACGTCAGCGCCATCTACTACCATATGTTCGAGGCCCGCATCAGGCTTCCCCGGGAAGACAGCGACTTTTCGTTCTGGATCAAGGCCACCTTGGGCATGCCTGAGCTGTCGGACAAGATTCGGGCGATGAATCCCTATATCGGGAACCTGGAGCGACTGCGCTCCGTCCTGCTGGTGGCCTGCGACGAGTTCCTCGCGAAGGCGCAGACCGCCTGATCGGAGAGCCTGACAATCGGATGACCATGACGGATCCTCGCTGGTACAAGGACGCCATTTTCTATGAAGTGCACGTCAAAGCGTTTCACGACAGCAACGACGACGGGATCGGCGATTTTCGCGGGCTCACCGAGAAGCTGGACTACCTGCAATGGTTGGGCGTCGACTGCATTTGGCTGCTGCCGTTTTTCCCCTCGCCCTTGAAAGATGACGGGTACGATATCGCCGACTACTACAATGTGCTCCCTCCCTACGGCAGCACCAAAGATCTCAAGGAGTTCCTGGATCAAGCCCATCAGCGTGGGATCCGTGTCATTGCGGACCTGGTGTTGAACCATACCTCCGATCAGCACCCGTGGTTCCAAGAGTCCAGGAGCTCACCCGATTCCCCCAAGCGCCACTACTACGTCTGGAGCGATACGGATAAGAAGTACGGCAAGGCCCGGATCATCTTCATCGATACGGAGAAGTCCAACTGGACCTGGGACCAAACCGCCAACGCGTATTATTGGCACCGCTTCTTCTCCCATCAGCCGGATCTGAACTACGACAACCCGGACGTGCAGAAAGCCATGTTGGACGTCATGTCCTTCTGGTTGGATCAGGGGCTGGACGGGTTTCGCTGCGACGCGGTCCCCTACTTGATCGAGCGCGAGGGCACGATCTGCGAGAACCTTCCCGAGACACACACCTATCTCAAGGAGGTGCGCCGGAGGATCGATGAGACCTACGAGGGGCGCATCCTCCTCGCGGAGGCCAACCAGTGGCCGGCTGATGTGCGGCCATATTTTGGGGACGGCGACGAGTTTCACATGGCCTTTCATTTTCCGCTGATGCCGCGGCTCTTCATGGGCCTGAGAAGCGAGGATCGGAGCCCCATCGTTGACATGTTCACGCACACCCCGGCAATTCCCGACAATTGCCAGTGGTGCCTGTTCTTGAGGAACCACGACGAGCTGACCCTGGAAATGTGCTCGGGGGAAGAGCGGGACTACATGTATTATGCCTATGGGCGCGATCCCTCGATGCGCCGGAATATCGGGATTGCGCGCCGGCTCGCGCCGCTGCTGGACAATGACCGCCGGAAGATCGAGCTGTTGAACAGTCTCGTGTTCACGCTGCCGGGCAGCCCGATCATTTATTATGGAGATGAGATCGGGATGGGGGACAACGTCCATCTGGGGGACCGGAATGGCGTCCGAACGCCGATGCAGTGGTCGGGCGATCGCAACGGGGGCTTCTCCAAGGCCGATCCCGCGGCGCTGTATCTTCCCCTCATCACCGATCCCGTGCACGGCTACCAGGGTGTGAACGTCGAGTCACAGATGCAGACCCCGCACTCGATGCTGCATTGGATGAAGCGCATGATCGAGGTGCGCAAGCCCCACAAGGTCTTCGGTCGCGGCACCATCGAATTCCTTCGCGCCTCCAACGAAAAAGTGCTCGCGCACATCCGCGAATATCAGGGGGAGTCGTTCCTCATGCTGCACAACCTTGCCGGATCCGCACAGCCGGTGGAGCTGGACCTGAGGCGGTTCCGGGGCGCCGTGCCGATTGAGCTGTTCGGCGAGTCGCGATTCCCTCGCATCGGGGAGCAGCCCTACGTGTTGAGCCTCGGCCCCTATGGGTTTTACTGGTTCAAGCTGCAGAGGGCCTTCACGGACAGCGGTCCATACGGCATCGAGGGGAGTGTCCTGTGATCTTGTTCCTGTTGCCGCCCCACGAGCACGCTCATGCCCGTTGAATTGGAGGAATACCGGGAATTCGCTCCGAAGGGGGTGGTGGACTTTCTCTACCGGCTCAGCGAGCTGGTGAAGGGCCGGCGCTTCCTCCAGGTGAGCGCCGTCCGGTTCGGCGGCGGCAGCGCGGAGGTGCTTCGACGGACCGTCCCGATCATGAAATCACTCGGCATCGATGCAAATTGGGAGGTGATTGCGGGCGTGCAGGAATTCTTCGACGTGACGAAGCGCCTGAACAACGCCCTCCAGGGCCAGGGACAGGAGCCGACCGAGGACATGTACAGCGTGTATTCCCAGGTCAACAAGCGAAACGCGCAGGCGCTGAACCTGGAAGCCGACCTCATCATGGTGCACGATCCCCAGCCGGCTGCGCTCGTGGAGCATAAGAAAGACGGCAAGTGGGTCTGGCGTTGCGACCTCGACCTTTCTCAGCCGCAGCGCCGCGTCTGGAGCTTCCTCCGCCGGTTCGTGGTCAAATACGACGCGGCCGTCTTCTCCTTGCCGGACTTTGCACAGCGATTGCCCATCCCACAGTTCGTGATTCACCCGTCGATCGATCCTTTGAGTGAGAAAAATCGTGAGCTGTCGCGAAGCGAGGTGAACCGGATCATGGATCGGTTGGGCATCCCACGGGATAAGCCCGTTCTGCTCCAGCTCTCGCGCTTTGATCGATTCAAAGACCCTGTCGGCACACTCATGGCCTATCGCCTCGTGAGAAAGCACCACCCGTGCCGGCTGGTCCTGGCGGGCAGCGGGGTCGCGCATGATCCCGAGGGGGAAGCCGTGCTGGCCGAGGTGCTCGAGCGTGCCTCCAAGGATCCGGACATCCACATCCTGCAGCTCCCGCCCGAGGCGGACCTGGAGATCAACGCACTCCAGCGCAGCGCGACGATCGTGCTCCACAAATCGATCAAGGAGGGATTCGGTCTGGCGGCTTCGGAGGCGATGTGGAAGGGAAAGCCCGTCATCGGCGGCATCGCCGGCGGCATCGCTGCGCAGATCGTCGACGACGTCACCGGCTACATCGTCCATTCGGTCGAAGGCGCTGCGTTCAGGATCCGCGCCATGCTGAACAATCCCGGGATGATCGGCCGCATGGGCGGCGCGGCCCGCGAGCATGTGCGCCGAAACTTTTTGATCACCAGACATTTGAGCGATTATTTGACGCTTCTGAAAAGCTTCACGACCTAGCCCAATCGACACGACGAGAACCCCTCTTGCGACCCATTCGGGCAGAGCGGCCTGTCTAAGAGATCATGGCGAGTGACTTCCTTCCAGAGGATGTCCAGGAGCGGGTCCGCGCAGTCGGCGCCGCCGATCTTCTGATTGCCGTTCCCACGCATAACAACGCCGGCACCATCGAGCCGATCGTCAAAACGATCCTGGGCGGACTGGCGAAGTCCTACGCGGGCCTCCGCGCGGTCCTCATGAATTGCGACGGGGGTTCCACGGACGACACGCCGTTGCGGTTCGAGCGGGCGGCGGGAGCCGACCAGCAAGCCCTGCTGGTTCGCCACCCCGTGCCCACGGTCCGCCCCTTGTTCATGCCGGACCATGGTATCCCGGGGTATGAGAACGCCTACCGCGCGGTCTTTGAAGTCGCCGAGGCGCTGCAGGTCGGCGCCTGCGCGGTCATCGACGGCAATCTCAAATCCGTGTCGACGGACTGGGTCCACCTCCTCCTCGCCCCCGTCATGGATCGGGGCTGCGATTTCGTGGCGCCCCTGTTTCGTCGGCACAAGTACGACGGCAGCCTGACCAACAGCGTGGTCTACCCGCTCTGCCGCGCGCTCTATGGCAGGCGGATGCGCTACCAGATGGGTGGGGGCCACGGATTCTCCGGAAAAATGGTCGGCACCTATCTGCGCAAGGACGTCTGGAGTGGCAGTCTCATCCACCTTGGGCTTGAGAACTGGCTGACCACCGTCGCGGTTGCCGAGGGCTTTGAGGTGTGTCAGGCGTTCTTAGGGGCCAAGGTGCAGGACTCCAAGGCCTCCGGCGCGGAGCTTTCGGTGATGCTCGCCCATGCGGTCGGCTCCGTCTTCGGGCTCATGGAGGACTATCTATCCGTCTGGGAAGGACGGAAGGGATCGACGGCGGTTCCCCTCGTCGGCCCGCCCGTAGAGGTGGGTGTCGAGCCCGTGACCGTCAACGTGGGGCGAATGGTCAAAGGGTTTCGTCAAGGGCTGCGCGATTTGCTTCCGATGTGGGAGCTCATTCTCTCGGTGGATACGCTCCCGCAGGTCCTACCGCTCGGCCTCCTCGACGTGGAGGACTTCCGATTTCCCGATGATATATGGGTACAGGTCGTCTACGATTTTGCCCTGGCCTACCACGACAAGGTCGTGCATCGCGAGCACCTGCTGAAGGCGCTGACGCCCTTGTACCTCGGGAAAACCGCCAGCTTCATCCTGGAGGCGAAGGACAGTGACGCGGATGGTGTGGAGCGTCTCATTGAGCGACTCTGCCGGGAATACGAGGGGCGCAAGCCGTACCTGGTGGAGCGCTGGAGGTAGATGCCATGAGTGAATCTTGGCGTGAAGCCATGCTCGGAGTCTTTCAGGACACAATAGGACGGGTCGGCGGCTTGCTCGTCAAGCTTCTCCCCACCTTGACGTTTTTGATCATCGGCCTGGTCGTCGGGTTGATCGTCAAAGCCATCTTGCTTCGCCTCCTGAAGGCGATCCGGTTCGACTCGCTGTGCGATCGCTCCGGCCTGAGCGCGGCGCTGGCCCGCTCGGGAGTGAGACGCCAGGCCTCGAGCCTGGTCGGGCGGCTGGCGTTTTGGGTGATCTTTCTCCTCTTCACCTTCATGGCGGTCGATGCGCTGAATCTGCAGGCGACTGCCAACCTCATGAGCGGCATCATCGCCTTCCTGCCGCATCTCTTGGCCGCTCTCTTGCTCCTCCTCGCCGGCTGGCTCCTGTCGAACTTCATTGCCGAAGCCGCGTTGATCGGGCTGGTCAACGCCCAGGTCCAAGAGGCCCGGCTGCTCGCCAACCTGATTCGCTGGGGTATCCTGATTTTTACCTTCGCAATGGTGCTGACTCAGCTCGGGATCGCGAAGGAGATCGTGGTGGCGGCCTTTTCGATCGTCTTCGGCGGGATCGTCATGGCACTGGCGATCGCGCTCGGGCTGGGCGGGCGGAACATCGCGAAGGAGGCGCTGGAGCGGCGACTGTTGCATCGTCGAGCAAATGAAGAGGAAGGCGAGGACATCTCACATCTGTGAGGATGTAAGCAGGCTCAGTTCGTGGGGGGCGGACGAGAGGTCGGCTCCCGTACATTGTGCTAGAGATGTCTGAGGTCGTCGGCTTTTTTCTCGTCCTGCTTCAGCGAAAGGCGACGCTCGAGGTAGTCCCTGGCGATGTCTCGGGCCCCGAAGCCAAAGGCGATCGCGCCCGCCAATACGACTCCGCCCATGAGGAGGGCAAATCCCACCACCACGACGGTCTCCGCGATCCCGAGCTGCTCCAGCGCCATGGCGATGGCGACGAGCTGGACGCCCCAGCGGGACAAGGCCGCGACCATCCGTGCCGGCGGCAGGCCCGCGTTCACCGCGGCGATCAGGACCGCCTGCGAGATGAAATTTGAGAGTAGGAACCCGGCCACCAGAATCAGGGTGGCCGTGAACAGGTGGGGAAGATAGGCGAGGAGGGATCGGGCGAACTGGTTGAGCGGCTCCAGGTTGAGGACGAACAAGCCGGACATCACCGTGAGGATGATGACCATCCAATAGGCACCGCGGCCTACGAGGTGGGAGAACTCCGACTTCACGCCTCCGCGCGCGAGCGCGGCGCTGACCCCGAGACTGTTACTCAGCGCGTCGAGCCCCAGAACGCGTAACAGGCGTTCGACCACGTTCCCGATCGCCCAGGCCAGCACGAACCCGACCACCAGCACGATAATCATGGCAAGCAGGTACGGAAGAAACTGCAGCAGCGCCTCGCCGACCTCTGTGAGGGGCTTCAACAGCGCGGTTTCCCAGAACTCTCTCATGACCGGCTCCCTTCCCATGTGATAGCTGCACGATCGAATGTTCCCGGCGACCGCCAGAGGGATGGCTAAGTCCAAAGACCGGTGGTGCGGAACGGCCCTCCGTGTGCCTCAGCCATGTGTCGGCTGCCCCCAGCGCTCAACCAAATAGGGTTTCTGTTCCTCGAACGCCTTGCACAGAGACTCGATGCGCGTTTCGGCCTCGGCGGAGGTCAGCGCCTGCGTCTCGAGGACGAAGGTGGCCGTGCGGCCGAGGTAGAGCGGCGTGAACGCTTTGAGCAGGTGGTCGCGGGGCAACAGTCGTTTGTGGTAGGCGACCGCCACATCGTAGACCACCCGAGCCCAGAGGTCATCGGGAACGCGAAAGGCTTGAAGGGTACAGTCTTTGAGCGGGATCAGGCGATCCATCGTGTCCGGCGCCAGCATCTGCCGCCAAATGGGCTCGAGGTCCTCGAGGCCCTGGCGGAAGCTGGTGATCATCCGATCGACATTGACGTTGACCGGCTCGACGCTTACCTCGTACTGGAACCCATACAGCTTGACTGGATTGCTCCCAGTGAGTTCCCACCACACCGTTTGGTGTTCTTCCATGAGCGCAAAGACGGCCCCCACCACCTGCACGAGCATGGCTGCAAGATCGCGTGCGGGATCCTTCGGATTGTGAATCTTCGCGCCGAGGAAGGCCTGACAGATTCGACCACCGCTGGCGATGGCCTCGGTGGTCATCCAAACGTCGATGCCGAACTTGGCGACGTCCGACTCCCACACATGTTTGTCGAGATAGTGGTCGAGCTGCTTGCCGGAGAATCCGAAATCCCCGCCGATCGGCTGGCGGACGCGCTGTCCGTAGAGGGCCTGCGTGAGCGGGTAGACAATGCTGTTCGTGATGGTGCCGTCATATTTGTGCCGCAGGTAGTAGGGCGCCACGTAGTCGTAACCTTCATCGAGGACGGGGCGCAGTAGCAACTCGATCCATTCGGGGGTGATGCTTCGGAGGTCCGAATCCACGACCGCGCAGGCCTTCACCTTGAGCCGGCGCGCGATCTCGAAGATCGTGCGAAAAGCGCTGCCTTTGCCGGGAATGCCGTGATAGGGGGTGATGATTTTGTGGAGGGCGCTTTGCTGGTCGCTGATGAGCATGGTGCCCAGGTCGACGACCGTGCGGGCGACCACGTCCGGGGTGCCGTCCGTTGAGCCACCGTCCGAATTGACCAGCACCGCCCGTACGCCCGGGAAGTACTTCGCCAAGCCGGCGCTCGCGGCCCGGACCACGTGACCGATCGTGTCGGCGTTGTTGAAGCTCGGAATGCCGACGAGGATGTCGGCCTCCGCGATCTCTGAGACCTTCGCCTCTGTGTCGGGCGTCAGCGGGGTGCCCGTCGTCCCCGTCGAGCTCATGCCACGCCCTGCTTACTCTTTGGGGCTGCGCACGAGAAGGGACGCGAGCGTGCTGCCGAGCAGCAGCCCGCCGAAGAAGACGAGTCCCAAGGCCAGGGCGTTAAACCCGACCCCCGAGCTTCGATAGAGGCGGGACCATTCGAATGGCCGGTCCTGATGACGCACATGAGCTTCCGCCCCCAGCCATTCGTCCTCGGCGGCGTCGCCGATCGTGGGGACCCGCTTTAACGCATAGCGACGTGCTCGTGCTCGACTCATACTCATATGGCTCGCTCCAAAAAAGCCACGGGGAAATGTGCCAGGACCTCTCCGACCAATAGCATTTGTCGATCCTCCGCGCTGGTGGTGGTCAGCTCCTCTCCGGTCAAGATGTTGCGATAGCGGGATCCCGCACGCCAAGACGGGACCGGGATCCGCGTATCCTCCCACACGCCGGTGCCGACCGGTGGCCCCCCCTTGTCCCCGATCAGCCCGGCCACCAGACGAGGAGCCACGGCGACGATGGCCAGGTCACCAGAGATCCTGGCGAAGCTGCATAAGCGATCTTTCTTGGCTCCCGTTGCTTCCAGGGGAACGTAGTCTCCTTCCTGAAAGAGGGGAACATGGGCGCTCCGGTACCGCAGCCCGGTCATCGTCACGTAGAACTTTATTCTACCATCTTGTCGACAATCCAAAAGCTCTTGCGCAAATTTTAGCCTTGCGGGGCCAGTGCGCTCGGCCTCCTTCAGGAGGTGCTCAAGCGTCTTTGCCTGGCCGGTATAGTCGACAGGACGCCGGTTGTCCGGATCAACCAGACTCAGATCCCAGCCCTCGGTTCCCTGATAAAAATCGGGGACCCCCGGCGCCAGGATCTTGATCAGCACCTGGGACAGGGCATTGTACATACCATATTCAGCGACGAGATGCTGAAAAGAAGCGAAGTCTTCGAGGAACGGGTTTGTGGGGGACCGACCGAGCACGCGCTCGACGAAGGACTGCACCGCATCCTCATACGCCTGGTCGGGATTGACCCAGCTTGTGTTGACCTTGGCCTCCTTCAGGGCCTTGGCCATATAGCCTTGGATCCGGCTCACGAAGGTGCCGTGCTGCCCGTCGTCAAGCGTGCCGAATGGCCAGGCTCCGATCAGCGTCTGGTAGAGCAGGTATTCCTCGTTGGGAGCGGGCGCGACGCGCCCGTCGACGTCGGACTTCCATTTCTTGTTCAGCTTGGCCCACCGCGAGACCCGGGCCTTCCATTCCCTTGGCATCTCGGAGAGGACGTTGATTCGCGCGCGCACGTCCTCGCTCCGCTTGGTGTCGTGGGTCGACGTCGCGGACAGCGCATGCGGCCAGTGCGCGTGGCGCTCCCGCATGTGCTTGTGAAAGGCGGCCAGGGTGAGGCCGAAATGGTCCGGCTCGCCGCCCACTTCGTTCAAGGACACGAGACGGTTGTAAATATAAAAGGCCGTGTCCTCGATCCCCTTGGCGGTCACGGGGCTCGTGACCTGCTGGAATTTCATGATGAATCGCAGTACCTCCTCCCGGACGAGACGCTCGGCTTCCTCGGCCGGGTTGAGCAAAAGGTCGCGGACGAAATCGAACACCAGGCCGCTCAGCGTCGGGTTTTTGCGCTTCGCCTTGGCCACGGCTCGCCGGATGTAGGCACGATCACGTTCGAGCACGACCTCGGTGCGTTCCGTCACATACGTGCGATAGACGGGAAAACAGGCGATGATCTCGCGAATGGCCAGCGTGAGGCTATAAAGCGTGAAGTCCCGGGACCAGCGATCCCGTTCCGACAGGCGATTCAACTGGTGCCCGAGGGCGTTGATCTCGCTCGCCATGGTGGACCGCATGATGAGCTTTTTGGCCTCGTAGGACAGGTCCTCCAGCGATATTCGATCATGGATGAACCGCGTATAGATGTCGTCCATGGCCCGCTCCGAGGCGGTGTCCACGAACAGCCCGTTCAGGATATTAAGGAAATCGTAGCCCGTGGTACCGAAGACCGGCCAGCCCTCGGGTAGCTCCTCATCGGTTCCCAAAATCTTCTCGACGACGACATACAAAGGTCGGCGGGAATCGGTCGTGGCCGAGGCCCGGGGCGACAGTTCCTTCTGCGCCCAGGCCTGGAGGTGCCGGAGGTAGATCCCGGGATCGTTCAGGCCGTCGACGTGGTCGATGCGCAGTCCCGTAACCGCTCCCTCCTTGAGCAGTTGAAAGATCAGGGCGTGCGACTGGCGGAAGACCTCGGGGTCTTCCATGCGGATCGCCGCCAGCTCGTTGATATCAAAAAATCTCCGGAAATTGATCTCTTCCGAAGCCACCCGCCAATAGGCCAAACGGTACGCCTGGTCGTTGACCAGCTCGTCGAGGAGATCGAAGCTCACCGGATTCCCCTTCGCGCCGTTGAACAACCGGACATTGTCCTCAATGAACTGCTTGAGTATCGGGCTGTCGTTCACGACCGCGGCCAGGCGGCGCTTGATCACTTCCTTCTCCCGCCGGCGTTCCTGGATCAGCGCGGGATCCCGCTCTCGGCGTGAGGGCAGGTGCTGGAGCGCCGTGATGATGCTTTGCAGCTCGTGCAATCGCGGGTCGTCGACCCCTATCTGCTCGACCACGTCTCCCAGTCGGTAGGAGAGCACCATCGCGGACGGCTTGGGATCCACGGGCAGCCGATGCTCATAGTATCGAAGGAAGAAACTGCCGTTCTCGTAGACAAGGGTGATCTCCTGGTTCTCGAGGACCTTCCCGTACAGATCGCCGAGAATCGGGAGCAACACCTTGTCTTCCAGCTCCCGTTTGATGGGCCGCCAGTCGATGTCAAAGAAGCCTGCGTAAGGCGAGCTCGGGCCGTTCTCGAGCACATCCAGCCACCAGGGATTGATCTGCTTGTCGATTCCCATGTGGTTGGGCACCACGTCCAGAATCTGTCCCATCCCGAACCGATGCAGCTCTTCGACCATCTGCCGATACTCCGCCTCCGAGCCGACTTCCGGGTTGAGCTGCGTGGGATCCACCACGTCGTATCCGTGGGTGCTGCCCGGTGTGGCTTTCAGATACGGGGAGGCGTAGCAATCCGAGATGCCAAGAGTGTGCAGGTAGGGGATGACCTGCCTGGCGTCACTGAAGGTGAAGCTGCGGTTGAACTGCAACCGGTAGGTCGAGATAGGGATGCGGGGCTGAGGCCAGGTCTCCATCGGCGGTGTCCGTTCCGTCTACTGAGCCGAGCCCACGGCACGGTCTCCGATTGAGCGACCGCGCGGCAGAACCACCAACCCGGATTTCGTCACGTGATAGTGCTTCCGGTCGGCCGCGTGATCATAACCGATTTCCCGCCCGGCCGGAATCACGTTGAATCGGTCCGCCACGACGCGCCGGAGCCGCGCCTTGGAGCCGATAATGGAGCCGTCGCCGATCACGCACTCCTCGATCTTCGCGCCGTGGAGGATCCGCACATTGCGACCGAGCACGGAGCGGCGAATGTCCGCCTCGAGAACCTGGCTCCCCTGCCCGATCATGGTGTCATCGATCTGGCAACGGACATAGCTCGCGCTGGGTCCGTCGTACGCGTCGGTCAAGATGGGCCATTCCTTGTTGCGGAGATCAAAGATGGGCGACTCTCCGAGAATGTCCATGTGGGCCTGCCAATAGCTTTCGAGCGTGCCCACGTCACGCCAGTATCCCGCCTCCTCGTAGGCATGGACACCCGGGATGTCGTTGGCCCGGAAGTTGTAGGCGTAGACGCGATGGGCGCCGATCAGGCGCGGGATGATGTCACGTCCAAAGTCATGCGATCCGGGTCGCGCCGCATCCTGCTCGAGGATCTTCAGCAGGATCTCCGTCTCAAACAGGTAATTCCCCATGGAGGAGTATGCGTGCTCCGGATCGCTCGGCATGGGCTTGGGCTGTTTGGGCTTCTCCTCGAAGCCGATAATGCGATCGTTTCCATCGGCCTCGATGATGCCAAAACCCTTGGCCGCATGGAGCGGGACGGGGAGCGCGGCGACCGTCACGTCGGCCCGGTTGGCCGCGTGGGAACGCACCATCTGATCGATGTCCATCCGATAGATATGGTCCGCTCCGAACACGGCCACGAGATCCGGCCCGAAGTCGCGGATCAGGTTGAGGTTTTGGTACACCGCGTCGGCGTTGCCTTCGTACCAGCCGCCGCGCGCCTTCATCTGGGGGGGGACGACGGTGATGAAGTCCTGCTTGATCCGCGCGCCGACCCGCCACGCGCGTCGCAGATGCTCGATCAGCGACTGCGACCGATATTGCACGAGCACGTACATTGCCTTGATGCCGGAATTCAGGAAATTGCTCAGCACGAAATCCACGATTCGATATTTGCCGCCGAACGGCACCGCCGGTTTGCTTCGGAGCTCGGTGAGCGGCATCAATCGCTCCCCCTTGCCGCCCGCCAGAATCATCGCCAGAACCTTTTGTCGTTTTCTGCGCTCAACTAGCATGAGGAAGTCCCTTCACATGATCGCCCGGAGACTGCGTTCGAGCTGGGACTGAATCTGCGTGCGATTCTTGGGCCATTCCCCGTTCCCGTCGAAGAGCATGTAATGGGTGAGCAGCCCGAGCGTGAATGCCGACAGCGCCAGCGAAAATTCGCGCGCCGTGATGCCCGCGCCGTTGTCCTGGGGGAGCGCCGGGGCAATGAGTGCCCCCAGTCGGTCCAGATACGCCTCGTAGACCCGCCGGAGGTTGCGCATCGAATCGATCCTGAACTGCAGCAGACCTCGAACTTGGTGGAACAGCAATAAGTATTCCTTGTGCTGCAGGTGGAAGTCAATCTTTGCCTGGATGATGCGGGTCAACAGGCGAGACCCCGGGGCGCTGTCGCGTACCGCGTCCTCGATGCAAGTGAACAGCTCATTCAATCCCTGCTGCAGCAGCACCTCCAGCAACTCTTCCTTCGTTTGGAAGTACTGGTAGAAGGTGCCCTTTCCAATGTCGGCCCGTTCGGTGATGTCCTCGATTTTCGTCCAGTAGATCCCCTTCTCCTGAAACAACTCCAGCGCGACCGTAAGCAAGGCCTTCCTGGTTTTCTCCTTGCGTCGTTCAACCCTCGAAGGCGCGGTCTGTAGCATCCTCTGCTCCTTGCCGGACATGGTGTACCGCCCGCCTCTGTGGTTCACTCCCTCTGCCGATCGAGGCCGCGTCGTCTCGCGACCGAATCAGGACCGTATCGCGCCTATTTCACGAACCGTTTTCCCCGCTCGACCACGCCTCCGAGGGCGCCTTCCATCACGTCCTTCGCATCTTCGGCCATATGGGTCGCGTCCTCTTTGAGATCCTCGACGAAATTCGTGATCTGCCGCCTCGTCCGAGCGCCCGATTGCGGTGCGATCAGGAGGCCTGCCCCTACCCCCACCAGCAAGCCGGTGGCAAATGCCAACCCACCTATAATCAACAACTTCGCCTCGTCTTCCATGCTCGAATCCCTCCTTCCTAACCCGGCCCTTACGTGAGAATTGCGCCCATGAAGAAGGCCACATCGTCGTGGGCCTTCAGGTGAGCGTGAATACTACGTCACAACTGACCAGTTAGTCAACCATGAAAGCGCAATCAGTTGTGGGCTCGAATCCGCTTTCAGGCGACAGGGAGAAGACCGCGAGTTTCGTCCTTGGCAGGCGTAACTGGTCCACGGTTTTGACTTGACGGTCCGTCCTTGTTAGGTTGGCGCGGTCAAGAGCCGTGATCCGAAATCCCCTTAAGCGTCACGCCAAACCAATCCTGTTCACTCCGCAGGAGCTGAGGCCGGGCCGGACCGTCCTCTTTCGGGCGGGGATGCTCGTGGGCATCCTTCTCCTGGTCTTTCTGGTCCTTTTGAGTGATCGCGAGGGTCTCCGAGACAACGCCGACGGGCATATCTCCACCGCCGACGTCCTCTACTTCACCATGGTGACGATCACGACGGTGGGGTACGGGGACATTGTGCCGGTGACCACCCGCGCGCGACTCATTGACGCCTTTTTCCTCACCCCCGCGCGCTTCTTCATCTGGTTCATCTTCTTGGGCACGGCGTATCAACTGGCCGTGCGTCGCTACGTGGAGGAATATCGCATGGCTACGCTGCAGAGTCAGCTGGCAGACCACGTCATTGTTTGCGGCCTGGGCCGCACGGGTCTCTCCGCCGTGAAGGAGATGTTGGCGAAGGGCAAGGATCCGCAAAAGATCCTCGTGGTCGAGTTGAGCGAGGACCGCGTCAAGCGGGCCATTCAAGAAGGCGTCGTGGCGATTCGCGGCGACGCCTCCAAGGAAGCCGTGCTCAAAGATACGGTCCTGGACAAGGCGAAAGCCTTGGTCGCCTCGGCGGGTCGCGACGACACGAACGCCCTCATTCTCTTGACCGCTCGCCATCTCAACCCCGCCCTGCGGATCATCGTGAGCGCCAATGAAGAAGAGAACGTGAAGCTGTTCCGCCAGGGGGGTGCGAACGCGATTGTCGCCCCGGCGAGCTTCGGGGGCTTTCTCGTGGCGGGCGCGGTGGATCAAAGCCACTGCGTGGACTATTTCGAGGATCTCCTGACATCGGGCGGACGCGTCAACCTCGTGGAACGCGTCGTCGGGCCGGAGGAGGCCGGCAAGCGCGCAGCGGATCTTTTCCCCGAGGTCCTGCTGCGTGTCTATCGCGAGGGCACCGTCATTTCGCTGTGGGAGTTCCGCGAGGACGGGCGACTGAAAGAGAACGACACCCTCCTCCTGCTCGTCCCTGTCACGCCGACCCCGCAGCATCCGTGACGTGGGTGGCCTCGTCATAGGCCCGGCCGACCTCCGCCCCTAAAATGAAGACCGTGCAGGCGTAGTAGAGCCACAAGAAGAAGAACATGAGGCCGCCGAGGGCGCCGTAGACGGGCGCGTAGCTCTGCGCGAATTGGGCGTAGAGCCCGACGCCCCATTTCGACACGTGAAACAGACTAGCGGATGTCAACGATGCGACCACCAGCGACACCGACGTAAGGGTGCGAGCGGGTAAATACCGGTAGAGCAGATAGAAGAGGAGGAAGGTAAACATGAAACCGGACAGGTCTCCCAGCACCTGAAATCCTGGGCGCAGCGTGTGGTCGAGATCAGGAAGAGCCGTGGTGAGGCTTCGAACCAACGAGAGCAGCCACGAGGTGGCGATGGCCAGCATCAAGAGCAACCCTGTGGCCAGCATCACCAAGAAGTCCACCCCCTTGCCTTCGAGATAACCACGCCTCTGCTCCACGCGAAAGACCCGGTTGAGCACCAGGCGCGCCGAGCCGAAGACCAGGCTCCCGAACGCGAAGAACAGCACAAATCCCAAGAAGCCGAGAAAGCCGCGGTTGGCCACGATCGTTTCGGCGTTGTCCATGACGACTTTCTGCGATTCGGGGGCCAACACGTCGAGCACGCTCGCGAGCTGGGCCATGGCCTTCTCCGTGTCAGGAAACGCGTATCCGAGGACCGACACGATGATCAGCATCAGGGGGACCATGCAAAGCAGGAGATCAAAGGCGAGCCCCGAGGCGAGAAAGATCCCATCGTCGGCGAAGTAGCCGAGAACGGAGTGCCGAAGCACTTTCCAGGCACGTCGACGGAGTGATGCGGCTGTCATGGTGGGCCCGTAGGCGTCGGGTGCGCCGGAGTTGCTGCCAGGGGTGCGCCTTTGTCCAGGTTGTAGCTCTCCAGGACGGCAATCCCGACCGCCACCACCAGCGGCCCGGCGATGATGCCGAGCAGCCCGAACAACTTAATGCCGCCGAGCACGCTGAAAAAGACCAACAGTGTGTGGATCTTCGACGCGCGCCCGACGCAGATGGGTCGGACGAAGTACTCTATGACCCCGATCAAGAGTCCGATGACGCAGAGCGCCAGCACTTTGCCGTAGGCCGCCTGTGACAGCAAGTACGCGGCCGCCGGTGCCCAGACGAGGGAGGCGCCCACCACAGGCAGGTAGGCGAGAAAACCCATGACCGCTCCCCACAGGACCGGCGAGGGGAGACCCGTCAGCCAGAACCCGATGCCGCCGATCACGCCTTCAAGGACGGCGACCAGTGTGTTTCCCCAGATGGACCCCTTGACGACCTCCCCGAACCGCTGCACGACCACGTGATCGCGCTTGAACGGGAGGGGCACGTTCTCTCTCACCCAGTCCACCAGCGCCTCGCCGTCGCGAAACAGATAGAAGCAGCAGATGAGGGTGATCCCAAGCTGCACGATCGCCAGGAGCATGTTCTTCGCGACGTTGCTTAATTGCAGGACGAGGTCGCGCCCGAGCTGGGTCAGGTTTTGGGCGATGGCGGCGCGGATGTCGGTGCCCGTGGCCCGCTCCAATTCCTGAAACCGCGCCACGACGGAGGCCACGATCGGATAGTCCTGCCAACCGTCGCGAAACATGCCTTCCCCCGTCTTGACCTGGCTGGCCACCACGCGGAAAGTTCTGGTCAGATCCTCGGCGATGAAAAATGAGATGTAGAACAGCGGGAGGATGATCCCGAGCGTGACGGCCAAACACATCACCAACGCGCTCACCGAGGTTCGCCCACGAGTGGCCTGCACGAGGCGGCGATAAACGGGATAGAGCGCGTAGGAAAGAATAGCTGCCCATGCGATCGCGGAGAGAAAGGGACTGAAGACACTGAAGACGAGATACCCGGCTCCGACGACGATGGCCACGCGGGCGATGCGCGCTGCCAGCTCGTAATCCTGCCGCCGCCCGGGTTGAGCCGTCGGCTCACTGGGTGGATGCTGCTGTGCAGGGCCGGCCGACATAATCGCTCGCCTTCCTCCTTGTTTCTGGTGCTTTGTATCACAGAGCTGGTGGCTGATCCATCATTTCAATTGTTGTCTGTCGGGCCCCGACCACACCAAAACGGGCGCTGCCACCTCTGCTCTACTCGGCGGGTGATTGCTCCGCGTCTTATATGAGTGGTAACGGCGACAACATCCCGTCGCCGCACCCCCGCCGGGTCAGGCCGCAATCCTCTGGACTCTCGCGATTAGGTGACGATCCCGGTGGAACAGTTCAGGCTGGACGAAGTAGAATTCCGGGTGGAAGACAGATCGTGAATGTCATCTTTCACGAAAGGAGGACGGCATGAACCAGCAGCAAGGAGGCATTCCCGAGCAGGAGAAAAAGAACATCGTCAAGGCTGCGAAGGAGAACGTGGTTGAGGCGGTGAAGGGAGTTGGAGACGTGGCCGGTGCCATCGTGGAGGCCGTCAGCGGGACGCTGGTCAAGACGCTCAAGGGAACGAGGGCCGTTGGGACGGAAATGACGGGGCTGGTCGTGGACACCGTCACGGGTGTGATCAAAGGCGTGGGCGAGGTGGGCACCGAGTTGGGATCCGCCGCAAAAGGTGCCATCCTTGGAACCTTGCGCGGGACCAAAGAGGTCGGTGTCAGCGCGGTCGATACCATCCACAGCAGCGCGAGCGCCTTGATCAAGGGCACGGCCGAGGTCGGCGGAGACATCGCTGCCACGGTCAAGGGCGCCGTGGAAGGCTCGATCGTGGCCAGCAAGGAGGTGGGCGTGACTGTCGCCGAGGCCGCCTCGACCGCGACGACGGCTGTCGTGAAGAGCGCCAACGCGATCGGGACCGAAATCGGGTCGACCGCCAAGGCGGTCATGGTGGGGGTGTTTCAAGGCACGAAAGAGGTCGGCACCAACGCGATCGAGGCTGTCAGCGCCAGCGTCGGGGCCATGGTCAAAGCCGCGTCAGAAACCGGCGGCGATGTCGCGAGCACGGCCAAGAAGGCCGTCGAGGGCACGATCACGGCCGCGAAGGAAGTCGGCGTGGACGCCGCCGAAGCCGCATCGGCGGCGGCGACCGGGGCGATCAAAGCGGCTGGCGAGATCAGCGCCTCCGCGGGCGAGCAGGTTCGCAAGGCCGTGACCGGGACGATCGCCGGGATCAAAGTGGTCGTGAAGGAACCCTTCAAGAAGAAAGGGCAGCCGCCCGCCGGCAAGAGCTCGTGACGCGATGTCGCGATGTGTGGACAGGGGGGCATCAGGTGCGTTGCCGGCGGGGCCCCCCTGTCGACTAGGAGCTTCGCTGCCCGTGTTCCGCCAACTGCGTCAAGTAGAGCGGCGGCGGCGTGCCTTCTTTTGGCTCGCCCCAGTAAATCGTCTGGTGAGGGAACGGAATTTCGATGCCCCGCGCATCGAACGTTTTCTTGATCCGGCGGTTCATCTCGCGGCCGATCCGCCATTGCTTGATCGGCTGCGTCTTGATCCGGCACTTGATAATCACCGCTGAGTTGGCGAACTGGTCCACACCCAGCATTTCCAGGGAATCCAGGATGTCCGGGCCGAAGTTCGGATCGGCACGCAGCTCGTCGGCCACTTCCTTCAGCACGCCCATCACCTCGTCGACGTCTTCCCGGTAGGCGACGCCGATATCAAAAAGGTAATACGAGAATTTGTAGGTGTAGTTTTTGACCTTGTCGATGGTGCCGTTGGGCACGACGTGAAAATTACCGGAGAGGTCCCGCATCCTGATCGTGCGCATCCGCACCTCCTCGACGAACCCGCCGACCCCGGCGATCTCCACGACGTCCCCGACTCTGATTTGATCCTCGAGCAGGATAAAGAACCCAGTAATCACGTCGCGCACGAGACTCTGGGCGCCGAAGCCGATCGCGAGGCCCCCGATGCCCGCCGCGGCGAGAAGGGGTCCGAGATGTATGCCCAGCTCGGACAGAATGAGCAACGCGCCGATTGCAAAGACCACGACGCGTGCCACGTCGCGCACGACGTGGGTCAGCGTATCGGCCCGCTTGGTCTGAGCCGGTGTCGGCAGGGTTCCCTGCAGCAATTTGCTAAAGCGCACCGTCGCCTTCTTGACGACAAAAAGGATGATGACCAGGCCGACCACGATCACGAGTATGCGCAGCCCGGCCGTTGTGATCCACAGCAAGACTTTTTCAATCATCTGCGGGGTCAAATACTTCTCCATAGCACACCTCCAGAATTCATCACAAAGGATTTCATGTCGTTACGAACGTGAGCCTCCGAGCAATCAATCTTGTGCGGGAATGAGATAGACGGCCGCGGCATAGGGGGTGAGATCAAGGGTCGTGCCCCCGCGGGCAATCGCAAGCCGTGCTGGCGCGACCTGACGACCGGAGCCGTCGACGTCGGTCATGTTCTTGTCCAGCTTGAGATGCCACTCACCGACTGGCTCGTGGAGCGTGAGCGTCGCCGGGGCCTTGTTGTACCCGAGGATCACGAGCGCGGACGGCCCGCGATCGGCCCAGCGGTGCATGACCAGCACCTGCTGTCCTCCGTGCGCATACACCTGGTGCCCGAATCGATCCGAGTCCGCGCCCCCGAGAGCGGCGATGTTTTTTCGAAGATCGATCATTGCCTTCGTCCAGCGCAGCAGCGCGTGCTGCTTGGGATCACTCGGCGTTTTGGGGTGGACCCTCGATCGCTCGAACGTCTGCGGATCAGCCGGGTCCGGGATGTCCCCCTTCCAGCCAAAGTGGGCGAACTCTTCTCGGCGTCCCTTACGCACCGCCTCGATGAGGCCGGGATCGCCGTGATCGACGAAGTATTGAAACGGCGCCGTCTCTCCATACTCCTCGCCCATGAACAGCAGGGGCACATTCGGGGCCAACAGGACCGTCGCCGCGATGCTGTGGAGGGATGGGGGGACGAGCGCGCCGATGCGCTCCCCATTCGCGCGGTTCCCGATCTGGTCGTGGTTCTGGGCGAAGACCACGAACTTGGTTGGTGCGCAGTGGCGCGAGGCGTTGCCGTGGCGACGCTTTCGATAGCTCGAATAGCGACCGCCGACCACGAACCCGTCGCGGAGGGCGGTGGCGAGATGCTCGAGCCCTCCGAAGTCGGCGTAGTACCCATCGGTCTCGCCGGTCGCTAGGCTGTGAATTGCATGGTGAAAGTCGTCGTTCCACTGCCCGTCCAGGCCGTAGCCGCCGAGCTCCGGTGAGGTGATCACGCGGACGTCGTTCAGGTCGCTTTCCGCGATCACCGACACCGTCCGACCCAATCGGGCGGCCTCCGCATGCACGGCGTCGTTGAGCTCCCGAAGAATGTGGTAGGCACTGAAATCAAAGATGCCGTGGATCGCATCGAGGCGGAGCGCGTCGACGTGGTATTCGGAGATCCAATACACGGCGTTGTTGATGATGTAGTGGCGGACCTCGTCGCTGTCCGCGGAGTCGTAATTGATAGCCGACCCCCACGGCGTCCGGTACTTATCCGTGAAATACGGACCGAAGTCACCGAGGTAATTGCCTTCTGGCCCGAGGTGGTTGTAGACGACGTCCATGATCACGGCCAGCCCCTTGGCGTGACAGGCATCCACCAGTTGCTTCAGGCCGTCCGGGCCTCCGTAGTTCGACTGGACGGCATACAAGTAGACGCCGTCATAGCCCCAGTTGCGCGCGCCCGGACATTGTGCGACCGGCATCAACTCAACGGCCGTGATGCCGACGTCGTTCTTGAGGTAATCGAGCAACGGGATGATGGCCGGAAAGGTTCCCTCCTTGGTGAACGTGCCCGCGTGCAGCTCGTAGATGATCAATTCGCGCTGGGGCAGGCCGCGCCACTGCTGATCGGTCCAGGGAAAGGCATCGGGGTCGACGATTTGTGAGGGCTTGTGCACGCCGTCGGGTTGAAATCGCGACGCCGGGTCCGGACGGTCCTTGTCGCCGTCCAGGCTGTAGGTGTATCGCGCGCCCACGGTGATGCCCGGAACCTCGATCTCGAAGTACCCGCGCTCTCGCCGCTCCATTCGAAACGGTTTGTTTTCCCGTCCGACCACGCGGACGGTTACCGAGTCCGCGCGTGGCGCCCAGACTCGAAACTCCACGCCGTCCCCGATGGGACGCGCGCCTATATCCAACTGCCATCGCTGGCTGGTGTCCATGAGCTCCTCCATGACTCGGGCAAGGGCTGCAGTGTGCCAGAAGGGTGGAGCCTAGAACAAGATCCTTGGAAGACATCGTCGAGCCGCGCGTCACTCGCCGGT
>JBFGRM010000013.1:0-22031 GCA_041563675.1 Nitrospiraceae bacterium | reverse complement strand
CTCGGCCCCATCTATTGTGACGTCGGTGGTCAGGCGTTCTGGCGTGATCGGCGTGAGCCCTGCCGGAAGCTTGGGATCAAGCTGGCCGAGGTGCTGCGGACGCGGCTCGCCGCGGGCGGGAAGAGTCTTTATGTCGGGGCTGGAGTGGCGGAGATACCGATCCTCGCGATGGAGGTGATGGAGCTCGGCCGGCAGGTCGTTCCCTGCAATCTCCGCCGGGGGGAGGTGGACATTCTGAACAGGGCTTGCGAGCGTCTGTCGGTGCGGTTTCTCAAACAAGAAGCGGCGTCCGTACGGGGTCGATTCGATCACCTCTGGATCGTGAGCGTCCTTAACGATCCCGAGCGCTTTCCCGAGCTGTCCGCCCTCTCTTACGGCCGCGCCGATCCGGTGAAGTTCAATCCACGCCGCTTCGAGGCCGAGCGCAAGAAAGTACAGCGACTCGCCTCGGCCTGTCTGAGCAAGCTGAACCGCCCCGGGCTCGTCACGACCTCGGTCGAGGAGATTCCATGGATCACCGACTGGTGCGCACGCCGTGGCCTGCGCTGCGTGGTCGAGGAAGAAGACTACCCGACGGCGATCGTCGGCGATCCGATTTGCTTTATTAGAATCGGCTAGGTCGCGGAGCGGCGGGTGGGACGGCGTCCGCGAGGGCCGGGGCCATGGCGGGCAACTGCCTGCTGCCGAGCCGGACCCGGTGCCGCGGCGACGATCCTCCCTCTTCCTACGAGGAGCCGCGGCCAACCACTGCCCGTCAGTTGCGGCCTCTCTTGAACGCATAAACATGGGCCAGCCCGAGCGGATGCCGTTCGTCACCCGCCGCGGACGTTGCTTGCCCGAAAGGATCGCTCCGGGGGCGCCATAAGATGGCGCAGCTACTGCGTGGGCTCAGGCTCCCATTTGTTCGAGATCGGGCTTACACTTCGAAACCGCGAACGGGGCGGCCGTCGTCGTCCATGTACTGGCGGGCGTAGTCGACGTAGTTCTGCGCGGACTCCCGTATCCAGGCGAGCTCCTTCTCCGTGACGGGTCGCTTGACCTTGGCCGGTGACCCGAGGATGAGGCTCTTCGGCGGGACGGTCGTGCCCTCGGTCACGAGCGCGCCGGCGCCGACGATGCAGTCCTCCCCGATCTCGGCGCCGTCCATGATGATCGCTCCCATGCCGACGAGCACCCGGTCCCTGATCGTGCAGCCGTGCAACACCACCTGGTGTCCCACGGTCACGTCGTCGCCGATGACGAGCGGATGGGTGTCGTGGGTGACGTGCAACACACAGAGGTCCTGAATATTGGTTCGATGTCCGATGCGGATGTAGTGGACGTCGCCCCGGACGACCGATTTGAACCAGACGCTCGCCTCCTCGCCGAGGACCACGTCGCCGATCACGATGGCCGTCTCGTCGACGAAGGCGCTCCTGGGGACATTCGGCTTGATTCCCTGAAACGTGCGGATCATGGCGGCATTGTGGGGAAAATCACCGCACGAATCAAGCTCTTCACGTCTGGAACCCTCGGTATTTACAGCTGGAGGTCATGTTGACAGAATTTTCACCCGTCCCGTAGACTGCCCTACTTATGCACAAGACCAAGGCCATCCCCGTCCTTCCGACCAAGAAGAAAGCCACGATCGGCTTCGTCAATCTGGGCTGCTCCAAGAACCAGGTCGATTCCGAGGTCATGCTGGGCTCGCTGGCGAAGGAAGGCTTCGAGCTGACCGCGACGCCCGAATCCGCCGAGGTCGTGATCATCAATACCTGCGGCTTCATCGAGGAGGCCAAGCAGGAATCCGTCAACGCGATCATTGAGTATGGCGAGCTGAAGCAAGGCGGCAGGTGCAAGGCCCTCATCGCGGCCGGCTGCCTCGCGCAGCGCTACCAGGGGGAGCTGCTCAAGGAGCTCCCCGAGCTGGACGGGGTCGTCGGCACCGGCGACATCTCTCGGATCGCGGAGATCTGCGAGACGCTGCTTCGGCCGCGGGGCGCGAGCCAGCGCGTCTGGATGAGCCCGCCGCCCTATTTGTACGACGAGCTGACGCCAAGGTTGCGGCTCGGCAAGACCCACTCCGCCTATGTGAAGATCGCGGAAGGGTGCAACCGCGCCTGCGCGTTCTGCGCCATCCCGATCATGCGCGGCAAGCAGCGGAGTCGTCCCGTACAGTCCATCGTGGCCGAGGCGCGGCGACTCGCGGAGGAGGGCGTCAAGGAGATCAATCTAATTTCGCAGGACACGATGCATTACGGCCTGGACCTCGGCCTGCGGTCGGGGCTCGTGAGCCTGCTGCGCGAGCTCGTGCGCGTGCCCGGGATTCAATGGATTCGCCCCTACTACCTCTACCCGCAGCAAGTGACCGATGAGCTGATCGACCTTTACGCGGGGCAGAACACGATCGCCAAGTACATCGACATGCCCCTGCAGCACATCAACGACGACGTGCTGAAGCGCATGAACCGGCTCGGGAACAAAGCGTCGATCACCGCCCTGGTCGAGAAATTGCGCGCGCGGATTCCCGACCTCACCTTCCGCACCGCCTTCATCGTGGGGTTCCCCGGTGAGACCAAGGCTGCCTTTACAGAGCTGGCCCGGTATCTGTCCGACATGGAGTTCGAGCGTGTCGCCGTGTTCCCCTATTCCGATGAGGAAGATACCCCTGCGGTGGATCTCACGCGCAAGGTCGGCCGGGAGCTGATCGAGGAAAGGCGGACCGAGCTGATGGACGTCCAGGAGTCGATCGTCTTGCGGCGCAGCCGCGCTCGGGTCGGGTCCACGATGGAGGTGCTGGTCGACGGCGTCTCCGAGGAGACCGAGCTCCTGCTGGAAGGGCGGCATGAGGGCATGGCGCCGGAGATCGACGGCGTCGTCTACATCAACGACGGGACGGCTGATCCCGGAGAAATGGTCAAGGTCGAGATTACCGACGCCTCCTCGTACGACCTGGTGGGGCACATCGTGAGGTAATCATGGCTTGCTCGAGCCACCCCTCATGAACGCCTTCAATTCTTCCGACCGCATCAGCCCACCATGACTGAGAAACACGATTCAGTCGTTCTGCTCATCCACTGCAAGGATCGCAAGGGCATCGTCGCTCGCGTGGCTGGGTTCATTCACGAGTCCGGCGGGAACATTCTCGATTCCGACCACCATACGGATCGGGAAACCGGCGATTTCCTGATGCGGACCGAGTTTGAATCGGCCGGTCTCCGGATCCCTCCGCAGGAGATCCCCGGAGCCTTTGCTCCCATCGCCCAGACCTTCGGCATGCATTACCGCGTGCACCTCACCTCCCATCGTCTCCGAGCCGCGGTCCTCGTCTCCAAACAAGACCACTGCCTGGCCGACCTCCTGCAGCGGCAACGCAGAGGCGAGCTCAAGCTCGACATACCGGTCATCATCTCGAACCACGACACCTGCGCATCCTGGGCCGAGTTGTACAAGATTCCCTTCGTCCATTTGCCGGTGACCAAGGACACGAAGCCGCAGCAGGAGCAGCGCGTGCTCGACACCCTGAAGCAGCATGGGATCGAGGTCGTCGTGATGGCCCGCTACATGCAGGTGCTGAGCGGGGCGTTTCTCGCCCAGGCCGGGTGCCCCATCATCAATATTCACCATAGCTTTCTGCCCGCTTTCGCGGGGGCCAATCCCTATCGCCAGGCCTACGAGCGGGGCGTGAAGCTGATTGGGGCGACGGCGCATTACGCGACCGAGGAGTTGGACGAGGGGCCGATCATCGAGCAGGATGTCGTGCAGGTGGGGCACCGGGATACGGTGGAGGATCTGGTACGGAAAGGACGCGACCTGGAGGAAATCGTGCTCGCCCGGGCCGTCCGGCTCCACGTCGAGCATCGTGTCCTCGTGTATGGCAGGAAAACGGTGGTGTTCGATTGACGCGTGAGGGAAACTGACGAGGCACGGGGGGCTGGGCCGGAGGCCCACCCCCCGTGGGTCTGGCCTTATATCTTCACAGTCACGAACAGCGACGCCCCTCGCCGATTGATCAGGAGAAGCGCGCGCTTCTTCTCGCTCAAGCTCGACGCAAGCTGCTCGAAGTCGCGCAAGGACTGGACCGGCTTGCGATTGATCTCCCGGATCACGTCGCCCGCCATCAGCCCGGCCCGTGCTGCCTCGCTCGCGGGATCGACACCCGTCACCACGACGCCCTTGGCGTCCTCCAGCCCGAGCTCGCGCGCCGTCTTCAGATCGAGGTCCTTCACTGCCAGGCCGGTCAACGCGTGGTCTTTCTGGTCGTGCTCGCTGTGCGCGATTCGGACCTCGCCCGGCTGCTCGCCCACCGTCACCGCCAGCTCCACCTTTTTGCCATCCCGGATGACGGTCATGGCGGTCTCGGTGCCCACCGGGGTCCTGGTCACCATGCGCTGGAGCGCGCGTGGATCCTCGACGGGCTTCCCGTTGTAGCCGACAATCACGTCGCCGCGCTTGAGCCCGGCCTGGTCGGCCGGGCTGCCGTCCTTCACGTCTCCCACGATCGCGCCGTTGGGCTCCTCGAGCTCGAACGCGTCCGCCAGGTCCTGCGTGACATCCTGAATGCCGATGCCCAGGTAGCCCCGCACAACCTTGCCTGTCTTGAGCAGACTGTCGAAGACCGGCTTGGCCATGCTGGTGGGAACGGCGAAGCCGATGCCCTGGTAGCCACCGGTCCGGGAGAAGATCGCCGTATTGATACCGATCAGCTCGCCCTTGCTGTTCACGAGGGCGCCACCCGAATTGCCCGGGTTGATCGCAGCATCGGTCTGAATGAAGTCCTCGTACTCCGTGATGCCCATCCGTCCGCGGCCCAGCGCGGAGACGATGCCTTGCGTCACCGTGGACGTAAGGCCGAACGGATTGCCGACAGCCAGGACGGGCTCACCCACCTGCAGCTTGGCCGAGTCGCCCCACGGCAAATATGGGAGTTCCTTCCCCTCAATCTTCACGATGGCCAGGTCGGTCTTCGGATCGGTTCCCATGACCTTTCCCGTGAACTCGCGCTCGTCGGGCAGGGTCACTGTGACCTCCGTGGCTCCCTCGACCACGTGGTTGTTGGTGAGGATGTAGCCCTCGGACGACACGATCACGCCGGAGCCGGCCCCTTCCATGGGACCGAACGGAGCTTCCGGTCCGCGGGGCATTGGGGGGATCGGCGCACCGAAAAATTTCTCCATCCATTCCTCCCACTGCCGTCGGTCACGGGAGGGGCCCCGAAACTCCTTCGACATGGGCATGGCCTCCACCCTGCGGGTGATGTTGACCACCGCGGGCGTGACTTTCTTCGCGACCTCGGTGAAATCGGAGATGGTCAGGCGTTCCATCGGCGCGGGCTCGGTGGTCGCGACCGATCCCACGGCAGGCGGAATCGTGGTCTGGGTGCCGATCAAGGCGGCGACGCCCAAGAAGACCAGTGCCGCCAGGAACCCTGACTGGCGGTTCGTAAACTCTCGCATAGTGACCTCCTTGCGATGTGGTGATTTGACTGTGGGACGGGCGTCCCCGTCACAACGCTGGGAGGATAACACTCGGTTTTAAAACGGGAATTAAACGGAAATTAGAAACCGTTAAGGTAGGGCGGGGGCGAGGGGCAGAATGACGGTGAATGTGGAGCCGTGCCCGACCGTGCTCTGGACCTCGATGCGGCCGTGGTGAACCTCCGCAATCCATTTGCAGATGGACAGGCCCAGCCCCGTCCCCTTCTTCACATGGGCGCGGGCCGAGTCGGAGCGATAGAAGCGGTCGAAGATGCGCGAGAGCGCGTCCGGCTCGACCCCGATCCCCTGGTCCCTGACGGTCAGGCGTGCCGCGGACCCATTACACTCCAGGCCCAGCTCGACCTTGCCCCCGGGCCTGGAGTACTTGACCGCGTTGTCCATTAAATTGAGGAGCAGCTCGCGAAGGCGCAGCTCATCGCCCAGGATCGTGCAGGGCGTGACGGGACCAAGGACGACCTCCACCTTCGTCTCCTGGGCCAGCATCGAGGCCTGGCGGGCCATGTCGTCCACCAGGGTTTCGAGCCGGACCGGCAGCGATTCCATCTTGACCTCGCCCAGATCGGCGCGCGACAGGAAGAAGAGCTCGTCGACGATCCGGGTCATCCGGTCGATTTCCTCCAGGCTGCTCTCCAGCACTTCGCGGTATTCGTCCGACCCGCGCGGGCGCCGCAGCGCCAGCTCGGTCTCCCCCTTGAGGACGGTCAGGGGCGTCCGCAGCTCGTGGGAGGCGTCGGTCCCGAATTGCCGCACCTGCCGGAACGAGGCATCCAGGCGGCTGATCATATCGTTGAATGTCGCGGCCAAACGGCCGATCTCATCGGCCGTCGCGGGCACCCGAAGGCGCTGGGTCAGATCGCCCGCCGCGATGCGCTGAGCGGCCAGCGTGATGCCTTCGACGGGCCGCAAGGCGCGGTCGGCCAGGAACCACCCGCCGACGAGCGCGACGACAAGACCGGCGGGGAGCGTCAGCAGGAGGACGAGCAGGAAGCGATCGAGCGTCTCCTCGAGCGGCTTCAGAGATCGTCCGACCCGGACGATGTTGAGCAGGGTTCCGTTGACGATGATGGGGACGGTGATGATCCGCAGCGCTGGCTCGTCGGGATTGCGGACCGTATCGAACCACACCTCTCCGCGCCGGGCGTGAGTCAGGGCGGGCTGGCTGGGTGGAATGTACCGGGTCTCGATGTTCGGCGACTCGATGAAGATGCGTCCGGTCGGGGTGAGGATCTGGAAGAACTTGTCGAGGACGGCCAGCTCGGGGAATTTATTGGAGAGCTCATCGAAATCGAAGATGGGCCCCATCTGGCTCTCCATCAGCGACCGGACCGCGGCGTCCGCCGCCTCCCGGAGGTCGTCGTCCACCTGATCCCGAAGCCCCTTGGCGGTGACCGCGTAGAGGACGCCGGAAAAGACCACGAGGATCAGCGCCAGCGCGGTTCCGTACCACAGGGTCAGACGAACGCGCAGCGACCATGTCGAGAAGACACCCATCCCGCTCAATCACCGCACCGGCCAATCAGACGCGGCCGCTCATTCCGTTCGCAGCACATAGCCGCTCCCTCGCACCGTGTGGATCAGCTTGCGCTGGTGGCCCTTGTCGACCTTGTTGCGCAGGTAATTGACGTACACGTCGATGACGTTGGTGTAGGTGTCGAAGTCGAGGTTCCAGACGTGCTCGGCGATCATGGGTCGCGTCAGCACACGGCCCGCGTTCCGCATGAAGTACTCGAGCAAGGCGTACTCTTTCGAGGTGAGATCGATCCGCTGACCGCCCCGGGTCACCTCGCGGCTCGCCGGGTTGAGGACCAGGTCATCCACCTGCAGGGTCCCCTTGGCTTCACCGGTCCCGCGACGGAGGAGGACCCGAACGCGGGCGAGGAGCTCCTCGATCGCGAAGGGCTTGGTCAAATAGTCGTCCGCGCCGGCGTCCAAGCCCTGGACCTTCTGGTCGACCTGCGACCGGGCCGTGAGGATCAGGACCGGCGTTTGCAGCCCCTCCTTGCGAATGCGCTTCAGAATCTCGAGGCCGGGCATGCTCGGCAGCATCAGGTCGAGGACGATGAGGTCGTAGCTCCCGCTCAGGGCCCATTCCATGCCCTGCTCCCCGTCGCTGCAGAGATCGACCGCCGCGCTCTCCTCCTCCAGCGCCCGTCGAATGAAGGAGCCCACCTTCGCCTCGTCCTCGATCACGAGGATACGCATAGGGCCACATTATACCAAGAGTGAACGGCTTGTAATCCTCGGACCTCTCGTCCCGGCTGGGGCCTGGCGGCCGGGCCTGCTGTGGTCGGTCCGGGGACATCGGTTGAATCGACCGGCGGGGTTATTTGGGTGGGAACCGTGTAATGGTCACCGGGGCGTGGCTCAGGCGCGGGCCGTCAGACGTGCGGTGGGCGAGCGTGTGCTTGAGCCAATTGGCGTCGTCCCGCTTGGGGAAGTCGGCGCGATAGTGGGCGCCGCGGCTCTCCTCCCGGGCGATGGCCCCGGCGACGATCGTCTCGGCGATCTCGGCCAGCGAGCCGAGCTCCAGCGCCTGGATCAGATCGGAGTTGAACACCTTGCCGCGGTCTTCGATGTAGACCCGTTCGGCCTGTGCCTTGAGCTGCCGCAGCTCGGCCTGCGCTTTGAGCATGGACTCCTTGGTCCTGAAGATCCCCAGGTTGACGCTGAGCAGCCTGCCGAGCTCGTCCCGGATCTCCCAGGCACGGACGCCCGGCCCGTTGCGCATAAGACGTCCAAGTCGACGCTCTTCCTCCCGCAGGGCGGTGTCGGTGACGGCCTTGGGCCCCAGGGTGCTCACGTACTCCCCGGCGCGCGTGCCGGCACGGCGTCCGAACACGATGGTTTCGAGGAGCGAGTTTCCGCCGAGGCGATTGGCACCGTGGACGCTGACGCAGGCGCATTCGCCCGCCGCGTAGAGTCCCGGCATCTCCGTCTCGCCCCACGTCGTCGTCTTGATCCCGCCCATCTGGTAGTGCGCTCCGGGACGGACCGGAATCGGCGACTCGATCGGATCCACCCCTGCGAACTCGCGCGCGAGCTCGCGGATCTGGGGCAGTCGCTCGAGGATGCGGGCACGGCCCAGGTGCCGGAGATCGAGGAGGATGCATCCATCGACGCCGCGTCCCTCGAGAATCTCCTGGCCGATCGCGAGGGAGACGGTCGAGCGCGGCGCGAGCTCCACCTGCTCGGGCGCGTACTTTTTCATGAAGCGCTCGCCGAGCGTGTTGAGCAGATAGCCGCCTTCACCCCGCGCGCCCTCGGTGATCAGGATGCCGGTGTCCTTGAGTGTGGTGGGGTGAAACTGGACGAACTCCATGTCCTCGAGCGGCACCCCCGCGCGGTAGGCCAGTGCCATCCCATCGCCCGTGTTGATGACCGCGTTCGTGCTGGTGAGAAAGATCCGTCCGCAGCCGCCCGTGGCGAGAATGACCGCTTTCGCTCCGATCGCCTGCAGCCCGCCGCGGAGGAGGTCCCAGGCGATGACGCCCCGGCAGGCCCCGTCCTCGACCAGAAGCGAGGTGACGTACCATTCTTCGTAGACCTTGACGCTGCGCTTGAGGAGCTGCTCGTACATGGCGTGGAGGAGGGCGTGACCCGTCCGATCGGCCGCGTAGCAGGTGCGGGGAAACCCCGCTCCGCCGAACGGCCGCTGCGCGATCCGCCCGCGCGCGTCCCGACTGAAGATGACGCCCATGCGCTCGAGCTCCAGGATGTCACCGGCGGCCTCGCGGCACATGACCTCGACCGCATCCTGGTCCGCGAGATAGATGCCCCCCTTGGTCGTATCGAAGGCATGCGCTTCCCATGAATCGTTTTCTCCCAGGGCCGCGTAGATGCCGCCCTGGGCCGCGACGGAATGGCTGCGGACCGGATGGACTTTGCTGACAATGGCGACGTCCAGGTGCCCGTACAGGGTTTGGGCCGCCACCGCCGCTCTCATCCCCGCCAGCCCCGCCCCAACGATCAGAATGTCGTGCACTTTCATCGGTCGTGGCTCACTCTGCTTGCAGAAGGCTCAAAGAAGCCTGGCAATCCAATTCCCAGCATGCTAGAAAAAGGGACGCGCAGGCGGTCACGCATCACTGAATTCATCATGACGCAGGCAGAGCCAGGGAGGCAAGATAGGGATTTTCGCGTCTTGCGTCAAATGATTCCAGGGTGCACAATGTAACTTAGTCTACATTCTATCTTGCTGTCAGCCTGTCCCGCAGTCATCCCTGAGGAGTCCCTGACATGGATCCACGCCAGTTCCTGAGTCCGCCCGATACGTTTCTCCACCGGCACATCGGGCTCACCGACCCCGATATCCAGGAGATGCTGGCCACGCTGGGCTTGCAGTCCCTGGAGGCCCTCGCGGATGCGGCGGTCCCCGAGGATATCCGTCTCCGATCGCCCCTGAAGCTGGGTGAGGTACGCGGCGAGTTCGAAGCGCTGGCGGAGCTGCGCGCCCTTCATGATCGCAACCAGGTGTGCCGATCCTTCATCGGCATGGGTTACTACGATTGCATCACGCCGCCCGTGATCCAGCGCAATATCCTGGAGCATCCGGGGTGGTACACCCAGTACACCCCCTATCAGGCCGAGATCGCGCAGGGGCGGCTGGAGGCCCTGCTCAATTTCCAGACGATGGTGGCGGACCTGACCGGCCTTCCGGTCTCCAACGCGTCCCTCTTGGACGAGGCGACGGCCGCGGCGGAGGCGATGCACATGTGCTACGCGATCGCGCACCGGCACGCCGCGTCCGCTGAGGAGCGGACGACCTTTTTCGTCGACGAGGCCTGTCACCCCCAAACCATTGCCGTGCTGCAGACCCGCGCGGAGCCCATCGGAGTTCGTTTGCAGGTGGGATCTGCGGAGAAGGCCGACTTTTCGAACCTGAACGCGTTCGGCCTGCTGCTGCAATACCCGACGACCCATGGCACGGTCCGGAATGAAGCGGCCGTGATCGAGCGCGCCCATGCGGCAGGCTGTCTGGTCGTGATGGCGACGGACCTGCTGGCGCTGACGCTGCTCCGGCCGCCGGGCGAGTTCGGGGCGGATATCGCGATCGGATCCAGCCAGCGCTTCGGCGTGCCCTTGGGATTCGGCGGGCCGCATGCCGCCTTTATCGCGACCAAGGAAGAACACAAGCGTCAAATGCCGGGCCGGATCGTGGGGGTGGCCCGGGACGCGACGGGGAAGCCGGCCTTCCGCTTGGCCCTCCAGACCCGAGAGCAGCACATCCGACGGGAGAAGGCGACGAGCAACATCTGCACGGCGCAGGTCCTGCTCGCGGTCATGGCGGGTATGTACGCCGTCTACCACGGCCCGGACGGATTGCGACGCATCGCGGAGCGGGTCCATGGATTCACCGTCGTCCTGGCGGAGGGGCTCCGACGCCTCGGATGCCGGATGACGGAAGGCGCCTTCTTCGACACCCTGAGGGTGCAGCCCCCCCGCGGCTCCGCCGAGAGCGTGGTGGCGGCGGCGCGGGATCGCGGCATCAATCTGCGGGCGTACGACGATGGATGGATCGGCGTCTCCCTGGACGAGGTCGCGACCGCGAGCGAGGTCACGACTCTCTGGGAAGTCTTCTCAGGGAAGCGAGACGTCGGAATCAGCGTCGAGAACCTCGCCGGGAATGTGACCCTGACCTTTCCCCAGGAGCTGCAGCGGACGTCGAAATATCTGACGCACGAGGTGTTCCATCGGTACCACTCCGAGCACGAGATGCTTCGGTATATGTATCGGCTCCAGTCCCGGGATCTGTCCCTGGTGCACAGCATGATCCCACTTGGGTCCTGCACCATGAAGCTCAATGCCAGTGTGGAAATGATTCCCGTCACCTGGAAAGGCTTCAGCCGGATCCATCCTTTCGCGCCTGTCGAGCAGACGGCCGGCTACCAGGCGCTCTGCGATCAGCTCGAGCGCTGGCTGTCTGAGATCACCGGATTCGCCGCAGTCTCGCTGCAGCCGAATGCGGGGTCCCAGGGAGAATACGCGGGGCTTCTCGTCATCCGCGCGTACCACCGGCAGCGCGGGGAAGACCGCCGCAACATCTGCTTGATCCCGGTCTCTGCGCACGGCACCAATCCGGCGAGCGCGGTCATGGCCGGGCTGCGTGTCGTGACGGTGGCCTGCGACGCCCAAGGCAACGTGGACTTGGCCGACCTGGAGGCGAAGACGAAGGAGCACGGGGCCAATCTCGCCGCGCTGATGATCACCTACCCCTCCACCCACGGCGTGTTCGAGGCGCGCGTCCGTCGCATATGCGAGATCGTGCACCAGCACGGCGGCCAGGTCTACATGGACGGCGCCAACATGAATGCGCAGGTGGGCCTCTGCCGGCCGGGAGACATCGGCGCCGACGTCTGTCACCTGAATCTCCACAAGACCTTTTGCATCCCGCATGGCGGAGGCGGACCGGGGGTCGGCCCCATCGGCGTCGCGGCGCACCTGGCTCCCTTCCTGCCCGGGCACCCGCTCCGGCGCGTCGGAGGCCAGGAAGCGATCGGTCCGATCGCGGCCGCGCCCTATGGAAGTACCAGCATTCTGGTCATCTCCTGGGTCTACATCGCCCTGATGGGGGCCCGCGGTCTGACCAAGGCGACCCAGGTCGCGATGCTCAACGCCAACTACATGGCGAAGCGGCTGGAAAAGCATTTTCCCATCCTGTACACGGGAAAGAACGGGCTCGTGGCGCACGAGTTCATCGTCGATGTCCGGCCGTTCAAGGACTCCGCGGGCGTCGAGGTCGTCGATGTCGCCAAGCGACTGATGGATTTCGGCTTTCATGCGCCGACCATGTCCTTTCCCGTACCCGGCACGTTGATGATCGAGCCGACGGAAAGCGAGAGCAAGGCGGAGCTGGATCGGTTCTGTGACGCGATGATTGCGATTCGCGGCGAGATCCAGGACATCATCGACGGCCGGCTGCCACGGGATCACAATGTCCTCAAGCAGGCCCCGCACACCGTGGAGGCGGTCACCGTTTCGGACTGGTCGCGTCCCTACACGCGCGAGCAGGCGGCCTTTCCCGCTCCCTGGGTTCGCGAGCGGAAGTTTTGGCCGGCCGTCGGTCGCATCGACGAGGCCTACGGGGACCGGCACTTCATCTGCACCTGCCCGCCCATGACCGACTACGAGAAGTAAGTGACCGCCCGGACTTGGGTGCGCTCGCTTCTCTGAAGATCGGGCCTGACTGTTACCGGAACGCGACGAACAACCGGCCCCTGCGGATGTCCACGCTGCTAATGTGCGGGCTGAGCTGGAAGGAGTCGCGAGACTCCGGGGAATCGAAGAGGCGCTGAGCGACGCGGTCGAGCGTCGCCTGGGGAATGGGGAGAGAGCCGATCTTGACCTCGGCCGGTTTGAAGCGAAGATAGCCGTTTTCCGCAAACACCTGGCCCTCCAGCATCAACGACACGTCCTGACCATAGACCCTGAAGACGGCATAGGCCCGGACGCTGTCACCCACCAGGTTGACCCGCAGATCCTTCATCGCATCCTGCGTCTCCTGAAACCTGGGATCGTCCACCGGGGCGTGCGTCGGCGGCATCATTCCCGAGACCTGCTGCGGTGAGCGTCCCTGGCTCTGGGCGAGGTTGGCCTGCAGCCAGGCGTTCAACTCCGCCTCATCGAGGTTCAGCGTATAGGGTTGGCCCGTTTGCGCGGCGACCTGAAGCTCCTGCATTTTGCGATCGACCCTGGCCAGGGCCTGCGGGTCCATCTGGATCTTCAGCGGGGGGGCTTCCTGCAGGATCAGATAGAACACGCCGATCATCGCGGCGAGTGACAGCCAGGGGAAGAGACGGAACCCGAATCTGAGCCAGCCGAATCCACGCCGTGGTCTGGGGCTTTCGAGCAGCTCCTCCTCCCAAGGCTCCTCCTGATCTGGCGTCTGTGTCTCCTCGGCCTGGTCGTCCTGGAGCCGGAAAGACTCCTGCGGGGCGGAAGGTTCCGACGGGCTCGAGGTGGAAGAGTCAGCGTTGGTCGAAGGATGAGTAAGCGGCTTGTATTTCCGGAAGATGATGCCGCAGCGCAGACATTCCTCGCCGTCCTCTTGCTGAAAGTGACATTTCGGACAGGCGACGCTCACGAGGGGCTCTCCGTTTGGGTACGCCGTCGACTGATCGCTGCCTCCCTGCAGGCATCAGGGAAGGCGGCCATCTCTCCTCTAGTATAGCTTCGCGGCACGGCTGTCCTGCCGAAGCGGAAAGGAAAATTCGCAAAAACAATCGGTTAGAAAGGTTTCGAGGCGGAGAGCGAGGCCGGGTCAGATTGACAAGGTCTCGTCCTATGTGGCCTACTGACTTGAAGGCGTTGTGGCCCATGAGAATTCGCTACGCTGAATTCAGCCCGAAGAAGTTTTCCTTTCAGAAGGATCCCATCCTCGTGCTCGAGGACTTTTGGACTCCCGACGAGCGAAAACTGTTTCGGGAAGCGATGTCGAGCTCGAAATGGAAATCGCTGAGCGAAATGCCCGAGGTCAACGCGGCCTTTCCGGACTGCGGCAACTGGCTCAAGGCGGAAATGGCGTCTGCCGAAGCGAAGGTGTTCCTCGACAAGCTGACCCTGCCCTGTATCGCCGACTACATCGAATCCTTTTCCAATATCAAGCAGCGACATCTGAGCTTCAGCTTTTATTCCTATGGTGCCGGAGATTGCTTGTCGACGCATGACGACACGGATGAAGCCTATTCCCGCGACCGTCAGCCGTATCGGGCGCTTCGTCGGATTGCGCTTGCCACCTATGTGCACGAAGAATGGCATCCGGATTGGGGTGGAGAGCTGATCGTGTACGATGCCCGACACAAACAGGGGGAGCGCATTCTTGACGTCAATGAGTGTCTCTCGCCTCGACCGGGGTCGCTGGTTCTCTTCACGGTCCCGCGCTTTCACCGGGTGTGCCGCGTCGACCCGCTGGCCGGTCCGCACAAACGGCTGTCCATCGCGGGATGGTTCATGACGGAGCATTCGAGCTAACCGCGTTCCCACGCCGGCCTCCTCAGCGGTCGCTGTTCCCCGATTTCCCATGCACCGGATCAAAGCCATCGACGTTCATGTCGGCGGAGAACCGCTTCGGGTGATTACCGAAGGGTTCCCGCACCTGCCGGGCCGGACGATTCTCGAAAAGCGGCGCGCCGCCCGGGAGCAGTTCGACCACCTTCGCACGGCTCTCATGCGGGAGCCACGCGGGCACCCGGATATGTACGGGTGCGTGCTGGTCCCGCCTTGCAGCGCCGACGCGGACCTGGGCGTCCTGTTTCTCCACAATGAGGGATATAGCACGATGTGCGGCCACGGGATCATCGGCCTCGTGACCGTCCTGCTCGAGGAGGGCTTGTTTCCGGTGAGCGGGCCCGAGGCAAGGCTGACGCTCGACACGCCGAGCGGGGTTGTGACGGCGAGGGGGACGGTCGAAGGGAAGCGTGTGACCTCCGTGGCTTTTCTCAACGTGCCGTCCTTCGCGGCGGCGCTCGGTCAGGAGACGTCCGTCGAGGGTCTTGGCAGGGTCCGATACGACCTGGCCTTTGGAGGCGCGTTCTATGCCTTTTGTCGAGCGGAGGAGCTGGGGCTGACCCTACGGCCGGAGTCGGCCAGGCGCCTGATCGAGGTCGGCAGGGCGATCAAAGAAGCGGTGTCCAGGACTTGCGAGATCAAACACCCCGTCGAGCCGGATCTGAGCTTTTTGTACGGGACGATCTTCGTCGGCGAGCCGGGGATGGCGGGCGCAGCCTGTCGCCACGTCTGTATTTTCGCGGAGGGTCAGCTCGACCGCAGTCCGACCGGAACCGGCGTCAGCGCTCACCTTGCGATCAAGCAGGCCCGGAAGGAGCTGGCACCTGGTAGGGACCTCATCGTGGAGAGTATTCTCGGAACACGCTTCACCGGACGGATCGAGCGGCTCGTCGAAATCGCAGGCATGCCTGCGGTCATTCCGGAGGTCGAGGGGCGCGCCTACCTCACGGGCCGGCACGAGTTCGTCATCGATCCGGACGATCCGCTCGGAAGCGGCTTTCTTCTGAAATGAGTGTCGGGAAGCGCGGCCTTGCGCCTCGCTGTCAGTCGTGAGGACCAAGCGGCGAGTTATTTCCCCGAGCCCCGCGCGCCCCTGGCCCCGCGCCCTTTTTCTGCAGGTAGACGATCTGCAGCCCAATGATGGTCTTGCTGTCGCGAATCCGGCCCGTCGCGATCTCCCCCACGGCTTGCGCGAGCGGCATCTCGACGATCTCGAGCACCTCGTCGTGATCCAGGTTCTGGACACTCTTCGTCAGGCCGGTTCCCTCATAGATGTGAATCACCTCGTCTGTGTAGCCCGGTGCAGGCAGGATGCTGGTCAGGTGATCGAGCTCCGCGGCCCGGTACCCGATTTCCTCCTCCAACTCCCGGGCCGCGCAGACCTCGGGGGCCTCTCCGTCCTTCAAGGTCCCGGCGGGAATCTCGTAGATAAAGCCACCGGCCGCGTGTCGGAACTGGCGAATCAGCACGACCGTCCCGTCGTCTTTCAACGGCACGACGGCCGATGCCCCGGGGTGTCGGATGACCTCGAGATCGACTTCTTTGCCGTTAGGTAGCGTGACGGTCTCGATGTTCAGCGTCACCACACGCCCTTTGTGTATGTTCTTGGTGTTCATGCTCACGCAGTGTTTCTATCGGCAAGCATCGTAATTGGGTAACTGGGTAAATAGGTAACTCAGAAACTTGACCTCCAGTCCGTCCGCAATTACCCAATTACCCACTTACCTAGTTACGCCTTCTTTTGTAAAAAGGTGGCTTGACCACTTTGGCCGGGACAAGCTTGCCGCGAATGTCGACGGCAAGGGAGCTGCCCTCCGTAGGCATGTCCGTCCGGACGTAGGCGAGGCCGATACCCTTTTGGAGGAGCGGTGAGAAATTGCCGCTGGTCACCTCTCCGACCGTCCCCGGTCGGCCGTTGCTCGCGACGATCTTGAAGCCGTGCCGGGGAACTCCCTTCTGGAGCAGCTCGAAGGCGACGAGCCGCCGATCGACGCCGGTCTCCTTCTGGCGTTGCAGGACCTCGCGGCCGACAAAGTCCCCCTTGTCGAAGCTGACGATCCAGCCGGCTCCCGCTTCCAAGGGTGTGGTGTCCTCCGAGATGTCATTGCCGTACAGCAGGTAAGCCATCTCCAACCTCAGCAGGTCTCGAGAGCCCAAGCCGGCCGGCTTCACGCCAACGCCCTTGCCCTGCGCCATGAGGCGCGACCACAGGGCGGACGCCTGGGATGCGGGCAGATATAGTTCGTAGCCCAATTCGCCCGTGTACCCCGTCCTCGTGATCAGCATCGCGACGTCACCCAGTGTCGCCTGAACCCCGTGGCGGGCCTTGAGCGATTCGACCTGGGGGAGACCAAGCTTGACCAACGTCTCTCGGGAACGCGGGCCTTGCAGCGCAAGCTGGGCCATGCTGTCTGAGCGGTCCTCGACCGTGACCCCAGAAAACTTCCGCGCCTCGTCCTGAAACCAGGCGGCGATTTTGGGTCTATTGGAGGCATTGACGCAGACGAGGAAATCGTCCGGGTTGAGCTTGTACACGAAGACATCGTCTTTGATGCCGCCGTCCGGATTGCAAACCATCGAGTACTGCGATTGCAGGGTTTGCAAGGCAGCCACGTCGTTCGTTGTCACATGCTGAAGGTAAGGAACCGCAGCGGAGCCCGACACTGAAATTCTGCCCATATGGCTGACATCGAACAGCCCCGCTGCCTGACGGACCGCCTGGTATTCGTCGATCACGCCGCTGTACTGGATCGGCATCTCCCAGCCGGCAAAGTCGACCAGCTTGGCGCCGGCCGCAATATGGCAGTCATGCAATGGGGTACGCTTCATACGTGAATTGGCGCGGGGCAGAAGGCGAGATGACAGGCGTTTTGCTCGGCGTCGCTAGCCACGTGCTCCTCGCCTCGAGCTCCCTCCAGTCAGCGGAGGTCGAGCAGTTCCACGACAAATGTGAGGGTGGCGTCGGGCGGAATGATGTTGCCCACGCCGCGCGTTCCATAGGCGAGATGCGGGGGAATGATGAGCTTGCGCTTGCCCCCCTTTCTCATGGTGCTGACGCCCTCATCCCAGCCCTTGATGACCATACCGGATCCTACCCGGAAGGAAAACGGCTCGCCCCGATCCACGGAGCTGTCGAACTTGGTTCCGTCAATGAGCCAGCCCGTATAGTGGACGGTCGCGGTATCCCCCAGTTCGGCCTTCCGCCCCCCGCCCACCACGAGGTCGATGTAGCGGAGCCCGGACGAGGTGGTAACCGCGTGCCCTGGTTCCTGCAAGGCCCCGGTCTCGATCGGCCCCGCATTGGTCCGGGAGACGCCGGGCACGATCGCCACGATCATCAGGAACGCAAGGAAGAACCTGTTACGCAGGCTCATTTCGACCTGTGATAAGCACGACATCATGGCGACGCACCCCTTTGCGTTTCGCGTTTCAACTCCTGCTCAGGTCACTTGGGACGACAAAACAGCGCAATGCTTGCCGTGTACCCGTGGAGGTAGTTGTTCATTCCGACCGGGCCGATTTCGCCCTGCGCGAAGAATCCCGCCAACGGGATCCCGCCCAGCTCCTTCCTCACGACGCCGACGTCATGGTCGGGACGACCAAACAACCCCCGGCCCCTCGCGCAGCAGCTGAACAGCAGGGCCCCCAGCGGCTCGTTCTGGTGGCGCGCGTGATCCTTTGCCACCAGCACGCTGAGGTCCTCGCTCGCCGCGTCCGCGTCGCGGACATGGAATTGAACCGTTTGCCCTTCCTGAACGACCTCGCCGATGGCCAAGCTGCCCGCGGATCGATCGGCGCCGATCAGGTTCCGGACAAGAAAGTCCCCGCGCTCGAACTCGCTCTTGTGCTCGTCGATGACGATACCCAGGTGCAGGGCTTGATGAGCGAGACGTTGCTCCGCGGGCTCCAGGGACTGGAAGACGTGCTGGAGTTGTTCCAGCGCCGGCTTGCCGCCCAGCTCGTGAATCACATTGTGCTCGGCCCTCGTGACCACGTAGCGTTCGCCGACCGGCCGGCAACCCTGGGAGATGACCGTGCGGAGGTTGACGGCACCGGTCAAGGCCACGCCCACGAGCCCGCTGTCGTAGACCTCCTCGTTCAGCAGCATCCGGTTCTCCCCAGAATCCCGTCCACCGCCGGCGAGCCCGCCGATCGCGGTCGCACCGGGCCACCGCCCGGCGATCATTGAAAAGACCTCGTTCATCGGCGTTGAAAACGGGTCGGCGAGGAGGATAAACGCGGGGCGTTCCTTCGAGCCGGCGAGATCGCCGGTCCACCCTGTCCCGAACACCGGCCTGTCCTCAGAGGACGACGACAGTCTGAGGGGCGTGAGGCGCACCCCCGGGAGTCGAGCCGCCCACACCGCCGCCGCCCTTCCGCCCTCGATCTCGTGATCCTCCGCGATCACGCCCTCTCCGGTACACCCGAGCATCACCTGGGGGTCCAGCTCGTCTCGAAATGCGCGGGACAGCTCGGACGCGACCTCCGCGTAGTGGGCCGACAAGAACACGAACGCCAGGTCGACGGGACCCGACCGGAGAGTCTCCGTAATGCGCTTCGCGAGTTGGTGGCCCGCTTCCAGTGGGTCCTCGGCCTGGGAGACGGCGGCGGCAAATTCGAATGCCTGCTTTGGAAGGGGAGATGTCATGCGATGCACACCTTGCGACGTGGTCCGACCGGCGACCCCGCTACACCTGAGGATCGAGTCGCTCGGACCGCTCCTCGCAGAGCTTACGATAATATCGCCAGAGGTACGAATGGTAGTCGTCCACCTGTGCCAGCACGTAATGAAGCTCCGCCGGGTCCTGCGTTTCCAAAGCCCGTATCATGCGGTCACCGAGGAACTCGGTGAAGGCCTTGGTTTTCTCCAAGGCCGTGTACAATTTTAACCCTCCGCCCAATTGATAGTCACCCATCTTTGCCTCGCTTTGGTAAGAGGTGCGGAAGCTCCGAACCCATGCCGGCCGCAGGGATGGCCGGCCGACTGGACGCCTGCAGCAGCGACGTGAGCCGGCTGAGCGAGATGGCCTCCGCGCGGCGGCCGTCGCGGCCAACGACCGTCCGGGCCATCGTCAATGCGTTCAAAATTGCCTCCTCCACCGCCTCGACCGTGGCCGTGATGAGGGGGTTGAGGTGCGTATCGGCAAGATGGGTCATGGGATAGGTCGGCTCCTCCGGGTAATGGGGGATCGTGTTCGCGGTGGAGAACGCCAGGACAAAGTCCCCGCTCCCGTGGCGGGAGGTCGAGCCGGTGCGTGCGAGACCGAGCGGGGCTCTCCTCGCGAGCCGGACGAGCTGCCTGCTGTCCAGCGGGGCGTCCGTGGCGATCACGATGATGATCGACCCCTCCTGCAGGGCCTGCGACCCGTGAGGACCGAGGGCCAGGGTGTTGTCCCGGGTCCGCGCCTCGGCGTGGCGTCCGTCCTCATCATAGAGGCGACCAACGGCGATCCCGTCCACCACCAACTCCGACCTGCGACCGTGGTTCGCATTGACCAGCACGCCGAGGGTATAGCCCCCCTCCTCGGAGGAGAGGCGCCGGGACGCGGTGCCGATCCCGCCTTTGAACCCATAGGAGATCATACCGGTCCCCGCCCCGACTGTGCCCTCCTCGACTGGACCCCCGGAGGCCCCGTTCAACGCGGCGATCACGTCAGCTTGGGTCACGTGCCGGCCTTGCGTATCATTGAGGCGGCTGTCGTCGCATTCCGCCACGACCGGGGTGAGTGTATCGTCCGTGATCCCGATCCCGGGATACCGCGCGATCATCCAGCTCATCACGCCATCGGCCACGCGCGGGACATTCAGGGTGTTGGTGAGCGCAATGGGATACTCCAGGAATCCAGCTTCCGCGACCCAGGCGAGGCCGGTCATTTCCCCCGTTCCATTGAGGACGAAGGCGCCGGCGGGCACCTTCCGGTGCCAGACATCTTCCCTGGGGATGATGACGGTCACACCGGTGCGGACCGGACCTTGTCCGGGCGTCAGCTCACCTTCACCGCGGATCAAGGTCGTATGCCCGACTTTGACGCCGGCGACGTCGGTGATCGAGTTGTACCGGCCTGGTTTGTACTGTCCGATGGTCACGCCAAGGTCGCGGAGTCGCACCCGATGACCGTCCTCCGCCGCGATCGATCGAGGTTGCAGGGCGGCGAGCAGGACAGACACGAGAAGGGCGGCAGCGAGGGCCACCCGCCACAAGGCATCGGGCTGAAGAAGGCAACCGTACTGCCGGGGGCGTAAGCGGGTTGGTGTCATGACGCCCCTCGATAAAGCGGGCGGCGGCAGACCGGGCAGGTCTCGAGCGCCGCGAGGTCGATGAGCCAGGACGTATGGGGCCTGGACTTCAACATGACCCAGACGAGCTTCGCCAGACAGTGCGGGCAGCGTAACGCCGATGCGAGCCAGGTGAACGTCGCGATGGCCAGGAGCACGCCGGCCCCGGTCATGCGTGCCATGAGATTCTGCTCCACGCCCAGAAAGAACACGCCGGCGGTAAAGCAGCCCAGGGCACCGACGAACCCGGCCAGGGCGAGATACAGCTTCCAAATTTGCCCCGTGGCGACGATCCAGTTTGCGCTCGGCTCAGGCACGGGTGCCCCGCGGTGTGGACTCGCCTCGAACGTCGCACCGTCGCCTGGCCGAGGGCGTCGACGGGTGGCCCAGGTGAGCTCGCTGAGTGGGGGGGGAATTGATCGGAATCGGTCGCACAACGCCCACGCGAATCTGCATGAAGCACAAAAAAGTCATTATAACGGGCCGTGCAACCGACAGCAATCCATGGCCGGCGGGTTCGATCGAAGATCGCCTGGCGTGCGAAGACTTGGGGCCCGTTAACGTTTCTTGCCTTTCGTCGCCTTCGCGTTCCGGCCTGAATGCTCCTCGGTCAGGACGAAGTCGCGCTCAAAGACTCGATAGGTGGATGCGGAAAGCCCCACGCGCTCGTAGGCGGCTTGGGCGGTGGTATTGCCAGCCTCCACGTACAGCCTGACCCCGCAGACATCGGGGCGTGCCCGTGTTTCTGCCATGATGTAGTCATGCATGCTGCGGAGAACGCCGCGACGTCGCCACTCCGGCTCGACGTAGAGGCTCTGGATCCACCAGAACGTCCCGTTACGCCAGTCGCTCCACTCATAGGTCACCATGAGTTGTCCGACCACCAGCGGCTGGTTGTCGCTTGGCGCTTCAGCCACGATATAAAAACCGTGCGCAGGAGACGCTAAGACCGCTCCGACTCCCTGGCGAAGCCGCTGACGATCCAGGATTCGCCCTTCGGTCTCAAGCGCCATGGCGACATTGAACGCGACCAGGGTGTCGAGGTCCTGCATGCGGGCGGGACGAACGGCGATCGGGGGAAGCGGCGGCATGTCCCGATGATCAGGCGCCGGGCCGCTTGGGCAGCGAGGCGGCGTGCGACCGTTGCAGCCATCCGGGCGGTGGCCGGTAGAGACCTGCAGAGAACTCGAGCTTCATGGCTTCTTCCGGGGGCAGATTGATCGGGAGCAGATTGTGGTGGGGAATGAAAGCGAGGTAGCCGGTAAACGGGTGGAT
>JBFGRM010000012.1:0-22798 GCA_041563675.1 Nitrospiraceae bacterium | reverse complement strand
CGAACGGCGTCCGCTCCGGCGGTGCCATGTTTATGCGTTCGAGCTAGACATCCGCTGAAGGGCAGCGGTTGGCCGCGGCGCCGATCCGACCGTCCCCGTGCGAGGCGCCGCGACCAACAGTATGGCTCCGGAAGCGGTTCCCGGGTCAGCGCATCACGCCGAAGCCTGAGGGCTCCCCCCTCCGTCAGCCGCCTCCTCCGATTAATCGTTCCGGGCGGGTGGCCTGTTGGCCTCCGACTGCGCGCGTCCAGCGAGCACTCTATCCGCAATTTCTATGATCGATCTTGAGTGCGCGCTGCGCGAGCAAAGGAGGCCAGCAGGCCCCCCGCCCTCAGCTAGACCCAATCTGATTCTTCGCGATCGCGCGTGGAGCAGACCTGGCCGCTGAGGGCCTGGCGGATGGCGGCGCTGTCCTGATCCAGCTTCGCCGCCTCCTCGTCCGAGAGGATCGAGGCATCCTCCGGCGCGAGCTCGATGCGGTAATGATTCTTGCGGGTGGAGAACCACTCGATGTAGGGATGCGGCGTGAGGTGGGGGTGCGGATCGAATGAGATGAGGCTCACCTCGCCGACCTGCGGGATCTCCAGATCGCCGAGGACGTGTCCGGCCATGTCGTCATCTTCAAATTTGCTGTTCTGAAATCGAATCGCCTTGCCGGCGATCTCGCCACGGAAGTCGCCCTTCAGATAGACATCCACGCTGCCCAGCACCGCAAAGGTCATACGCCCCACGACCGAGCCGGGCTCGCGGTTGTCCAAAAATCCTTCCTTGACCCACCGAAAGTTCCCGAACTTCTGTGCCATGCGCCGTCGTCTCCTCTCACCGCGCGGGGGCGGGCTCAACGGATTTGGTGAACTGCGGCACGCGCGGCAGCGACCCCAGCAGGACGGCCGTCAGAATCAGCGCGCTGCCCAACCACCCGCGCATCCCGAGCCGCTCGCCGAGCACATACCAGGCCATCAAGGCCGCACAGACCGGCTCCATGATGAAGATCAGGGCCACGCGCTGCGCGGGGACGATCCGCTGCGCCCAGATCTGGAGCGCGAGCGCGCCCGTCGCAAGGACGCCGCAGATGACCAGGGCCGTTGCCAGCTCCATCGTCGGCGCGAACTGGCTCGGCTCTGGTGACTCAAGAACCATCGCCGGGCCCAGGACGATGGTGACGAATAGCATCTGCCACGCCACCAGGGAGGGGGGATTGGCCCGCCGGCTGAACGATTCCAGGCAGGCGATGTGTGCGGCGAACCCGGCCGCGCAGGCCAGGGTCCAGAGATCGCCCTCGTTGATCGTCACGGCCGGGTTCACGAGGAACCAAAGACCGACCAGGGACAGGGCGGCCGAGATCCATGTGCGGCGATCGAATCGGCGGAGGAAGAGCGGAACCAGCACGACGTAGAGTGCGGTGATGAACGCCGAATTCGAGGCCGTCGTGTACTGCAACCCCACGGTCTGCGCGGCGTATCCGATGAACAAGAACACCGTCGCCGTCAGGCTCATCCGCAGGACCGGCCCGGTGGCGTGGAGGAGGTCCCGGAGTACCAGAAAGCACGAGAAGACCAGGACGGTCCCGAGCGCGAATCGAAGAAAAAGGAATGTGAACGGCGGGACTTGCTCGAGGGCGATCTTCGTCGCGGGAAACGTCGCGCCCCAGATCAGCGTGCAAAAGACCAGGGCGAGATAAGCCATCGGGGTACGTGTCGGACTCGCTGCCGCCGGCATCCACGGCGCGCCGGAGAGGCGGCGCCTCTCTCCCGGGGCCGAAACGCCGAGATTACGGCTTACAGAGGGGACACAGTTTTTGGGTCGTCGTGCCGGACACTTCCAGCGCGTCCAAAGCCCGTTCCTTGTCGGGATAGTCGAACCAGCCGCCCTCCCAGAAATCAGAGTGCGTGAGGTTCGAGGGAACCTCCGAGCAGCGTTCAAGGTGCAGCACGGCACGGTCGATCTGCCTGGCGATGTGAATCCAGTAAATCATCGCATCCCTTCGGCCGGCTCACTGCGGCCGGCCCTTACGGCTGTCTGCTCCCATGCTCCCCGGGGGCATGTCGCCGGGAGCTCGCCATCAAGGTAATAGCTGCCATTCGTCCTTTTCAAGGACGACCTTCTGTCCCGCGTTGAGCTTCTTCATCGCATCCTTGTCGAAGAACTTCATATACCGCTCGATGCGGTCCGGGTCATCGATGCGCTCCTCCTGTCGCAATCCACTGGCAAGCTTGTACTTGCGAATCAACACTGGCATGGGTCCTCCTCTCGCGTGCCCCTGGTCTCTGTTTTGCTAAAGCCGGTTAAAATAGCGAAAACATTCCTTCTCGGTCAAGGCCGTCCGACCCCGCGCAGGGCCCCCGTTTGGGCCTCCCCTCGCTCGCATCTCGTGTCCGAGATGGGCTATAATAGGCGGTCACGCTTTGAACGAGGGTGTCTACTATGCCTGTTTACGAATATCAATGCGGCGGTTGCGGTCAGCGGTTCGAAACCTTCCAGTCCGTCCACGCCAATCCCGAAGACACGAAGTGTTCCCATTGCGGCGCGAAAAAGGCGACCAGGCTCATGTCCGCCTTCGCCTCGAAGGTGGTCGGCACGGCCAAGCCCACCTTCACCGAGATGAAGGCGTACAACATGCTGAATGAGCGCATGGACAAGTTCAAGAAGCTGCCCCCGATGATGGGAAAGCGCGCCAGCTTGAATCCCAACGTCAGCAACCCTTCCGGATCCGGCTCCTCGGGCGACGGGGGCTCAGGCGGGGGTTAAGCGTGCGCCCGGAGTCCGGATCCATTCGATTGCTTCCCTCCCAGCAGGCGGCTTGTGGAACGGCACAGCAGAGGCCGGGTGTGCGTGCAGCATCGAGGGGTGCGCTGTTGAGCCGGATCGTGGCGCTGATGATCTGTCTGGTCGTGTTCGCGGCGGCCACACCGGTCGGCTCGACCTTCAAGGTGCTGGGACCGGTCGCGATCGCCGGGCATGGTCCGGAGCGTCCGATGGTCGATGACCTCGCTCAGGCCTTCGAGAAGAAAAACCCGGGGGCCTACGTGGACATCAACTGGCATCAGAACCTGAAACCGCTCCAGGTTGTGCGATCGGGCGAGGCCGACATCGCCGTCATGGGCAAGCCGGAGCCGGATCTCGTCGCTCACCAAGTCGCCTGGGATGGCATCGCCATCATGGTCGACCTGATGAACAAGATCAAAAGCGTGACGAAAGCACAAGCGGCTGATATCTTCGCAGGAAAGGTCAAGTTCTGGTCGGAGTTGGGCGGACCGGATACACGGGTCAAGATCATCAATCGCCACTTTACGCAGAACCTGACATATTCGTTCGAGCAGTCCCTGGGTATCGAGGGCAAGATCCCCGACTCGGCTGAGGTCATCGGGCCCGAGCAGAAGGCGACCAACAAGGTGGTGGGCACACTCCCTCCCTACGGCGCGGTGACCTACATGTCCCTGACGCCGGCCCTGGCGGCGGTCAAAACCGGCGTCGCCGTCAGGCTTCTACCGGTGGAGGATGTCGAGCCGGAAGGGCCGACCGTGAAGGATGGCCGCTACGGGCTTCGGAGGCCCGTGCTGTTTCTGACCCGGAAGGATCCCAGCCCGGCGACGAAGGCGTTCATCGAGTTCGCCCTCAGCCCGGAGGGGCAGCGGCTGATCGATGAGAGTTATACGTCCCTCGACCTGAACCATTCACGTTAAGGAGGCTCGTATGATGACGCGCGTCATGGCAATCACGGTGCTGGGATTCTTCATGGCGGCGAGCAGCCCGCCCGTCCAGGTCGCGCTCGCCGCCGAGGAGGGTTCGGTCGTCGAAGGCGCCGGCTTCAGCCTGTTCGATACGGAATCCATTGTCGGGTACGACGAAGAGAAGGTCAAAAAGGATCCGATCTGCGATCGCACCAAGCGCCCCTCGATTCACAAAGTCGAGCCGGACACCGTGAAGCCCGGCGACAAGATCGTCATCAAGGGGGAGAACTTCGGCAAGCCGGAATGCTTCCGAGGGGTGAACTTCAGCAAGGCCTCCAAGTCCCAGGTGAATTACAAGTACGTGAGCGACTCGACCATCGAAGCCGTGGTACCCAACGACGTCCCGTCGGGCATGACCTTTGTGTTGACGATCACCGGCGCCGGCAGCGCGCAATCCAAAGCGATCCTGGTGACCCGCTAGGAACGCCAGCCGACTTGATCGGGTGCATCGCGTGCTACGTTATCCCCCGCCCCGTGGCGCCGTCGGACCGTCTGATCCAGTCCCTGGGAGCGCCGGCCGCAGAGGCTCCCAGCCTCCCTCTTCCCGCCCGTCTCCCGCAACTTCCGCCCTCGACAGATCTTGAGACGGTGTGCTACTTTACCCGCCTTCGCTCGCTGCGCGAGCTTCCGCCGTCGCTAAAGCTTTGGCGGACAGGTCGGCGGGCAAGCCCCAGCCTTAGCGAGAGTGGACCCTTCGGCGAAGGATGGGGACGGGCCGCCATACCGAGTGTCTATCGCTATTCATGTTTAGAAAGATCCTCGTAGCCAATCGTGGCGAGATCGCGATGCGGATCATCCGCGCGTGCCGCGAGCTGAACATCGCGACTGCCGCCATTTATTCCGACGCCGACCCCAGCGGCATCTATGTAAAAAAAGCGGACGAGGCCTACCTGGTCGGACCGGGCCCCGTGAAGGGGTTCCTGGACATGAACCAGCTCGTCGAGCTTGCCCACCGCATCCGCGCCGACGCGATTCATCCGGGGTACGGGTTTCTCGCGGAGAATGCCGAGTTCGCCCACCTCTGCGAGGTGAACCGGATCACGTTCATCGGCCCCTCGCCCCAAGCCATCCACCTCATGGGCAGCAAAGTGCAAGCCCGGGAGATCGCGAAGAAGGTGGGTGTCCCCATCGTGCCGGGCACGGACAAGGCCATCACGGACGTGGCGGAGGCCGAGGCCTTCTGCAGGGAGCACGGCTATCCCGTGATGGTCAAGGCCAGCGCAGGCGGCGGGGGCCGCGGGCTGCGGGTGATCCGCTCCGAGGAGGAGCTGCGGCCGAACGTGGAGACCTGCGCGCGGGAAGCCGAAGCGGCCTTCGGGGACGGCAGCCTCTTTATCGAGAAATACATCGAGCGCCCACACCACATCGAATTTCAGATCTTGGCCGACAAACACGGCTCGGTCATTCATCTCGGGGAGCGGGACTGCTCCATCCAGCGACGCCATCAAAAGCTCATCGAGATCGCGCCCTCTCTGGTGCTGACGCCGAAGCTGCGCGCGGAAATGGGCGAAGCGGCGATCGCCATCGCCCGGGCCGTCGACTACGACAACGTTGGCACCGCGGAGTTCCTGCTGGACCAGGAAGGGCGCTACTACTTCATCGAAATGAACCCGCGCATCCAGGTCGAGCATACGATCACGGAGCAGATCACGGCCGTCGACATCGTCCGGTCGCAGATCGCCGTCGCCGCCGGCTTGCCCCTGGAGGTTCAGCAGAAGGACGTCACGTTACAAGGCTACGCCATCCAATGCCGCATCAACGCGGAGGACCCGAAGAACAACTTTGTGCCCTCGACCGGCAAGATCACCGCCTACTATTCCCCGGGGGGCATCGGCGTCAGGATCGACGGCGCGGTCTACAAGGATTACACGGTACCCTCCTCGTACGATGCGCTGCTCGCCAAGCTCACCGTCCGCGGCCGGACGTGGGAAGAGACAGTGAGCCGCATGCACCGGTCCCTGGAGGAGTTTGCGTTGCGCGGCGTGAAGACGACGATTCCTTTCATGATGAAGATCATGGAAGAACCCGACTTCCGAGACGGGCGCTTCGATACGTCGTATCTGGACACGCACCCGGAATTGTTCAAGTACGAAGCCCGGATGGAGCCCGAGGACTGGGTCGTCACCATCTCGGCCGCCATCGCAGCCTACGAGGGACTGTAGATGCCAACCAGCCGGAAGAAGCGCCCGAGCAAATCCGCCCCCACTCGCAAGCCCGCTGCCCGCCGCCAGCCGCCCACCCGGCTGGTCAAGCCCGGGGGGTCCCTGGACATCGTGGCGGCGCCCGCGAAGCGTCTGCAGATCACAGACGTCGTGCTCCGTGACGCCCACCAATCGTTGTTGGCGACCCGCATGCGCACCGAAGACATGCTGCCCATCGCCGAGCAGCTCGATTCGGTCGGATACTGGTCTCTCGAGGTCTGGGGCGGCGCCACCTTCGATACGTGTTTGCGGTACCTCAAGGAGGACCCCTGGGAGCGGCTCCGGGCCCTGCGGGCCGCGATGCCGAACACCCGCCTCCAAATGCTGCTCCGCGGCCAGAACATCGTCGGATACCGGCATTACCCGGACGATGTGCTGGATGCGTTCATCGATCGTTCGGCGGAAAACGGGATCGACGTGTTCCGCATCTTCGACGCGCTCAACGACGTCCGTAACATGAAGCGGGCCATGCTGCGCGTGCAGGCATCCCGCCGGCACGTCGAGGCCGCCATCAGTTACACCGTCAGTCCGGTCCACAGTCTGGACAATTTCGTCGACCTCGCCAAGCAGCTCGAGGATTTGGGGACGGACACCTTGTGCATCAAAGACATGGCCGGTCTGTTGGCGCCGATCGACGCGTACGTGCTCGTCAGCAGACTCAAGGAGACCGTTCGCGTTCCGATCCACCTCCACACGCACTACACGTCGGGCATGGCTTCGATGTCATCGCTCATGGCCATTCTCGCGGGGCTCGACATGCTGGATACGGCCATTTCTCCGCTGGCCGGCGGCACGTCCCACCCGACGACGGAGACCATGGTGGCCTCGTTGCGCAACACGCCGTACGACACCGGTCTGAATCTCCAGCAGTTCTCGCCGATCTCGGATCATTTCCGGGAGGTGCGAAGAAAATATCGACAGTTCGAGAGCGAGGTGACCGGCGTGGACGCCGATATTCTCGCCTCCCAGATTCCGGGCGGGATGCTGTCCAATCTGGCCGCGCAGTTGGCGGAGCAGAATTCACTCGACAAGATCAAAGCCGTCTTGGAGGAAGTGCCGCGCGTGCGGGAGGATATGGGCTATCCTCCCCTGGTCACACCCAGCAGCCAAATCGTCGGCACGCAGGCCACCCTCAACGTCGTCACCGGTCAGCGCTACAAGGTCATCACGTCCGAGACCAAGAACTATTTCCTGGGGTTGTACGGCCACCCGCCGGGGCCTGTGAATAAGGAGATCATGGCCCGCGCGATCGGCGATGAGAAGCCCATTCGCGGACGACCCGCCGATCATCTGGACCCGGAGCTGCCCGCCGCCGAGCGGGAGGTGAAGGGCAAGGGGCGCTCCGTCGAAGACACCCTGTCCTATGCCCTCTTCCCGAACGTGGCGCGACAATATCTGGAAGAGCGGGAGCGCGGCGAGCTCAAGCCCGAGCCGCTGGCCCCGCCGCCCGACAAGAGCCCCGCGGTCGCGCATGAGCTTCATCTGGCCCCGGCCGAGTTCAACCTGTCGCTCCACGGAGAGACCTACCACGTGGTGGTCTCCGGCGCGGGACGGAAGAAGGACGGCCGCAAGCCCTACTACATTCGGGTGAACGACAAGCTGGAGGAGGTCTACCTCGAGCCTCTGCACGAGGTGCTGGCGGGAGTGCCGGAGACGGCCGAGGCCGGCAAGGCCCCGGCGCCGCAGCGTCCCAAGCCCTCCCAGCCGGGGGATGTGGCGCCCCCCATGCCGGGCAAAGTGGTCAAGGTGCTGGTGGCCGAGGGCGATCGCGTGGCCCTGGGCGATCCGGTGCTGATCATCGAGGCCATGAAAATGGAAAGCCGCGTGCCGGCCCCGATCGACGGGACGGTGAAGGCCGTGCATGTCAAAGCGGGCGATGACGTCAAAACCGACGAAACGCTCATCCAGCTGGAATGACCTGGCGGCCCCTGATCCCTCTCATCGTGTTGTTGAGCGCCTGCGCGAACAATACCTCGATCCCTCCCTGGCTGGACTCCATTCACCGCCTGCCCATTCGGACCGTCCAGGTCGACGGACAGCGCATTGCCTATCTCGATCAGGGTCGAGGGTCACCGGTGATTCTCGTCCACGGACTGGGCGGGACGCTCTGGAATTGGGAATACCAACAGGTCGCACTGTCGGCCTCCCACCGCGTGATCACCCTGGATCTCATCGGCTCCGGGTACTCCGACAAGCCGGACATCGACTACCGGCCGGAGCAAGAGCTCGAATTCCTGCGCGAATTCATGGACGCGCTCGAGATTCCTCGCGCCTCCCTCGTCGGCAATTCAATGGGTGCCGGCCTCGTGTGCGGGCTGGCGCTTGCGTATCCGTCGCGTGTGGATCGCCTTGCCCTTATTGGGGGGCTCCCGAAGGACGTCCGAGACAAGCTCGGCGATACGTATGTGAAGACTGCGGTGGAATCCCGCGCCCCGGTCTGGCTGGTGGAACTCGGCAGTTGGTTCGCCGGCCGCGGTGTGACGCGGAAGGTGCTGAGTGAGCTCATCCACGACCAAAGCCTGCTAACTCCGGCGGTCATCGAGCGGTCGTACCAGAATCGCAAGCGTCCCGGCCTCATCCCGCCGGTGATTCGACTCATTAGGAACCTTGACCTTTGGGAACAGGGTTACGCCTCTCGGCTGCACGAGATTCGGCAGCCCACCCTCATCTTGTGGGGAGCGGAAGATCGCGTGTTTCCCCCCGAGGTGGGGCGTGCGCTTCACGAAACGATCGCGGGCTCCCGATTCGAGCTGATTCCTGAAGCCGGCCACATGCCGCAATGGGAACGCCCCGAAGCCGTGAACGCCATCCTGCTCGACTTTCTCCGCCCTTGACAGGGTCGGCCGGCTGACGGCATATACCAACCGAGATGCGGGCGAAGGTCGCCAGGTGATGAACAAGAGCGCGTATCCTGAAAGGAGCCTATCATGACGTTCCAGAGACAGTTGTTTGCCGCCGCACTCGCGGTCGTGCTGCTGTGCGGTGCATCCGGCTGCGCCGGCTTGGAATCATCCAATGAGACTCAATTCACATACAAGAACCTGGACGTCGCGCGAGACAGCGCCAAAGCCGGCGCAGGACAGACGGTGACATTGAAAGGCAAGGCGTTCGATCTGGAAGGCTTCGGCGTTCGCACGGGCGACGAGCTCCGCGACGCGCAACTGACGGCGAGAGATCTGTCCCCTGTCAACATCGCGGGCGCCAAAGGCAAGGTACGCATCATCAGCATCGTCCCTTCCCTGGATACGACGGTCTGCGAGCAACAGACGCACTACCTGAGCGAGAAGAACAACGGGCTCGACCAGTCGGTCGAGCTGATCACGGTCAGCATCGATACGCCCTTTGCACAGGATCGCTTTGCCAAGGAGGCCAGGATCAACAACGTGACCTTCCTGTCGGACTATCGTGGCGGAGAGTTCGGAAAAACCTACGGGTTGCTGGTGAAAGATCCGCATATCCTCGCGCGAACCATGATGGTCGTCGATAAGGACAACGTGATCCGCTATATGCAGATCACTCCCGAGCTGGCCAAGATGCCCGACATGGATGCCGCGTTCCGCGCCGCACGTGCCTTGCTCCAGGGCTAGCCCCTCGCCAAATCCTTCGCGCCCCACGCCGAGGCCCGTGTCTCAGCAATGCCCTGACTCGTTGCAGCAGCCTTCCCCCCCTCACCCCGGCCTCTCCCCCTCCGGGGGAGAGCGGGGGGATCGCAGGATGGCCGGTGACGTCAGGTTCCAAGACACCACACCGCATCCATTTCATCCCAACTTCTGACACGGAGACCGCTCATGTCTTTCTGCGATCGACTCCGGAAGGCAGCGCAGCCCATTTGGGACGCCCAGCTCACGCATCCCTTCGTCGTGGCGTTGGGGAAGGGCACGCTCCCTGAGCGGAAGTTCAAATACTACATTCTCCAGGATGCACGGTTTCTCGGCGACCTCGCGCGAGTGTTCGCCGCGGCCGCCGAGAAGGCGCCTGACCCGGACTCAGGCCTGCGCTTCGCCAAGCTCGTCGAGGAGACGATTGTGGTCGAACGCGGGCTCCACGAGAGCTTCGGGTCCCGATGGAAGATGACGGCCAAGCAGATGGCGTCGGTGCCCATGGCGCCCACCAACTATGCCTACACCCGCCACATGTTGTCCGTGGCCCGATCCGGGTCCGCGGCAGAAATCACGGTGGTGGCGCTGCCCTGCGCCTGGATCTATTGTGTCGTGGGCCGTCATTTCCTGCGGAAGGGCCCGCCGAAGCCTGGGCATCCCTACCGGAACTGGCTCCTGATGTACGGCTCGCCGGAGTTTGCAGAGGTTCAGGCGTGGATGCGGCGGAAGGTCGATGAATGGGTGAAGACCGCCGGCCAGGCGGAGCGCCGGAGGATGCAGGAGAGTTTCCTGATCAGCTCGCGCTATGAATGGATGTTTTGGGAGATGGCCTGGCAGGAGGAGAAGTGGCCGGTGTGAGGAAGGCAGGATCAAGCCAACCCTTGGTCTATACGCCCTGCGGAATAATTTCTTCGAGAGCCCAGAGGCGGCGGGTGACGAACGGCAGGCGCTCCGGTGGTGCCATGTTTATGCGTTGCAGAGCGACCACCACTGACGGGCAGTGGTTGGCCGCGGCGCCTCGCAAGGGGACGGTCGGATCGGCGCCGCGGCACCGGGTCTGGCTCCACATCAGGCAATCGCCCGCCATGGCACCAGCCGTCGCGCCCGCCGTTCCACCCGCCTTCGAGAAACAGCAAAAGTGGCACCCTTCCTGTTCAAGACTCGCCAGTCCGATCCCTTACGGCCAAGGAGGTGGAGAAGGGTGCGAAATCGGAAGCGGTGGCTCGGTGGGTCCCGGCTCCTTCGGCGAGGTCGCTCGGGGCAGGCTCGGTCCTCTCAGAGGAGAGAGACACCGGCCGTAAGGATGTGAGACGGTAAAGAGGAAGAATTCCGCTGCGCGCGGCCGGCTGTATTAGCGCGCAATGATTGGAACCCGGGCAGGCGACGTCAGTGAAAATTCGTGATATCATACGCATGATCGAAGAGGATGGTTGGTACCTGGCCACCACGAAAGGGAGCCACCGCCAATTCAAGCATACAGTCAAAGAGGGCTGAGTTACTATTGCGGGTCATCCCGGAGATGACCTGGCGCCGGGCACACTCAATAGCATCCTGAAGCAGGCGAAGCTCAAACGGAGTCAGTGACCATGCGTCGTTTTCTGATCGTCATTGAAAAGGCCGAGGGAAACTTCTCGGCATATTCCCCTGACTTGCCGGGTTGCGCAGCAACCGGAGGCACTCGAGAGGAAGTGGAGCGCAATATGCAAGAGGCTATTGCGATGCATGTGAAGGGGCTTAAGGAGGACAAACTCCCTATCCCGGAAAGCCATTCATCCGCTGAATATGTTGAGGTCAGCTAGACACGGTCCAGTTTCGTCCCGTTCTTCTCGCCATTTGTTCAAACCTCGCCGGCAGCACTAATCGATTGCTGCCGTCTCCTCTCACTGAGCTACCCCGAATTTTCATCACTAGAACGTGTGGGTATGCTTCGCGAGTCTGATGATCGGCCGATGTGGACTGCTCCTCAAGATCTGGAACTGGCAGTGCAGCTTATCAATAGGGCGAAGAAGCACTGTGAGGAGGCACGGTGCGAATTGCTTCGGAAGGCCATCGAGGTGCTGGTGCGCGGAGGAAGGGGGGACCGGAGACAACGTTCCCTTCCGTCAACAGGCGAGGCCGCAAAGCTCGAGGCGCTGCTGGAGGGCCTGCTCGATCACCCGTCGCGCCGGCTCGCGGTGTATGGGACGCTGGCGCCAGGTGAAGAGAATCACCAAGTCATCGCGCAGATCCAGGGGACTTGGGAACGGGGATGGGTCCCTGGGGTGCTTGGCCCCATCGGTCCCTTTCCAGCGTTTCGGTGGAAACCTGGCGCGAAGCGCATCCCGGTGAAGGTGTTGTCTTCTTCGCACCTCCCCCGTCATTGGATTCGCCTGGACCGCTTCGAGGGCGCGGCCTACCGGAGAATCCTCGCGCCCGTCACGATCGTCGGAGAACGAGCGCTCGTCAGCAACATTTACGAAGGCGTTGCATTCATCGAATCAGCCGACGGCGCGTCACCACCGTGAGCGACCCATGCCGTGCCCGCGAAAATTCCCCGCAGACTGCAAACAGGCAAAACTTGCGTTGTCCAGCATCTATGCTGATAATGCGCATATAAGGGTCTCGGCACCCTTTCATACTTGGCAGGTTTTACGTAGCATGACAATGCCACACGCTCGGCGATCGGGATGAAACAAGTGCTGGCCATAGCGGGGTCGGATTCCGGCGGAGGGGCGGGGATGCAGGCCGACCTCAAAGCCATGTCCGCGAACGGTGTGTTCGGCCTGTCGGTCCTCACCTCGATCACGGCCCAGAACACGAAAGGTGTGACCGCGGTCCACGACCTGCCGGTCTCCATCATCGAGCAGCAATTCGACGCCGTGTACGATGACTTCGAAATCGCAGCCGTCAAAACGGGGATGTTGTCCTCCGTCAAAATCGTGGAGGCGGTCGCACGAAAGCTGCGTCAACGCACGGTCGCCAATCTGGTGGTCGATCCCGTCATGGTGTCGAAAAGCGGGGCGGCCCTCCTTCAGCCGGAGGCCGTCGAAAAAGTGAAGGCCTCGCTCATCCCCCAGGCCTTGATCGTCACGCCGAATATCCCGGAAGCGGAACGCCTGTCGGGCCTCGAGATTCGGACCTTGGCGGTCGCCCGCCAGGCGGCCAAAGTCATCCACAGGCTCGGCTGCCAGTACGTCCTGATCAAAGGGGGCCACCTGCTCGTGGAGCGGGGTACAGATCTGCTGTACGACGGCCGATTCTTCAATATGTACAAGGGCGAGTTCATCGAGACACCCCACACCCATGGAACCGGCTGTACCTATGGATCGGCCATCGCCGCCCAGCTCGCGCGGGGAAAAGCCGTCGCCGAAGCCGTCCAGGTGGCCAAGAGCTACGTGACCGAGGCGATTCGACACAGCCTTGCCATCGGTCACGGAACGGGGCCGACGAACCACTTCTACTTCCTGGAGCCATCCCCGTAAGCCGCTATGAGCCTTAAGGAATGTCGTCCACCGCTGTTCTTTATCACCGGGCTGGTCTGGCTGCTGCTCTCCTCGCTCCTGGGGATCGGCCTCCTCCTCGGCATGGTGCTCGGGGCTCCCCTGCCCTCCTTCATCCGCCTGATCCACGTGCACGGCGCTCTCGTCGGCGGAGTGGCCCAGATGATCATGGGCGCCATGATCGCGTTCATCCCCCCATTGCTGATGACGGGTCGGGACAGGGCCGAGTCCCACCCCGTCCTCTACGCCAGTATCAATGTGGGCACGATCGGCATGCTGCTGGGCTTTGCCATGCAGCACCGCATGGCGGTCGGGATCACCGGCCTCCTGATCGTCTTCGCCTTCCTCTCCATCCTGGGGGACGCCGTCAAACAGGTCCGGTCCAGCCTGACCTCGCCGCCCCTCAACCTGTGGTTTTACGGCGCGGCCCTGCTCGTGCTGCTCGTCGGGCTCGCGGTGGGGGAGGCCCTGGCGTTACGTTTGATCGATCCCTCCGGCCTTGGCAGGGCACGCTTGGCGCACATTCACCTGAATGTGCTCGGCTTCGTCACGCTCGTGATTATCGGGACCATGCACAATCTTTTCCCGACCCTGGTCAACGCCCAGCTGCATAGCCCCCGCATTGCGCGCGTCACCTTTTTCGTCATGCCGAGCGGGATCGCGATCCTGATCGCGGGATTCCTCCTGACGAGCCTGTGGACCCAGATCGCGGGAGGCGGCGTGCTGGTGATCGGGGCGCTCCTGTTCACCTACAACATCGTCCGGACCTGGATGGCGGCCGGGAAACCCTCTTACGTGACCTCCAACCACCTCATGGTCGGGACCATGTTCCTCGTGCTGTCCATCGGCGCCGGCATACTGGTCAGCGTCAATTACCTGTGGAGCCCCTCGAAAATGCCGTTCGGCACGCTCCACCTGGTGGCCTACACACATCTGGCGCTGGTCGGCTTCGTCTTGCAGACGATCTTCGGAGCCTTGAGCCATCTCCTGCCGATCAGCTTGGCCCTGCGCCGTGTCGAGAGCCCGAAAAAACGCGGAGCCTACCTCAGCCGCCTGACCGCAATCAGCGAGCGCTGGGGGAATTTTCAGGTGATGACCTTGAGCCTGGGCAGCCTGGGCATCGCCGTCCTAGCTTCCCTCGTCTGGCAATATCCCCTGAGCTCCTTCCCCGTCAGGCTGGCGACCTGGGTGAGTATCAGCCTGCTGGTGGCGAGCCTCGCGGTCTTTTCCATCAAGGTTGGCGTCCTGCTTTCCGCCCGTCCCCAGGACGAGTAGTCCCCCGGAGCGGGACTGTATCCCGCCCCCTACAACCCCTCCAATACTCAGGACCCCATGACCCGAGCCGGGACCGGAGACCCCTCTCCTCGCGGCTCTGAGCCCTATCCCCTACTTTAGGCTGGGGTCTGCTTGCAAGGCATTGATATTGCAGGATTAGTGCACGCGGTTCCGTCTGCTATACTCATTTGGAACACATAACCGATCGCATCCATGCCACGACCGTAAAAACCCCTATAAGTCTAAGGTGAGACCCATGCCAGAAGCCATTACCAGCATCGTCCCCGAAACCCAGCCGATGACAGCCATGGCCCAAGATCCCATGACGGCAAACGGGCTGGGTCAGCAGGCCCAGGCCGCCGCCAGCGGGATCATTCCCGGTGCCTACGACGAGCTCCTGGAAGTCCTGAGCATCCCCATCGCCTGGGTGCCGGATTTCATGCGCGCCGCCTTCGGGTTCGTGTTCCAGTTCGACGGCTGGCTGGCCGCGCTCGGGTATCTCCTCCTCCTGCTGCCCATCGTCATGGTGGTCGTGGGGGTCTGGATCACTCAGCTTTCCATCTACACCCTGCCGTTCCGGTCCGGGCGTCTTGATTTCATCAAGACCATCCTCATGGCGTGGTGGGATGCCGCGGTGGCCATCTGGCTCTACTGGGTGGGCTTGGGGCGATTCGTGATGGTGCTACTCGGGTGGCTGTTCACGCTGGGGCGTCTGGGCTTGCAGATGCTGGTCGAGGTGGTCCGCCAGTTGATCATTCTCCCCTTCTCGAAGACCGGCCAGATGACGCAGAGCTACTTCCAGCCGGGGGTGCCCTGGGTCGCGTTTCTGATGGTGATGTTCTGGGGCCTCCTGGAGGCGCTCATCTTCACCTACACGGTCTTTCCGACCGTGTCGGAGGTCTTGAGCGGCATCGTCGGGAAGGAGGCGCCGGTGCTCACCGGGACCATCCTCTACATCTTCCTGGCCTTTCTGATTCTCGGCAGCTTTGCCTGTCTCCACGCACTTGCCGACGCCATCCGGGTGAAGGACTACAAGTTCCTCGCCCAGATGATCTTCGTCGAGATCTTCGTGATGATCTTCGAGGTGATGTTCCTGTATCGGGAGCTGGTCGATGCCATCACGCCCTGGATCGCGCAACAGACGGACGAGGCGTACCGGCCCGGCATCGTGTTTACCATCTGTATGGCCACCTTCGGGTGGATCGGAATCCGGGGCATGACCTGGTTCCTCTTCGGCCAGTACGGGACGCCGCCATTGCTGGCGTTCATCTCCCGTCGTCCGATGGTTCACGAAGGGGCGCCGACCGCAGCCGTGCCGGAAGCGGCCAAGAGCATGCCGCCCTGGTGGCGTGAGCCCGTGGAAGACTTCAAGCGAGAGGTCGGCTGGTTGCACGAGAAAGCCAACGAACTGCTGGAGTTCGTGTCGCTGCCGTTCATCCACGTGCTGGCCGGGACATTGAACTTCCCGATGATTCTCTTCAGCGGGCGACCCGCGTTTTCGATCCCGTTCAAGAGCCTCCAAGAAGCGCTGCAGATTCGCGAGAGTCTGCCGTTCGCACGGCTCCAACCCAAGAAGGCAAGCGTATGAAACGATTGATCACACAGACACGCGCGCTGACACTGATCGTCACGGCCGTCCTGCTCTGCCTGACCGCGGGTTGCCTGATCGAGCCGGGTGAGCGGAAGCCTCGCACGACATTGTTCGTGGGGGTGGATGCGAGCGGGTCGTTCAAGCATTCGGGGAACTACGACAACGCGCTCAGGTTCATGTCTCACTACATTTACGCCCACATGAATTCGCTGGGCGGTTTGGAAAAGCCGCAGGCGCTGTTCGTCGGGAGCGTGGGGGGAAAGCGGAGGGACGAACCGAAGACCTTCCACCCCATCCATGACTTCGAGGGCAAGAGTGTCAGGGAGATCGAAGCCCAACTGCGAGAGTGGTTCAGGCCCGATGACACCCTGACCGATTTCAACTCGTTCTTCGAGGAAGTGGCCCGCATCACCAAAGAGCGGAATCTCGTGCTGGCGCCGATCACCGTCATGCTGGTCAGCGACGGCGTTCCGGACTTCGTGGGTAGCGACAAAAACAAGAAAGCGGTCTATCAGCAGATCAACCTGCAGCCGCTCGAGTACCTGTCACGCAACATCACGGTCCGGTTGACCTATGCAAGCCCGACGGTCGGCAAGTACTGGCGCACCGAAGTCAAGCGTCAGCGCGTCCGGCTTTGGACCGTGGATTCCAACGTGATGAAGCGGTGGCCAGAATACATCGACCCGGGCGTGGAAGTCGCCCAGCAGGTTCGTTTCCTGAACTGGATGAAGGACAACGTCGACTTCAAGGTGCGCGCGAGGCGGATTTAATTCCGCCCTCGCGCGGCCCTGCCGTCTGTCGGCCCCTCCAACAGAACCTCGCCAGGATTACCGCTCAGCTCGCGCCGCAGTCAACTTCAGGTCGCGAACCGCACGTTGCAGCTCCTCCCGCATGGCCCGAGCCGAACGATGCACCCGCTCCCCATGACCCGGAAGCACCCATTCGAAGCGGTGCCCCAGCAGCGCCGCGGTTGATCGTCTCATCGCCTCCGCCGACCAGACATGGACTCGCGGCGTGCGCAAGGCGCGTTCGTCGCGGTCCCACCACAGGTGATCCCCGGAGAACAGGTAGCGCTGGCGGTGCAGGAGGACCATGCTGCCCGGCGTGTGGCCGGGTGTAGGAATGATCCGAAAATCTGGGGACGCGTCGACGGGCTCCACGCCGTCGATCACCCACTCCGCTCCGGGTTGGGCCGCGAGGTCGGCCCGGTGGATGATCCGTATAGCGCCGAAGCGCCGTGCATAGCGATCGGCCTCGGCCACGTCGTCTTCATGGGTGAGAAAGAGGTACCGCAGGCCGCCGTGCTGCTCGATGAAACGCACGAGAGGCGCGAGGTATCGAGGAGAGTCGATCATCCAGTTCCCCTGCGGATGCGTCACAAAATAGCTGCTCCCTCCGAAAGACTTGGCCGAGGTGAAGCCCAGGTAACACACATGCCTGTCGATCTGGATCGGAAAGCTGGCCTTCGCCGCCCGCATCTGGTCCCGGTTCATCCGGCTGTCGCCGATCGACCCCACCGGACAGGCCAGCAGGGCCTGGTAGGCCTGCAGTTGTTCCGCCGGGCCCTCCGGTTGGCGATACACGGCCGAGCAGTCGCCCTGCTCCATGAACGAGCGGGGCGCCAACTGGCGGCAGGTGTCGCAATTGATGCAGGTGGAGTCGACGAAGAGCGAGCCCTCCACGTTGTCCGGCAAGCGCTTTCGGGCGTCAGCCATGTCGGGGCCCTCCCACCCTGCATCATACCTGCCGAACCCGGCGGTGCTCCACCCCGTGGGAGCGATTCTGCTAGAATGCCCTCGATGGAACAGCCGCTGACCTTCAAGGACCCGGACCAGCGCGTGGTCTCTGCCCTCTTGTCCACACCTGATGCACCAACGGACCGGATCGCGGTGCTGTGCCACGGGTTTCTGTCCAGCCAGCACAGCACCACCAACAAGACCCTGACCAGGCTCCTGCTCGAGCAGAACATCGCGACGCTGCGGTTCGACTTCTACGGGCACGGCGACAGCCAAGGTCCCTTCGAGCAGATCACCGTGGGGCTGGCCGTTTCGCAGGCCCTCGCGGCGCTCGATCTCGTCGCCGCTCGAGGCTATGCCAAGATCGGCCTCGTCGGCTCCAGCTTCGGCGGGTTGGTGGCGATCCTTGCGGCGGCGCGCTGGTCGGGGCTGCCGGGACGTGAGGCAGATTCTGGACCGGCCGAGCCGAGGGGCCTGGCATGCTTGGCGCTCAAGTGCCCGGTCGTCGATTTCCCGGAGGAGCTCGAGCTCGAACTGGGTGAATCCGGAATGGCCGAGTGGCGACGCACGAATACGGTCCCGAACTTCGCGGGCGGACCCGGACGAATCAAGCTGTTGTTTGATTTTTATGAGGAGGCTCAACAACGCATCGGCTACGGGGCAGCGCCGCGCATCGGCGCGCCGACCGTCATCGTGCAGGGAGACCGCGACGAGCTGATTCCGCTGCACCAGAGCCGGCGATTCTTCGACGCCTTAACGGGGGAAAAATCGCTGCACCTCATCGAGGGCGCCGATCATCAGTTCTCCCGGCAGGAGGATTTCGCGAGGATGACGGCGCTGATATCGGACTGGCTGATCCGGCACCTGTAGGGGCCCGGAGCGGCGACGAGGTGCGGCAACGCGAGGTCATGATGAAAGAACGGATGCTGTTGCAAGAGGAGCAGCTCGAAATTCTGAAAATGCTCTACCCCTGGTACAAGGAGGAAGTGTTTCGTCGCCGCGAGCAGATGATGCGGCTCACGGCATTCGCCAGCGCGTTTCTCGTTCTCCTGCTGGTCACGATGTTCGCGGTGCCCGGCCAACCTCGCCATGACGTCACCGAAGCGCTCTTCGCCATCACGGGCGTCGCGCTCTTCTCCGGCGTGTTCGGGTACCTGATTCTGCAGCAGCGCGATCGCCATCGCATGGCGAAGCAGGCCCTGATCGAGATCGAGCGAGCGCTGGGACTCTATGAAGAAGGGGCCTACCTTGCCGGACGTAGTCTGTATCCAGACGATTGGAAGACCGCCTGGTTCAGCGATCGAAGCGTCACCGTCTACCTCACGGTTCTGTCCGCCCTGACTGTGCTCGTCATTGCCGGCGTCCTCGTCCGGTGAAGGGTTTTCCCTCCTGAGGGCCGGGCATTCCACCGTGATCTGATCGATTTTGACCAAATTCTGTCCCTTTTTGTTCGGGCCGCGCCGGCTTCGCCGCGGGCGGTCTCGCCGGTGCCCCGCAGCACCGACGACCGCCCAACCAGCCCATCCAGAGACATAAACATAGATATTTCAATTGGATAGAGAGTTTTATGGTTACTATGGTCAGCCGTATCAATGTGGCCAAGGTAGGTGATATGAAGCGGGCACATGCCTTGCTTCAGGGCGGCCTTGGAAGGACCGCGTCAAACCATTCGCGCTTCAGAAGGGCAACGCCAAAGACACCATGGAATCACGCCGCGCGCCACGCTTTACGATACAGGGAGCGGTTGCCTTTTCCTCGGACGACAGCAGCAGCCAGGGGAACCTGCTCAACCTTTCGACCGGGGGCTGCGCGTTCCAATGCGAGACCCTCTTCCAAAAGGGTGATTACCTCGGGCTGAGAGTCTATCTTCAGGATCAAGACCTTCCGGTTGAGGTGGACCTGGCGGCGATTCGCTGGTCCAGTGGCCGGGAGTACGGGTTGGAGTTCATCCGGGTTCGCGAGGATGTGCAGAAACGGCTTCGCTCTCTCCTGACCGCAAGTCGAAATCCATAGGATCCCTTCGCCTCTCCGGCCCCCGGTCGTCTCATCCGACGCGGGAACCCCGGAGAGAACTGGTCGCCCCGCCTCTCCACTCCTCGGTGAAGGCCCAAGGCTGAATTCTCAGCCTTGGGCCTTTTTCTTTTTGGACCCCCGCTTCGCCGCTCAACGCAGAGATCCACGACCCTCCCTCGCCCCCGTTGCGGGGAAAGGACTGGGGTACGGAGGGAGGGGGCAAAGAAGCATGGCTCTGACGATCTCCTACAGGGGGATTTCGTTTATTGCGCGGGCGAAGGGTCTTCTTCGAACTTGAGGACCGGCTGGGCACAGCGAAAGCCGGTGAAGCTGTTTCTCGTGTCGGGAGGCAACTGAAAGCGGGAGTAGCTGAGCAGGTAGTTGGGAAGATCGGACCAGGCGCCTCCGCGGAGGACCTTCAATTCACCTGTCTCCGGGCCCGGAGGGTTGATGGAGGGGCTCCGTGCGTAGTAGTAGGCATCGTACCAGTCCAGCACCCACTCCCACACATTGCCGGCCATGTCGGAGACGCCAAAGGGGCTCTTGGCGCCTCCATAGTGCCCGACGGGCATCAAAGCCTGGTCATAGCTGAAGCGGGCGCCGATCGCGAAGTTTGCGAGGGAGGCCGTGGGCACCTCATTCCCCCACGGGTAGCGCCGCTCGTCCGTCCCCCTCGCCGCCTTCTCCCATTCCGCCTCGGTCGGGAGCCGCTTTCCCGCCCAACGACAAAACGCATCCGCGTCATACCAGGTCACACCGATGACCGGCCGATCGGCATGCACCTCCAGATCCACCGAGCCCCAAAGCCAGGGCGCGGTGCGGTGCGTGGCCGCGAGGAAATTGGCATAGCGATCCGTGGTGACCTCGTGCGTATCGATGTAATACGCATCCAGCCAGGCTTCGTGGCGCGGGCTCTCATCCTCCAGCCCGATCCCACGCTCGGCACCCATCCAGAAGGGTCCCTCCGGAATCAGGACCATGGGTGCGTCGTCGACGTAGGTCGCCTGTTTCTCCTCCGCGTCCTTCCGGAGCTTGCGCAGATCCCCCACCTGCCCCCAGCCCGGGACCGTTCCGATGAGACCCGCCAGCAGCACCATCGCGGTAAACCACCGGCCCCATTTTGCAACCTCGCCGAAAACCATGTTCCCCTTTCTCACGCGCCCTCCACCTTCAGCTACTCTTCCCCCGATTCTTCTTGCCTTCCACCTTCCGCCTCACGCCTCACGCCTTAGGGATTGTTCCCGCCGCGACCCAGTGCCGGTCATCGACCCGCTCGACCGTCAGCGGCCCGAGACCCGTTTCCACCAATTGCGCGCGCACCTCGTCCTCGGTAAAGGCAGCGAGCAGCGAGTTGTAAAAGTCTCGCCGCAGGATGGGGGGTGCGCCGACGGCGTAGCGCTCAACGATCGCCTGCGCGTCGGCCGCCGACCTGGGCCGAGTGAGATCCATGACCAGGACAGCGCCTCCCGGCTTCCCACAGCGCTTGACCCCCTCCCAGAACTGTAGCGGGTTCGGCATATGATGCAAGAGACTGTTGGAAATGATGCCATCGGCCGGCTCGCCCAATTCCAGGTCCTGGAGCCGCCGGCACCGCAGCGCGATTCGACGTTCGAGTCCCGCGGCCTTGACCGCCTCCTCGCCCAGACGGATCATGGCCGGTGACCCGTCGATGGCCGTCACCTGGCAGTCGGGCAGCGCCCGAACGAATCGAATCGCAATGTCGGCCGGTCCACAGCCCAGATCGAGCACTCGCTCCTTGACGAAATGCGGGAACCGCGAACGAAAGAGATCGACGAAGGTCTGGTTTTCGGCCGAAAAGTCAGCCTGCGCATAGGCCAGGGCCTGCTCGGGATCATCCATCAATTCAGGCTCGAGTATGCGCTTCATATTAAAACGATTGCACTCGGGCGCGTGGCTCGGGGCAAGGGGCAGGAAAGAATCAAATTCCTGCTTCTATGTCTTTCCTCATGACCGCGCGTTTTCTGTCTTGACCACTCGCCACTGGCCCCGCGCCCCTAGCCCGTCTTCTCGACCACGACTTCATCCCCGCGTTTAACATCTCCGGCTTGCACGACCCGAGCGTAGAGACGACTCCATCCCGGATGGTGCTTGTGGGAAATCCGGCGGAAATCGCCATCCGCGAACCATTGCGCGTTGTGCTCACAGGGCGCCGTATAGCTCGTGAGCTCGAGCACGACCTCGCCGCCGATCCGGAGGCGATCACCGGGCGCGAGCGTCTCCCAGCGGATTCCGGCCAACGTCAGATTCTCCCCGGTGCAGCCCGCTTCGATGGAGTGGCCTTCCGATTGAAGCGCCTGGATCAGCTCCAGAGAAAACAGGCAGACCGCGCGGTCGGGTCCGCCATGAATCTTCGGCGTGGCTTGCCGGTCGCCGGACACCCCCTCCGCCTCGATCCGGGCCTGCTCCACGGCCCGCTTGGGCACACCGCCTCGAGACACGCTGATCTGATGGACCCGGCCGCGCATGCGTCAGCCTTCGCACGCCCCGGCCGTGAGGATTTCCACCGCGAGCCATCGCTCCCGACCATGCACGGCATGGAGCATGCCACCGGCCTGGGTGAAGACCCGCGCGATCTCCTCGTAATCCTCCTCCAGAATGCCGGAGATCAAGAGCCGCCCATCGGGCTTGAGCCGGCGCATGAGCTCACGGCCGGCGCGCAGCAAGGTCTGGGCGTCGAGGTTCGCCAGAACGAGATCCGCGCTCTGGAGCTCCGCGCCGCAGCCCTCCTCCAGGGAAGCGACCCGTAGATCCAGCTCGTCTCCGAAGACGTTGACCGCCGCCGCCTCCCGGGCGCAGGCGATCGCGGTGGGATCGGAATCGATGCCGACGGCGGACGCGGCGCCGAGGCGCAGGGCGATCATGGCCAGAATGCCGGACCCCGTCCCCACGTCCAGGACGTGTTCGCCTCCCTGAATCACCGATTCGAGCCGCTCCGCGAGGAGGCGGGTCGTGGCGTGGTGACCCGTGCCGAAGGCCTGTTTGGGATCGATGATGAGGTCGATGACACCATTCTCGGCCGTCGGCTGCGCCCAGCTCGGTCTGATGACGATGCGGCGGCCCACACGCACCGGCTGCACAGTCCGTGCCCAGGCCGCATTCCAATCCTGATTTTCGAGCGGGAGGACCTCGATCGAAGGAGTTTGGACTCCCGT
>JBFGRM010000011.1:0-23210 GCA_041563675.1 Nitrospiraceae bacterium | reverse complement strand
GGCAAGGTTGGGCGTGTAGCCGACGAACCAGGCATCGGTGAAGTCGTTGGTCGTCCCTGTCTTGCCGGCGACCGGCCGTTCGCGCTTGATCACGCGCGCGCGCTGGCCCGTGCCGCGCTGAATCACGTCCTCCAGGATGTTGGTGATCAGATAGGCCGTCTCCTTGGAGACCACCTGCTCCGGCTCGGGCAGCATCTGGTACAGCGCATCCTCGTTGATATTTTCGACCCGTGCGACCGTGAAGGGCTTGTACCGGTAGCCGTGATTCGCGAAGACCCCGTATGCCGCCGTCAGCTCCTCCAGGGTGATGCTGGAGGACCCCAGGGCCAGCGACAAATCTTTGTTCAACGGGCTCGAGATCCCGAGCGATTCGGTAAAGTTGGTCGTGGTCTTGATGCCGATGCGCTCGAGCAGGCGCACCGTGGCGAGGTTGCGTGAGTGGATCAAGGCCTCGCGCAGGCTGATCAGGCCGTAGAACCGTTTCTCGTAATTCTCGGGCTTCCAGATCTTGTGCGTTTCCTCGTCCTCATAGACGACCGGGGCGTCCAGCAGCATGGTCGCCGGCGTCAAACCTTGTTTCAGAGCGGTGGCGTAGACGAGCGGCTTGAAGGCCGAGCCCGGCTGGCGGCGCGCCGAGATGGCCCGGTTATACTCACTGCGGAGGAAGTCGTAGCCGCCCACCAGAGCCCGCGTCGCGCCGTTCCGGGGGTCGATGGCGATCAGGGCTCCCTCCACCACCGGCGTCTGCTCCAGGCGCCAGTGCACGCGGTCATTATCGACCTGCTTGATCGCCACCTCGATGACATCGCCCGGCTTGAGCAAGCCCTTCACGGACGGCACGGTGACGGCGTCCTTGCTGGGATCCTGTCCCTTCAGCACGCGGCGCGCCCATTCCATGTCCGTGAAGGCGAGGCGTCCGACCGTCGAGCCCACGAGGATCTCGGCATGCTCCCTGCCGAGCTTGGTCACCACCCCCTCGATGATCTCCCCCGGCTCCGGCGGCTCCTCATCCGGATCCCTAGGCGCCGCGATGAGGGCCCCGAGCTCGTCCTGCGTCAGCGTGCGGACGGGACCACGCCACCCCTGCCGCTTGTCGAGCTGCAGGAGACCCTTGTTCATGGCGGCCTCGGCCGCGCGCTGCATCTCCACGTTCAGGGTGGTGTAGACCTCCAGACCGCCCGTGTACACCGCTTCCTCCCCGAACATGCCGACGAGCTGCTGGCGGACGTGCTCGATGAAATAGGGGCCGATCTCCCTGGACTCGGGCCGGCGCGTGGTCACGGGGCGCTCGGCCGACTCTTGCCGTTCGGCGGCCGTGATGAAGGCTGCGGTTTCCATGCGGGCGAGGACGTGATCGCGCCGCCGCTTCGCGCGTTCGGGATGACGGAAGGGCGAGTAGTTGTTGGGTGATTTGGGCAAGCCGGCGAGCAGCGCCGCCTCGTCGAGCCTGAGCTCGTCCAGCCGCTTGCCGAAGAAGGTCTGCGCCGCGGCGCGCACCCCGTAGGCGCCGTGTCCGAAGTAGATCTGGTTCAGGTACATCTCCAGGATCTGCTCCTTCGTCAGCCGGTTTTCGATCCGATAGGCGAGGATCAGCTCCTTGAGCTTTCTCGTGTAGGTCCGTTCGGGCGAGAGGAACAGCGAGCGCGCGAGCTGCTGCGTGATGGTGCTGGCGCCCTCGACGCGCCCGCCGCGCCGGAAATTCGTCCAGGCCGCCCGGACAATGCCGATCACGTCGAGGCCGGGGTGCTCGAAGAAGCGCGCATCCTCGACCGAAATGACGGCTTGGATCAGTGTGTCGGGGATGTCCGACAGGGGCGTTAGGAACCGCCGCTCGATATAGAATTGCCCGATCACCTGGCGATCGTCCGCATAGACGCGGGAGACCACGTTCGGCCGGTGCTCGTCGATGGCGTGGAGGTCGGGCAGGTCGCGGGAAAAATACCAGATCAGGCCGCCCCCCCCGACCCCCCCGAGGATGGTCGCCAGGCCGGTCACGGCCAGGGCGATCTGCCACCAGTGCCAGTGTTGAACCGGGGCCCGGAGCTCGACGAATCGGTCGCTGAATGGCATCGAATGTGTTCCTTCGACGAGGACGTCTGTGTTTCGAGGAGGCGGGATATTCCCGATCACATTACAATGCTGTTGCCCAAAACTCAAGCTTCGAGGGGTTGTCGTGCGTTCACACGTGACCCGGTCTGCACCGGAAGCACGGCATTGCACATCCCTATCATGGTTGTCCTTCCACCCCCCGTAAGGTATAATCCTTGTCGACGCCCATCCGTGGGCGTCTTTTTTTGTGCCCGGAACCCACGTGCAGAACAGAAGGACAAAAGAAGCGCTTCCCCTCTAGGAGCCCAATGGAGCAGCCGACGACTCAGGATCCACAGCCGAACGCGGCGGGCATGACCCGCCGACAGGATCTTCGCAACATTGCCCTCATCGCGCACGTGGACCACGGCAAGACCACGCTCGTCGACGCGATCATGCGCCAAACGCACGTGCATCGAAAGATCGACGATATGGGTGAGCGCATCCTCGACTCGCTCGACCAGGAACGCGAGCGGGGCATCACCATCCGCGCCAAGAATGCCAGCGTGACCTACAAGGGCGTCAAGATCAATCTGGTGGATACGCCGGGGCACGCGGATTTCGGGGGTGAGGTGGAGCGGATTCTCCGGATGGTCGACGGCGTCCTGCTCCTGGTCGACGCGAAGGAAGGGCCCATGCCGCAGACGACCTTCGTGCTGCGAAAGGCCCTGGCCGCCGGGCACCGCGCGATCGTTGTCATCAACAAGGTCGATCGTGCCGACGCGCAGCCGGACGAGGTCCTCAACCGCACGTTTGATCTGTTCGTGCATCTCGGCGCGACCAACGAGCAGCTCGACTTCCCGATCGTCTACACCTCGGCCATCAATGGAACCGCCACGCTGGAGCTGAGCCGGCCCGGGACGGAGATCGGGCCCTTGCTCGACACCATTCTCGACCGGATTCCTCCTCCTCTCATCCGGGAGCACGCGCCGCTGCAGCTCTTGGTTCTGGCCCTGGCCTACGACACCTACAAGGGCACCATGGCCATCGGCAAGATCACCGCGGGCTCTCTGGCCCGGCGCCAAGCGGTCATCCGGATGGCGCGTGACGGCAGGCAGGTGCCGGGGAAGATCAACGACGTGTCCGTCTTCTCAGGTCTCTCGCGCGACGAGGTGGAGCAGGCGGACGCGGGAGAGATCGTCGCGATCTCGGGCCTGCCGGACGTTCGCATCGGCGACACGATCGCCGATGCGGAGCGGCCCCATGCCCTCCCGCCGGTCGCCATCGATGAGCCCACGGTGCAAATGACCTTTTCCGTCAACACCAGCCCGTTTGCGGGCCGGGAGGGGAAGTATCTCACGTCGCGCCATCTGCGCGAGCGGCTCTATCGCGAGCTCGAGACGAATGTCTCGCTGCGCGTCCAGGATACGGACAGCCCCGACCGCCTGCTGGTCGCCGGCCGCGGCGAGCTGCACCTGGCAGTGCTCATCGAGCAAATGCGACGCGAGGGCTACGAGCTGCAAGTCTCCCAGCCCGAAGTGATCCTCCACGAGGACAACGGCATCGTCAGCGAACCGTACGAGGAGCTGACGATCCATGTGCCGACCGACTACCAGGGCACGGTCATCGAGGAGGTGGGGGGACGGCGCGGGCAGCTCCGGCACATGAAGCTGGTGCAGAGCGAGCACGGCCCCGGGGAAGCACATCTGGAATACTACATTCCCACGCGCGGCGTGATCGGGCTGAAAAGCGATCTCCTCGCGCGCACGCGCGGCACGGTGATCATGCACCACGTCTTTCGGGGCTACGAGCCGGTCGAGGGGAACGACCTCGTGATCGCGCCCCACGGGTCCTTGATCGCCTTCGAGCCGGGCACCAGCACCGCCTACGCCCTCCACATGATTCAGGAACGGGGCAGCCTCTTCATCGGGCCGGGCATCGAAGTCTACCAGGGCATGGTGATCGGCCAGAACAGCCGGGACGAGGATCTCGACGTCAACGCGTGCAAGACCAAGCACCTGACCAACATGCGTGCCGCAGGATCCGATGAGGCCCTGACCCTGACGCCCCCGCGCCCGCTCACGTTGGAATTTGCGCTGGAGTACATCGGTCCCGACGAGCTGGTGGAGGTCACGCCCAGCCGGATCCGGATCAGAAAGCGCCTCCTCCATCCCGAGGACCGTCGCAAGGCCAAGAAGGACCGTCGCCTGCGGTCCTCTGCGGCATGATCCGCAGCGGCACCCTCGTGAAAATCAAACGCAAGCCGCCCAAAAGCCCGCGCGCCGCGCGCCCGCTCTACCTCGTCGGCTACTCAACCTCGCCCCCACAGTTGATCGAGCTGCAGGTCTGGTTCGACCTGGAATATGGCGGCCCGCTGAAGCTCGGGGCGGCGGCGCAGAAACAGGCGGGACGAGGTGCCAGCACCGTCACGACGCACGGCCCCTGGAGCGCGACCCTGCGCACCGAGCTCGCGGAACCGGACGCGGAAGCCTGGAAGGTGGGGCTCTCCTGGCGCCACGAATCCGCCGCCGCGGTCATCCCCTCCAGCGTGACGCCCGCCAACGCGTACGACACGGTGCTCCACGCCGCCCGTCTCGCGCGAGGGCTGACGCTCATGACGGACGGCACGGCCTACGACATGGCGACCGGTTCGTACCTGAACCCCTCGGACTGGTCGGACCGCCGGTTGACGGTCTTCCAGCTCGACGAGCACATCGTCGTGCAACAGGCGGAGTCGGACCGAGCCGGCTACGACTGGTTCCATACGCTGGGGCTGGCGAAATTCGGGCGGGACGAGCTCGAAACCTACCGACCGGCCGGCCTTCCGGACCGCCCGGTGCACGATCGACTGATCGAGATCGCCGGGGATCTGCAGCGTCAGGGGCTCCAGCCGCGTGTGGGCGAGACGGTTGTCTGTCAGAGCTCGGGCCTCCGTGTCTCCATCCTGCGCCACCGGACCATTCCCGTGAGTGGGACCGCGGTCGGCGTCCGGGAAATTGCCTGGGAGTCGACGGCCTGAAGCACGCAAAGCACGTGAAATGTTCAGCACTTCGACGCCGAGGTCCACGCGTTGGGGCCCGACCGGACCAACGGCTAGGCCTTTTAGGCCGTTGACAAGCTTTGAGACCCCATGCTAGCTGAGTAAGGTTAAACACAGATCTCGTGCGTGCATCTTCACATTCATCAACGTAACCCATCGTAGAGGAGGACGAACATGTCGACCGATGCGGCCCCGGAAATAAAAATTGGCGATACCGCGCCTGACTTCAACCTGAAGGATCAAGACCAGAAAGAGGTGAAGCTCAGCGAGTTCCGAGGAAAGAAGAACGTGGTCCTGGCCTTTTACCCGCTGGACTGGAGCCCTGTCTGCACGGGGGAGAACAAATGCCTGACCGACGATTTCCCCAGCTTCCAGTCCGCCAACGCCGAGGTGTTCGGCGTGAGCTGCGACAGCCCCTTCTCCCACAAGGCTTGGGCCGAGTCGCTGGACCTCAAGCACCGGCTCCTGTCTGACCTGCACCGCCAGGCGACCAAGTCCTATGGACTTTACTTCGAGCCGTTCAACTGCTCGAAGCGCGCCACCGTCATCGTGGACAAGAACGGCAAGGTGGCCTATGTCAAGGTCCAGGAGATCAAGACCGCGCGGGACGACAAGGAGATTCTCGAGGCGCTGAAGAAGCTCAGCTGATCAGGAAATAAACTGAGGCATGAGGACTGAGAGAATTCCTGCTTCTCTCAGTCCTCAGCACTCGGTACTCAGCACTGTTTTTATGCCCGGTATCGTCGAAGACGTCACAGACGCCAACTACAAGGACTTCGTCCAGGCTCAGGCGGCGATCGTCGCCTACGGCATCGCGTCCTGCGAACCCTGCGCCGAGTACGACCCCATCCTGGCGCAAACGGCCGCGCGCTATGACGCCGTCCGCATCGGCAAAGCCAAGATGCACGTACCGGGGCGGTGCCGGGAGATCAAGAAACAACACCAGTTCGAGACCTACCCGACGACCCACTTGTTTTCAAACGGGAAGCTGATCTTGACGAGGGAAGGGAAAATTGAGGCCGACGAGCTCGCCGCCTTGATCAACGACTACCTGATCACATCCGCCTGACCCGCCATTTCCGCCGCTCATTCGCCCGCGTACTCGAACGACAGGTCCCGGCTCTCCGCCAGCCTGACTCGCTGGAGTCGTCCACCGGGCATCGACTTCACCAAAAGCTGCCAGATCAGACGGACAAAGTTCTCGCCCGTCGCGACGGTCCCGGCGAAGGCGGGGTCCGCCGTCACGTCACGGTGGTCGAATCGATCGACCACGTCGCGCGTCACCATGCGATCCAACGCCTGCAGGTCCACGACCATTCCGTTCTCCCGGTCGATGGGACCGGATACCGTGACGAACAGATCGTAGTTGTGCCCGCTGGGGCGGTGGCATGTGCCGTACAATCGCTCGTTGTCGGCCGCCGAGAGATGCGCCGCGTGCAGCCGGTGCGCGGAGGCGAAGTGATACCGCTTGGTGACCCCAGCCATCTGGGTTCCCGTCGACGCCGTGACCTCCGCGTACAGATCCTCGTCCTCGAACAGCCGTACGACCTCGAGCCTGCCGATTTCCGACCGCCCGGCGAGGATCCCCCACAGCACGGCCGCGATATTCTCGGTCGTCGGGATGCGGTCCTTGAAATACGGCGTGTCGAGATTCAGGTGCTTGTGGTCGAACTCTTCGAGGACCGACTTGAGCACCTGCTTGAGGTCGTAGAGATTGACCACCATGCCCGTCTGCTCGTCCACGTCTCCCCCGACCGTGACCTCGAGCAGGTAATTGTGGCCATGGCCCGGCGCGTTGTTGCACGGACCAAAGACGGCTCGGTTGCGCGCCGCGTCCCAGCGGTCATTGTGGTAGCGGTGCGCCGCGGCGAACTCGATGCGCTTCGTGAGCAGGACGTGTCCCATGAGTCTGGATCTACCCTTTTAGGTGCGAGAGGGGCTCCGGCTGGAGGTCCGCCAGCCACTCTTCGCGCATGCCGTCGGGGACGCCCGCCTCATCCTGGTAGGGGCCGTGCTGCACGGTGACCACGACGGGGGTCTGCCCCGACGCCAGGGCATCGATGAAGGCCGCGTCCGGACGAAACCTGATGAAGTGCACGGCGCTGATCTTTTCCTCGTTGCTGTGACCGCCCTCGAACTCGGCGAAGACGGTCTCCCGCCCCACCCGCAAGGCCACCGTGCACCCGCGATCGATGCCCTTGAACGCGTCGAGCAGCTCTTTCATGCGGGCCTCGTCGGTGATCTCGATGAGCAGCGTCGCGCTGAGCTCTCCGTCGCCCGGCAGCATGGCGTTATACACGTCCAGCTCGTCCTGGATCTTGTCCGGCTCCGTGATCCGTTCGACCCGGAGCATTTCCTGGATCTGAAACTGGACGGTCGCCCGGTTCTCGAATACTAGCGTGACGTACTCGCCCACCGAGATCCGGCGACGCTGCTTGAGCGCAATGATGTGCCGCCGGTAGTCCTGTCGCCGGCGCTCGTATTCGGTCTGGGTAATCAGATCGTCCTGCACGAGAGGTCTCATGATGGCAACCCATAGGCATCGCGCACGATTTGAATCGGATGGACGACCCGGGGCGCATGCGGATCCGGGGCCATCCCGGCTTGGTCAAGCTGCAACGCGGACAGCGGGCAATCGGACGCAATGACATCGGCCGGGGCGTCCTCGAGCTCGCGCACCGCCTTCTGGGCGACCTTCATGGACAGGTCAAAATACTCGACCTTGGCGCCCCACGTGCCGTCGTGGCCCGAGCATCGCTCCACCATGCGCACCTCGGCGCCGGCGGCCTCCATCAGCTCCTTGGACTTGAACCCGATATTCTGGTCGCGGAGATGGCAGGGGATCTGGTAGGCCACGCGCCCGGGCTTCCTGACGAAATCGGTCGCCAGCGTCCCGGCCCGTTTCAACCGCATCAGATATTCGCAGATGTCGAAGGTCCGTTCCGCCAACTGGCTGGCCTCCCCGCCCGGGAGCAAATACGGATATTCCCGCTTGAGCATGAGACTGCAGCTCGGGACCGGCGAGACGACGTCGTAGCCCCGTTCGAGCCAGGGCGTGAGGAGGCGCAGGTTCGCCTTGGCCGCCTGGACGATTGCCTCGGTATCCCCGACATCGAAGGACGGCATGCCGCAGCAGCGCTGCTCGGGCACGACGACTTCGACACCGTTCTTCTCCAAGACCTGGACCGCGGCCTGACCGACGGGGGTGGCCTGATAGTTGACCAGGCAGCTCGCAAAGAGGGCGACCCTGCCGTTTCGGCCCTCGGACGACCCGGCGGACTTCCGGCGCCCCCACCACCGCGCAAAGGTCTCCGGCTGATACGCGAGCACCCGGCGATCCCGGTGGAGCCCGATCACCCTGTGCAGCAAGGCGCGGATCCACCCCGTTCGCAAGGCCCAGTTGGTGATCGACGCCAGCCAGGTTCCGGCCTTGCCGAGCAGATCCGTCATCGTCATCAAACGGTGGGCCCAGGGGGTCCCACGCTCGCCGGCGACCTGCTTCTTCCACGCGATCATGAGGCGCGGGAAGTCGATCTCGTACTGATGCGGCGGACTGTAGGGACAGTGGTTGTAGCAGAGCTTGCAGTAGTAGCATTCCTGAGCCACGCGCTCATAGTCGCCCGCCGTGATCTTGGACAAATCGCTCTCGTACTCATCGATCCGGTCGAACAGCGTATTGAAGGACGGGCAGAGATTGAAGCAGCGCCGGCATCCGTCGCAGATGTCATACACCCTCTGGGTCTCCCGCTCCAATGTGGAGCGGGAGACCCCCGGCGTCATGAGATCGAAACCCTTCATCTAGACCTGCTGCTTCAAACTGTCGAGGCCCTTGGTGAAGCGGTTGGCGTGCGACCGCTCCGCCTTGGCGAGCGTCTCGAACCACTCGGCCAGCTCGGCGAAGCCTTCGTCACGAGCGGTCTTAGCCATCCCCGGGTACATCTGGGTGTACTCGTAGGTCTCGCCTTCGATGGCCGACTTCAACATTTCCTCGGTGTTGCCGAACTTGACGCCGGTGGCGGGATCACCGACCTCCTTCAAGAAGTCCAAATGACCGAACGCATGTCCCGTCTCCGCCTCCGATGTGTCGCGAAACAGCCCGCCGATATCGGGAAACCCCTCGATGTCCGCGCGGCGCGCGAAGTAGAGATAGCGCCGGTTGGCCTGTGATTCTCCGGCAAACGCGGCTTTCAGGTTGTCGTGGCTTTTGGTCCCTTTCAGGCTCTTTCCCATCGTACCCTCCTCTGCTGTCGTTGAATGAATTTAGTGCCTGCTGCGAGCGGAGCCGCGCCGCACCCCTCGGCGGCACGCGGCGCAGTACCCGTGAAACTCGACCCGATGCCCCGTGACCTCGAACGCGCCGCGTCGTCGGGAGGAAATCCTCAATCGGTCCAGCGCGACATCCGTCACGTCCTGGATCTTGCGGCACCCGAGGCAAATCAAGTGGTGGTGCAGCTCGAGGTTCGCGTCGAAGCGCGATCGGTCATGCCAGTAGTTGACCTCGTGCACCAGGCCCGCTTGTTTCAACACCGTCAGGGTGTAGTACACGGTGTTCGGCGAGATCATGGGGTAGGCCCGGCGCACCTGACGGTACAGGTCCTCGGCGGTCGGATGGTCGAGACGCTCCGCCAGCGCCCGGTAGATCGCCGCGCGCTGCGGCGTCACCTTCACATCTCGACCTCGAAACCGCTCCCTGACCTGATCCTGGGTCAGTCTCATCTGACTCCTTGTTAGGAATGATTCCTATCTACCACGCGCCGAGACCGCCGGTCAACGAGGGGCGAGGCACCGGGTCCGGCCGTGCAAGACCGAGTGAAGCGCGGTCTCCGCCCGTTGCCTTCCGACGCGCCGACCTGGTAGGTTTTTCCCGACCTCATCGGAGCGGATGCGTGCGAAGCGACGGACAGCAGCAAATCACAACCCTGGGCGCGACCGTGGCTCTGGTTGCCGCGCTGGCAGCCTGCGCCGGACCCGCGCCGCAGGGCCGGGTCGTCGACATGACCCACGCCTTCGGCGACGACACCATCTATTGGCCCGGCAACCAGCGATTCAACTGGAAGAAGACGGCATGGGGGTCGAGCGAGGCAGGGTACTGGTACACATCCGCCGACTTTGCGGCCGCCGAGCACGGCGGCACCCACATCGACGCCCCCATTCATTTTGCGGAGGGGCGCCGGACGCTGGACCAGATTCCCGTGGATCAGCTCATGGGGCCCGCCGTCGTGATCGACCTGCGCGCCCCGTGCAAGGTCGACCCTGATTACACGATGTCCGTGCAGGACATCCTCGCGTGGGAGCGTCGACATGGCCGCATCCCCGATCAGGCCATCGTCTTCATGCATTCCGGCTGGGGTGCGCGATGGCCCGACGCCACGCGCTATCTGGGGACCGCCACCCTCGACGATCCGCGCAGCCTCCACTTTCCTGGCTTCTCCCGCGAGGCTGCGTTGTTTCTCGTGGCCCAGCGCGCCGTGCGGGGCGTTGGGATCGACACGGCCAGCATCGATCCTGGTCCTTCCCGGGACTTTCCGGCCCATCAGGTGTTCAACGAGGCCGACGTCTACGCGTTGGAGAACGTCGCCGCGCTCGAGCAGCTTCCCGCGCGAGGTGCCACCGTGATGGCGTTGCCGATGAAGATCCAAGGGGGGACCGGGGGGCCGGTGAGAATCGTCGCCTTCCTGCCTTAGAAGGTGGCGAGATTCAGGCTCAGTCCTCGGCGCGCGGAGGCAGGTCGACGGGATCAGGGGGCGCGGGATAGAGCTTCTGGAGCCGGTCGATCAAGGGCTCTGCGGCAGGCGTGCTCGAGTGCCTGGGCTCGCTCGGAGGATGATCCCAGGTCAGCCTGGTGATTCCGGCTCCGCTCAGAGTCGCACGGATGGTCTGGACCATCGCCTCCAGCGTCAGCTCGGTGCCAGGCCGCAGGTCCAGCTTACGCTCCTCCGGCTTGGACGGGGGCGGCGAGTCGTGCAAGAGGACCCAGCACCGGTCGAAGACCTCGCGCCGCAGCGACTCCGGAACGTTGAGGGAAGGCAGATCGCAGGTACAGAGGGCCGCAATCATCAAGACGAATTGAAGGTCTGGCAGGTCCGGGTCATGCACGTCCAGGCTTTGCACAGGGATTTTTTAGCAAAGCCGGACAGTCTGGTCAATGCCTCTCCCGGGCCCTGACGATGCCCAGGAGCCGGGAGCATCCGGCCTGTCGACCTTGTAGGGAGCACATTGAATGGTCACGATCACGCTCATGGGCCAATTACAAACCGCCGACGGCGAGCGCGATTTCGCCTGCAAGGTGACGGAGCCGATCTCCGTCCGCAAGCTGGTTCAACGGCAGGGCCACGCCTTGCATGAAGTCTTCCAGCTGTTGAAAGAGAAAAAGGTGATGGTGACGGTGAACAAAAAGATCGCCAGCGAGGACACCATCGTCAACGACGGCGACAGCATCAAGCTGGTCGCCCATGACGGTCTGGGAGGCACGGGCCTGGGGCCTTCACTGGTTTAGCCGGGAGATCGAGGCTCCAGTCTGTCCTCACGCCATAAAAAAAGGGCCAGCCGGAGGGCTGGCCCTTTTTGCAACATCAAGAAGACCGAATGAAGCGTCACACAGTCAGGGGCAGCTTCGTTCAGCCCGGGAAGCGGGTCCTACCTGTCAACGCCTGCCGAGAATGGCGTCCTTGGCGGCCTTCGCGACGCGGAACTTGACGACGCGCTTGGCGGGAATCTTGATCTGCTCACCAGTCTGGGGGTTACGACCGATTCTGGCCTTGCGATTCGCCAGGACGAGCTTGCCGATCCCCGGGAGCGTGAACGTGTTCTTGGCTTCCTTGTAGGCAAGGGTGGCCAAATCGTCCAAGAGCTGAACCGCTGCCTTCTTCGTAAGCCCTGACTTGCCCGCCAAATGCTCGGCAAGCTGGGACTTGGTCATTGTTTTCGCCATAGAGACCTCCTGGATGGTGGATTACCGCGTGAACCGCCCGTTGTCTGTCAACGTGAGTGTGCCGTCGCGAAGCAGGTAAGGGAATCAGCTTAGGACGAAGGTCGATGCGTTTCGTCCGCCAAAGCCGGAGCTGAGTGTAGCGAAAGCCCCAAAGGGTGTCAACACCAAAAACCGCGCCTGGCTTGGCGAAACGCCACTTCAAAAGACGACACACAAGCACTTGAGGACGCCTTGCGTGCCGGGCCCGAAGGAGAGTAGAGTACGGTCGTTTCGACGGAAACGCGCGGAGTCTCTGCGCATATCCAACGTCTTAGAAGGAACCGCCATGGGCAAAGAACTACCGATCGTCCCGACACCCAGTCAGCCCGCCGAAGCGCAACAGGAAGAACGGCTTACCTACGCCCGGGTCTTCTGCATCCGTGACGACTCGCCGCCGTTGCGCCTTCTGCTCGATTACCTCAAGGCCCGCGGTCAGCTTCCCTTGCACGCGAAGATGGACCCGGCCGCCTTGGATGACTGGGCCTGGGTCCAGTGCTCGCTCGGGTACAACCGCGAGAAGAAGCCCATCCAGCTCTTCTGTGTCCGAAACCGGGGCACCTACCAGGATATGCTCGAGCAAGAGCGCGCGCGGTTCCTCGAGCGTCTGGAAGTCTACGACGACGAGGAGGCCACCCTGATCCGCCACTACGTCACCAAGGCGCGCTTTCTTGTGACGACCGGCTACGTCGAGTCCGACATCTCCGAGGACGGCTACGATTTCAACGGTTGGATCCTTCAGTTTTTTCAAGAGAACTGCGACGGGGTCGTGCAGATCGACGGGCAGGGATTCTTCTCCCCGAAGGGTGACTTGGTCGTCGAGATGGAAGACACCTACTGACCCGCCTTCCCATTGGAGCAGACGCGTCCAGCGCTGCTCCCGTCACACGCATCGCTCTTCCATGCCGGTGCAGCCGCGTCCTGGACAGGTCACGAGGCGCTATGGTAATTTGGGCGCTCGCGACCGCTGCGCCTGTAGCTCAGTGGATAGAGCACTGGCCTCCGGAGCCAGGGGCCACAGGTTCAAATCCTGTCAGGCGCGCCATCAAACTCGTGAGGAGTGAGGAGTCAGGGGTAAGGTGGTCTGTTGAGCCGGCGTCTCGTTCACCTTACCCCTCACTCCTGACTCCTCACCATCTTCCCGAGAACGGTGGGCCGTTAGCTCAGCTGGTAGAGCAGCTGACTCTTAATCAGCGGGCCGCAGGTTCGATCCCTGCACGGCCCACCATTCGACTCGCAACGGGGGATTCGCTCTGCTAAGCGAATCCCCCGTTGCTCGCTCATGGCAAGCCATTCCTTCTTTTTTCCCTGGTATCTTCCGAAAAGAGCGCGCGCGGCCAAGATGTTCGGACCGGTGCGCTGTCGTGAAGAGGAGACGAGGCCCGCGGAGAGATTTAGAGGACGGCGTCGTTGACGTCGGGAAGGTCCAAGCCCTGGTGCAGATCGTTGATGTGCCATTGATCCAGGGTCGGATCGCCGTCAATGTTGGACACTGCTGTCGCGGTGAATCCGGCGGCCACGGCCGCGCCCGGCACTGCCCCACCGGAGGGAACGAGCACATTGTCGGACCACACCTCGCCCGTCCTAGCGGTCAACAGATCCACGTTCGGCGTCCCCGTCGAAGGACCACCGCCGCCATTTGCAGGGCTGCGGTAACAATAACGATTGCTATCACCGCGCAACGCGAACCCGATCTCCCGAAAGCTGCCGTACCGCAAGTGCTCCCCGTAGAACGCCAGCTCCGACACATGGATGCCGCCGAGGTTGGTCTTTGCCTCGGTGTGGCGCGCCTTGGCCTGGTACCGCTGGTACAGCGGGAGCGCCATCGTCAGCAACAGCATAATGACGAATACCGTCGTCACGAGCTCCTGCATCGTCACGCCCTCCTGGCCGTTCAGGCGCAGGGCTCGGCCACCGCCTTGCACACTCGCTCTACGCTGCATCCTCCGGAACATCGCCTCGCAACCCGCGTGTTGTAAACAGACAGATGGTAGAGACGCGAGATTGTGCCGGAAGGGGGGGATGGGTTCACCATTCCACAGGAGTAGGGCCCGGCCACACTTCCGCGCAGCGCTGTGCGGCCGGGCCAAGCGGGATACGGAGGTTTGCAGGGTGCAGGGGACCGGGGGGCCTTCACCCCGGATGGGATCCTGGTGCAGTTCTTATCCGGTGGCGAGGCGTTTTTGCATAGGAGTGGCAGGTTGTCTGCGAGTCGGCTAGGCTAGGTTGGGCTGCAGAAGACAGGGGCGCCCGCAGTGGACCCGTGGCGGTCGAACGGCTGGAGGGCTCCGGAGTTCTTAGTGAAAGAAGATACGAGCACGATGGATCGCCGGAAACATCCGCGCTACGACATCAGCTTGCCGGTCGCATTTTCAGGGCCCGGCGGGGAGGGGGAGGGCAAGGTCGTCAATCTCTCGCGGGAAGGATGCGGTATCGCGAGCAAGGTGAAGCCGCGTGTCGGCACCTATCTCGATCTTCGTCTTCAGCTCCCCGACGACGCCTCGCCGCTTCGGATCGAGTCGGCCGCCGTCCGTTGGATCACCGAGCAGGAGTTCGGCGTGCAGTTTCTCTACATGGTGCAGGACGTGCACGCGCGTCTTGACGTGTTCGTCGACACGCTGGAGGGACGCACCGCACCTCAGCACCAGTCATCCGGCCAGAGCGGATAGCCCAAAATCCAGCGCTGCAGCGCCATCGCGTCGGCCCCGCAATTGGGGCAGAATCGCACGGCAATCTCCCCCGCTGTCTTGAAAGTTCTCGTGGCGACGCAGAATTGCGCCCTGCACGTTTCGCATTTGCGCCACCTCGGTTCCCGACTGAGGATGGTTTTCGCTCGTAACATGCTCGTGTCATCCCATCAGTCGCACGCGATGCAGCGCGCTGATGGCCAGCGCCACCAAGCCCGCCCCCATGCTGAGGAGCCCCGAGACCTGACCCAGCTTCCCGATATCCGCTTTGAATAGGATCAGTCCGGCGACGGCGTAGAGCGCGCCCAGGACGAGGAACAGGTTCGCCCAGACGGGACGCTTGCGGGACAGCATCCGCATGGTCCGCCTGGTGGCGGTCGCCGCCAGGGTGCGCGCCTGCTCGCTGAGCAACTCCGGATGGGTCGTCGCGAACAGCTCGTCTGCGATGGCGGCCACGCGTCGGGAGAAGATCGATCCGGGATGCGCGTCCACGAAAAAGGCGCATTGCGTGAACGTATGAAACACTTCGTCGTCGAACGGAATGGTCGCCAGCATACGCCGACCTTTGAGGAACCGGGACAGCCTTCGTTGGTAGGCTTGTGCCAGATCGTTCTCATCGTAGCGATCCGGAACCCGGTTCAACACGAACTGGATATTCAGCAGCGTCTCGGCGTCGTTTCGATAGTAGCCGTACGCATAGTTGAACAAATTCATGTTGCCGGCCCAGGTGACCATGTCGGCTTCCGTGATCAGCAGCGTATCCGTGGCGAGCCCGGCGGCGGCGAGGAACAGCGGCTCCGGCCCGGATCGACAGTCGAACACCACGCAGCTCAGGTCGTGCTTTCGAATCAGCTCTCCCAGCAGCAACCTCAACAACGCCTTCAGCTCCGGCACGTCGTATTCGTATTCAGCCCCCAGCACCTGTTGGTTGTACCGCGTACTGGGCAGCAGGAAGAGCGGCGTCGAAGCCTCCCCGCAACGGATGAGGTTCATCTTCTCGATCGCCCCGGGAAGCTCGGGCAGGCGCCCCGCCTTGGCATAGGCCAGCAGATCCGCCACCGTCGCGTGGTCCTTGGTCACCAGATCCGCGAGCAGGGCGCTGGCGCCACGGTTGTACAGATCCAGGTCCACCAGGAGAATGGAGTGCCCGGACCACGACAGGAGGCGAGCCAGGTTCGCGGCGATGACGGTCTTGCCGACCCCGCCCTTGCCGCTGCTGACGGTCAGAATGGGGATCGGCTCGGCGTCGCCCTCGCGTCCTTCTCGAAAAAACTTCCGATCATCGTCCATGCCGCACCTCATCACGACCGGGCTACATCCTCGGTCTCCGGTCCACCTGTTTTCCGAACGCGTCACTGGCGCGCCGCCTCTCCGACCGCCTGCACAGCAGGAACAGCAGCGTCATCGCGGTGAACAGCACGAGCCCCCCTCCGACCGCGGCGGTCACTCTATCGAGCCGTAGCGGCGCCCCGAGCAGACCGACCGCAACGAGCAGGGGGAGGAGGAACAGCAGGAGGACACAGGATGCGAAGAACAGGAACTGCGCCATGGGGGAGAGAAAGCGCGCTTGACCCTTGATGGCGTCGACCAGACGGGCGGTGTTCAAGGGAAGTGCGGCGGGCTCCGTCTGCTCGTCGACCGGGTCGGGCGGTTCAACTGCCTGAAACGTGGGGAACGACATCGTCGTGATGGGTTCGTCGGCGGCCACGGCGCTCCCCGTGGCTCGCGTGCGCATGATCCTGTGATCATGATCAAGAACGGTGCCTGTCTGTCGGACTGTTGGCGAGTCAAAAGCCGTGATCTTTCACACCATTGACGAGGGTCGTCCTCGCCACCCGCGCCGCGGCTGTAGGCCGTGCAGCTCCTTCGTCCAACTACCCGCCTGGCATTCGCCCGCAAGGCCGCTAAAACATGGCGCGAAACAGACGGGGCCGTCCTCAGTAGCCAAAATCCTACACTTCCTCCACTTTCTTCCTCCATCTTCCGTCTAGCCCCGTGTCCCTACCAAGGTGGGGTACGCCATCTCCAGGGGTGCTGCTATGCTTGAGTTTCTGTCGCCAACATGAGCGGTGGGAAACCCCACCTCAGAGGAGGCTCCGATGAATGTACGCTCAGAGTCGCGCCTGCCGATCACGTGCTCGGTCACCTTCTCCGGCTACAAGCTCGAGCTCGAGGGCCAGGTCAGAAACCTGTCCATGAGCGGGTGCGCGCTGGAGAGCGAGGAGTTGATCCAGCCGGGAACTCCGCTGTTCCTGAGCCTCTCCCTGCCCGACAGGGACGAGCCGCTCGAAATCGAGCTGGCGACCGTGCGGTGGTCCCAGGCAGGCAGCGTCGGTCTCAAGACGATTATCATGGGACTGGACAGTCGGGAACGCCTGCAGTCCTTCCTGGAAGAAAATCTGGGCGGAGACTCGACCCAGGTCACGAACACCGCGGAAGAGCCGGCCTAACCCGGCTCCGACCCCACCCCCAGAACGACTCCGTCAGTGCAGTGAAGGGGGGGCATCCACCGTGCCCCCTGAATCGCGCCCGGTCCGCCGGGTCCAATCTACATCGCCACGTTCCCATACCGATCGGCCCCCGAAGTCGATCCCTACATCTCCCAAGCTTGGGGGCCGGTCGCTCGGCTCGCCGGCTGTTTCGTACCGTCCGGCAGACCCTGCCCGCGGCGGTTAAGTATCGCCCGCGTTCCTGCTACAATAGGAACGGGTCATCGCCGAGGGCCTTTCCGTGACATCCATCTTATTCGTGTGCACAGGCAACATATTCCGCAGCGTCGCCGCGGAGTACGCGCTCAAAACCGCTCTGGGAGGTGAGGCTCGATACCGGGTCGGCTCCGCAGGGATCGAGGCTTCTCCGCAGCCCATGCACCCGCTCATTGACGCGCGATTGCGCGAAAAGGGAGCGGACCCCTCGTATCACGTTCAGCGCCGGCTCACCCAGGAGCTCTTGGACACGACGGACGTGCTCGTGGCCATGGGGCTCGATCACCGCGAATTTATCCGCCAGAGATTTCGGCAAGAGGCCCTGCTCTTCAACGAGATCTGCCACGGGGCGGAAGAATCCGTCCTCGACATCCATGAGGCCGTGCCGGATTTTGCCCGCAACCCCGACGCCGCGCTCACCTACGCGGCTCGAGCGATCGACCACATCTGGAAATCCATTCCCCGATTCATCGATCGCCTCGAGTCTCGATTGGGCGGGCGGGCGGAACGTACCAAGGTCAACAGCCATGCAAGGTGATCCGGAAGCGCTCTGGAAGGAGCTCGCACAAGCCCAGCGCGACCGCTCCGAAGAGGAACGCCTCAACAAATTTCAGATGTTCAACCGAACCGCTGACGAGATGGCGCGGACCCTGGCGGAGCGACTGGCCGCCGTTGAGGCCCTCGCTGGTGAGGACGGCAATTGGTACGGCGCGCGGACCTGCGTCACGCGCCCGACCTGCTCGGAATGCGGCGCCTCGAATCTCGAGCATTTTTTCTCCATGCGCGCGATGGGGTCGGTCCTGTGCGCGACCTGTTTCGAACGCCAACACCACCCCTCCACATGACGGCCCGGGCCGTCCGCCGATGAACGCGGCAGAGGGTTGCGGGAGGGCTCCTCGCGGGAGGTAGGGTTGCATGACTTGGAAAGTTGATGACGACGACCTCGCCGGCGGCGGCCTTGCCGGGCTCATTCGACAATACGAGTCCGGGCTCGCCCACCTCGGCAAGGTGGCGCGGGATGATGTCGAAGGCCAGGTCGAGCATCTTCAATACCTCGCGTCAACGCTCGGGCTGGGGAAGCGACTGCTCCGGACCTACGATGAGGTCAAGTTCGTTGCCCCGGGCCGACGGCCTCAACTGAAACAGTGGGGTTGTGTGGTGCGGGGCCACGAGGTCAAGGGTGCCGAACGGGCCACGGTGGTCCGGATCGAGCTGCAGCGACGGCCTTATATTCTGACGTTCAGGGAGCCCGAGGTCAGCTACGAAGACGTCAAGGCCTACCTCGACCTTCATGCCGACAAAGGCCAGTTGCTGTTCTCAGCTCTCCTCCATTTGGACGTGAACGAGCCGGGGGATGGATGGGTGCCGGGCACGATCGAGGCCTTCATCCCCGGCGACTGGGTCAAAGATTTCTTGGAGCTCTCCCTGCATTTGGACCAGACTACCCACGACACCGACGTCAGCCCGACGGACGACCTCAGGAAGAAATTCGGGCTCTAGCCGCCCCCTCGTTTCCCCTCCCCAAAACCGCCTGAAGTTTTTGCCTCGCCCACTCCGGCGTCATCAATCAACATTCGACGTTAGTGCGGTGCGGAAAATGGACCGGCATACCATGACCCCCATGAATAGGATCGGAAGCTCAGCCGGCTTGACACCCGTCTGGAGACTGCCTACTGTTGACTCCCGGTGCCTGTGCGCGCAGGCGCCGCGTTCAGCGTGACAGGGAGGCCATGATGATACGAGTGCTCGTGAGTCTGGCGTTGCTGCTGCTCGCCGCGGAGCTTGCGGTGGCGGAGGTCCGAACGGAACGGGTTCCCTACCGACACGGGGATCTCCAGTTGGAGGGATATCTCGCCTGGGACGATGCCCTGCCGGGGAAACGTCCCGGCGTCCTCGTGGTCCACGAATGGTGGGGGCTGAACGACTACGTCCGCGGGCGCGCGCAGCAGCTCGCCGGCATGGGATTCGTGGCCTTTGCTCTGGACATGTACGGCAAGGGCAAGGTGACGGACCATCCGGACCAGGCCGGCACTTGGATGAAGGAAGTCCAAGCCAACGTGAAGGGCTGGCGCGAGCGCGCCACAGCCGGCCTCGACGTGCTGCGCGGTCACGACCTCGTCGACCCGCATCGTCTCGCCGCGATCGGGTACTGCTTCGGCGGCGCGACGGTCTTGCAGCTCGCCTACGGCGGGGCACCGGTCAAAGGCGTGGTGAGCTTCCATGGAGCCCTTCCCATCCCCAGCGTCACCCAGGCCCCGCTTTCGGCCCCGAAGATTCTCGTGGCCCACGGAAACGCCGACCCCTTCGTCCCCGACGAGCAGGTGACGCGCCTCCGGGCCAAGCTCGACGCAGCGGGGTTCGACTGGCGTCTCACGGTCTATGCCGGCGCGCGCCACGGCTTCACCAATCCCGAAGCGGGTCAGTACGGACTGGATGCCCTCAAGTATGACAAGCGGGCGGACGAACGATCCTGGACACACATGCTCCTCTTCTTCGACGAGATCTTTTCCGGTTCGCGCTGAGCGCCAATCGGCCGCGGCATGGCGTGGCGCATCCTCAAAGCCGTCGTGCTCCTCCCGGGAACCGCGCTCGTGGTGATTCCGGGGCTGGTGCTCTGGTCGACATCGGGAACCTGGCTCGGCGGCTCGCTGGCGACAGTCGCGCAGCCCGTGTTTTGGATCGGGGTGATGTTGGCTGTGCCGGGTCTCGGCCTGGCTGTCTGGACGGTGGCCCTCTTCGTGCGCGAAGGCCGTGGCACCCCGGCTCCCTGGGATCCACCCCGGCACCTCGTGATCCAGGGGCCATACCGGCATGTCCGCAATCCCATGATCACGAGCGTGCTCGTGATGCTGGCTGCCGAAGCGCTGCTCTTTCAGTCCCCCGTCATCGCCGCCTGGGCGATCACGTTTTTTGCCGCGAACGCGCTCTATTTCCCGCTGCATGAGGAAACACGACTCGAGGAGCGGTTCGGCGACGCCTACCGCAACTACGCGCGTCACGTGCCCCGGTGGGTGCCGCGACTCGACCCCTGGTCTCCAGCGAGCCGGGACGACTGATTCGGTAGGTTTCGTCGCGGATGGAGGACGGCATGGACTTCCACGAGACCTGTGACCGGCGAACGGCGGGACCACGATGATCGACGGACCCGCAGTTCTCATCGGCACGGTTGCGGCGGGAGCGTGGCTCCTCTATGTGCTCCTTGCGGCCCGCGCTCTCATTCGCGCGAACCGCTGGCCATTCTTCATCCCGCCGGCCTGCGCGGAGACGTGGCAGCACGGAAACGACCGCGGCGCACTGTGGGCGGGGCTGTTCATTGTCATGCTCCTCATCGCGGCCTTCACCCTCGCGCCCCTTTCGTTGGGAGCGATATTTCTTTTGCTGACGCAGGCCGTGCTCGACGCCTTGACGTGACCGCAGCTTCCCCCCTCATGCTGTGCGTCCTCGAGTTCATCGATGGTCTTCGCCTTTTACAAGAAGCTCACGCCGGCGCAACAGCGCATCTACAGGCAGAGCGATCGTGTCACGTCCCTCGCTCTTTCGGACTCGAATCCGCTGGCCGATCATGTGGCCGGTCTGGCCAAAGCCTTGGCGGGGGAAGATCGTACGGCGACCCAGGCCGAGTCCCAAGTCCTCGTGTCCGCCCTCACGAGTCGATTCAAGGTTCCGCCCGTTCGGGTGGAGGTGCTCGAGAAGCGCCCGGACAACGACTGGGGCGAGCTCCAGGGCCTGTACACACCGGCCGAGCGTCGCGCGCAGGCTCGGATCACCGTGTGGATGCGGACGGCGAAGCGGCGGCGGGTCGTGGCCTTCCGCACCTTCCTTCGAACGGTGCTGCACGAGGTCTGTCATCACCTTGACTATGAGCTGCTGCGCCTGCACGACTCCCTGCACACGGAGGGATTCTACAAGCGTGAATCCAGCCTGTTTCACCAGCTCATGCGACACCACCCCGATGGCGCGAGGCCCGGGCAGACCCTTGAGTAGGACCAGGCGGCCCGGGATGGTACACTGAGGCATCCGGGAGCTTGCGGGCTTACTCAAGGAAGCGCGGGGAGCGGCGACCGCAGTCGTCTGGGTTGCCCGGCTGCTTGTCCAACGTAAACGCCCAGGGTGTTGATTCACACAGGGAGGAGACGATGAAGCGGATTGCGCAGGTGTGCCTCATATCCACGGTGCTGCTTATGCTCGGTCTCAGTCCCGGCCATGTTCCGCCGCCCCACGCGATGGCTCAAGAAGAGACGAGGATCGACATCACGATCCGAGACTCGGCCTTTGTCCTCGACCGGCCGGTTGCGTCACAGCCGGGTGTTCCCACGGTGATCATCATCCGCAATGAGGACATCGTCAGGCATGGCTTCACGTCGACCATTCTCCAGGGCGTGCTGGTCAGGGCGCAGGGGGAGGGCATCGCAGCCTACGGGCGGAGCCTGGAGGGGTTCTACGTCGACCCAGGGAAGACGTTGGTCCTCCGCATGACGATCGATGAATCGGGCCGGCACAGCTTTCGCTGCGACCTGCATCCCAGGATGAAGGGCGAAGTACTGGTCCTCGACATGGGCACGGCCTGAGCCGCTCTGGTCAGCAACGGCCAACAACCGCTATGACCTACCTCACAGCCCGGAGGATTGTCCCGTGGTAAGGAGCCGCGCAGCATGGCGGCTGTCTACCTCATCGAGAACGATCCCCATTTTCGTGCCCTGCTGCGGTCGACCCTGCTCGATGCCGGGCATCGGGTGATCGAGGCCGACCTGACCCTCGAGCCTGCTGAGCAGTATCGTCGGGAACCCGTCCCGATCGTCGTCGTGAATCTCTTTGCCAAGACCAACAAAGGACTGCGGGCGGCCCTGGCCATCCGGCGCGAGTTCCCCAAGGTGCACGTGATCGGCATCTCCCGCATCTGGACAGTGTGGAATCTCGACACCCTCACCCCGCCGCCATCCGATGAGCTCGATGCGGCCGTGGCGCAACCCTTCGGCGCGGAGTCGTTGTTGGACGCCATTCGCCGGACGGAGACGAGCTAGCGTGGTGTCCCAGGATTTCCTCTGTGAAGTTTCGCGCGATCCCCCGCTCCCTCCCCTCTCCCCCAGCGGGGGAGAGGGCTGGGGTGAGGGGGTAAGAATCAGAGTCAGAGATCCGCGCTGTCAGCGTTACGGATCAGGTTCATGTAGAACCCGATCACTTCGCCGTAATTCTCGACGGCGATCCGTTCATCGATACCGTGAATGCGCACGGTGTCCTCGAGCGCGAGGCGCAGGGGCAGGAAACGATAGACCGGTCCGCCAAGTTGCGTGTAATGGCGTGAGTCCGTCGCGCCCAGCGTGAGCGTCGGCGCCACCGTGACATCGGGGAACACTTCGACGATTGTCCGGTGCAGGAGGGTGAAGGCCTGCACATCAACCGGCGAGGTCGGCGAGGGCTCACTGACCGTTCCCTCCAGAGTCCGGATGGTCACACGGGGGTCCGAAATCGTACGCTCGATCCTGTCGACCGCAGCGGCGACCCGTTCCGCCGGGTGCACGCGCAGGTTCACGACGGCACGCGCCCGGACGGGAAGAATATTGTCCTTCACGCTCCCCTCGAACATCGTCGGCGCCATCGTCGTGCGAATGAGCGCGCGCGTGGCCGGTTGCCGATCCACCCGGCCGGCGAGCACGGGTTCGAACAACCACAGATTCGCGATGGCCAGACGCGCCGAGAAGAGCATCTCAGGGGCGAGAAACTCCAGCGTGTCCAGAGTCGGTCCGTCCAGGTGGATCGGAAAGGGATGGGTTTGCAGGGACTCG